>CAYTQR010000040.1:0-14938 GCA_964440045.1 uncultured Planctomycetaceae bacterium | reverse complement strand
TCGCCAATTACAGGGAAATACTCGAAGATTTGCCTCTGATACTTGTAACTTCCAACTGGGTCAAAAAAGTTTATAAACGCGACGGTCTGAGCGGTAAAAACATCGAGGTCCTGCCGGTCGGCTGTGATACAGATACATTCTGTCCTCGTGCCAAGAATGACCCCAAAATACGCACAGTAAGAGAGGCTCTCGGAGTCTCTGACGACCAGCTAATGATACTTACTATCGGCGGTGATGCAGCCTCGAAAGGTTCGCAGGAAGTTATGCAGGCCCTTGCGATTATTGATACCAAATCTCCCGACTGGAAATACGTCTGTAAAGTCTGGCCCCAGCCGCGAACCGAGCAGCAAAATCTTTCTGATATGCAGCTTGCGACTCATCTTGGAATTGAAAAAAACGTAATTTACACAGCAAGCAGAATATCGAGAAACTTTATGCCTTATCTTGTTGCCGCCTGCGATATCTACGCCGCTCCGTCAAGGCTCGAGGGTTTCGGAATGATTCAGGTCGAGGCAAATGCCTGCGGCAAACCCGTAATAGGCATAAAGGCAATGGGCCTGCTCGATACAATGATACAAGGCAAAACCGCGTTTCTCGCTGATGTTGCTCAGGAAATACGTTTAAGAGAAACTATTGCTGACACTGAATCGGGCCACCAGCCCGGCAGCAAGGTCGTCTTCAAAAGACCGAGGATCGTTGATTACCGCGCAAGCATTCACGATATCGCCAATTATCTGACCGAGCTTATGAACGATGCACAGCTTCGTGATAAAATGGGACGGGCCGGCAGAGAAAGAGCCGTTGAAAATTACGATTACAGGGTCGTCGCAAAGAAATTCGTAAAAATCGTCTCCGAAAGACTTGGCATCAGTTAAATGGAAAGAAAAGAGCAAAAACTCATAACTCACGCCAAACAGGCGGCATTGAAAGTTTTGCTGCACAACAATCACGGCCCGTATCGAGGCCTGCCCAGAACTGCCGGCTGGGGCTATCCTGAACCTTATACCCGCGATTTGATGGTTTGCTCGCTCGGTGTATTGATATCACAAGAGAAAAAACTCTTGAAATCGTTCAAACGCGTACTCGAAACTCTCGCCAACAACCAAAGTCAGCACGGACATATTCCGTCGCTTGTCCACGACAAGAAAGATCGCGGTGCAAGCGATACTACTCCGCTCTTTCTTATGGCTGTCGCTTTATACCGAAAGGCAACCGGCGATGAACCTTTTCTTAAAGAAGCCGTCGGCAAAGCGATGCAGTGGATGGAATATCAGAGTCCTTCCGACAGGCTTATCGTCGCCCAGCTTCCCACAAGCGACTGGCGCGACGAGCAGTGGGTACTCGGCTACGGCCTTTATGTAAATACCGTTGTCTATACTTATTTAAAACTTTTCGGCCTCTACGAAAAGGCCGCTCAGCTACAGCAGGAAATGGGACGTTTTGCTATTATGGCCGAACGCCAGAGTCGCCACGTCCACGAAGGACTCGTCCTTAAATATAAACCTTACTATGCAATGTGGTCGTACAAAGTTTACAGAAGCGAACGATTCGATTTGCTCGGCAACAGTCTGGCAATTCTTTCGGGCATAGCCTCGAAAACCCGTGCAAAGGAAATTGTTATCTGGATAGAGACCGAATGTAAAAATCTAAAGACCAACCAAGACCTTGCGGTAGATTTGCCGCCGAATTTTTTTCCGTATATTCGCCCCGACGAGCCCGATTGGGTGAAGCGATATGAAAAATATAATCAGCCGGGCGAATATCATAACGGCGGAATCTGGCCGTTTATCTGCGGATTTTATATCGCCGCTCTCGTCGCCGCCGGAAGATACAAGCTTGCCGAGAAAAAACTCGTCGCTCTTACTAATCTAATCCGGCACAGTAGAGCAGCCGAAGTCGATTTCGGTTTCAACGAATGGCACAAGGCACAGGACGGCGCACCCTGCGGACAGGACTGGCAAAGCTGGTCGGCCGCAATGTATCTTTATGCTGCCCATTGCACCGAAACAAGAAAAACGCCGTTCTTTGATGAAATAAGGAAGATAAACCATGCCGTATAATATTCGTATAGTCGGTACTTATCCCCCAAGAAGATGCGGCGTCGGAACTTTCAGCAGAGACCTTGCAAACGCTCTTGAGCATTTCACCGGAGAAGTGGGCCATATAAGAATCGCCGCTATCGACAAGGAAAATCTGCCGTATAACATACCCGTCGATTTGATTATTCGCCAATACGAACCGCAATCCTGGAAATATGCGACAAAAGACATCATCGCCCGCGACGGGGAAAGTGAAAACAAAACTGTCATACTCCTGCAGCACGAATTCGGCCTCGACCCTGACGATAAAGGCAATGATGGCGAAGGTACAAATTACGTCAATATGGCAAAGGCTTTTAGCGAAAAAGGCCTGATAACACTTGTCTACCTCCACACCGTTCTGGACAACCCTACCGAACATCAGAAAAAAGTTATCCAGGACCTTGCCTGCTACAGTGATGGTCTTATAGTTACAACAGAAAGTGCTATCCAGCTTCTCAAATCGCCAATTTATAAGATTGAAAACAATAAGTTAAAACACATAGACCACGGCATAAGAATGACCCATCCTTCGCAATTCGACCGCCTTACGATAAAGGAAAGGCTCGGCCTTAAAAACCATTTCCTCATAACTACGATTGGCCTTTTGTCGCCGGATAAAGGCGTCCAGTTCGGAATAAAAGCGTTAGGCAGATTACTTGCCGAATCCTGCACAACCTCCCAGCGAAACTCGATTGTCTACCTCATAGCAGGTCAGTGTCACCCGGATTTTGTCAAAACCGAAAACGGCGAGGCTTATCGGCAGTTCCAGGAAACCCTCAACAATACTCTTAAAGAATCAAACGTCAGATGGTGCACTGTCAATACTCTCCGGGACGTCAAATTCGATGAATATGATGTTGTTTTTCTTGATGCTTTTCTTGACGAAAAAATGCTCCTCGAACTTTACGGCGCTACGAATGTTATGCTTTTGCCGTATCTGAATACGCAGCAAATTTCCAGCGGCATCCTGGCTGATACTCTCGGCTCTGGAAGGGTCGCTGTGGCGACGAAATTCCGTTACGCTCTTGAGCTTATCCATTCGAATCAGAAATGCCCGGCCGGTATCGTCATAGGAAGACACGCAAGAGGAATCCTGATAGACCCCGGCGAGCAGGGAGTTGAGCAAATCGCTGAGGCGTTGGATTATCTTGTTTTCAACAAACAAAAAAGACTGCTTATGGAAAAACAGGCTCATCAGAGAGGTTATCAGATGAGCTGGCAGAACACCGCATGGGGCCTGCTGCAGCATATCGAATTTTTGTCTGAGGAAAACCGAATACATACCGGCAGAGGCCTGAAATTCAACAGGGAAAAGCCCTCGATTTTCCAAAAGGTAAAAAACCCCGCCAACCCGGCAAAATAAGCTGCCTGTAAAAGTTTTTAGATATAACTATGATTGTTTAGGCGTTATAGCTTTCGACCCAAAGGATTTGTTTACGCTCAATTTTTTTAGCACGAATTTCCTTAAACCCGGCCTTACGGAGAAAATCCACTAATTGTCTGCCGGTATAATAATCCTCGTCCCACAGTTTTTGGGCTAATGAATTGCGAGGAAACTCAACAATGATTATTTTGCCGCCCGGCCGCAAAACACGCCGGGCTTCCCGCAGAACTGATTGAGGCTTTTCCATCTCATGCAAAGCCCAAAATATTACTACCGCATCTATTGTTTTGCTTCGAATAAAACCAAGTCGAGTTGCATCTTTACGAATACAACGAACACGCTTAGTATTTTTGGCGATACTTCGATTTTTTGGGAAACCATCGCCTAAAATATCTACTCCTGTAACTTTTTGACCATAGGTCTCGGATAAGTACCGCCCAAGCTCACATGCTCCACAGCCCAAATCGAGCACACGATAAGCTAAATGCAGCTCTTTGCCGATACGACGATGCAAACGTGGTTTAATCTTGTCGTAAAAGTTGTCAGGTAACCTCATAGCACTCATTAGCAATACCTAAAATGAAAATAATCTTATCCGGTGCTTTTATCCATATTGCTTCTTTGTTCCCTTTATAATATAAAGGCTCGCCAGATTAGAATCCCTGCTTTGGAATATTTCTGTCCCTCTGATTCCCAAAAAATATTCGGTTTTAATAGAAAAATACTCTGTAATTGCTTTTTCAATCTTCTTCAAATCCGTATGTTTAATCTTGTTTATATAGGAGTCTGGATTTTTGATTTTTTCTTTGAAAAATTCGGACTGCGGATTAAGGAGCATAACCAGCAGTTTGCCGCCCGATTTAAGAACACGAGCGGTCTCTTTAATGGCTTGTTTATATCCTTCAATAAACTGAAGAGAGGCCACATAAACAACCGCATCAAAATTGTAATCTGCGAAGCCCATTTTTTCTGCCGGACCTGCTACTGTTCTTATATTATCCGGCGCCTGGTCCAAAGCCTCCTTGGAAACATCCAGGCCGGTAACGTTAAAACCATTCTCAGCCAAACCTGTTTCTATAATCGCAGGACCGCAGCCAACGCTTAGAACGTCTTTAGTCCCTTCCAACCAGTGTAGAATATAGTCTAACTCTGTTTTGAAGACCTCTTTCCAAAATTCCGATTTACATGATTGCAAATACTTTTCCATACCGGCAAATCCTATATTGGCCCGAAAAACTTTTCGCGCCACCACAGAAAATGACCCCAGGGATTATCGAGCTTATATTTATCATCTTCAGGAACGCCGGGCCAGGAATTTATCTCCTCTAACAACTCAGGGCAGGGTTTATCCTCTGCTAAAAGCTCGTATGCACATTTGACCAATGTAAATTTTTTATTTGCATCAGCATCGTTTAAGTTTTTATCAGGGTGAAATTTCACTGCAACTCGCCGATAGGCTTTCTTTAGCTGGTCTTTGTCTGCCATTTCATCTACATCAAGAACTTTACATGCCACACGGCGAGTCTCTATATCAAGACTTATCCTTTCCATAAAGTCAGCGTCATCTTTTTTCATTTCTCAGCCTTTAAGCCTTTTCTTCCTAAGAAAGAGGACAGGTACCGGTTGGACAGAAATCACTTTTCTGGCTGCTTCGCCCAACGGAAAATCCTGAAAATAGTTTTCGCATATCCGAACTTCCACACTTTTCGCAAACGTGGTTGTTCTTGTCATCACTCTTTTCCAAAAATTCCGTTTTGTGCCCGCATTTATTACATTTGTATTCAAATATCGGCATCGTTTATTCTCACTGTTAAATTATTTTTTCGCATCGGCCGCCCCGGCATCACCAAAAGAACAAACAATTTGCATCCCTTTCCTGATACTGTTGGTTATATGGCAGCAATCAGCTTCTTTTAGAATACCCTGCCTTTGTTCGGCGGATAGTTCCGTATCAAGATTGATTTTGGCATTAATTCTTGTGGTACAAGAAGGATCAGCCTGTATACGACGGCTCAACTCAATCGTTATATTATCATAGGAAATACCCTGTTCTTTGCAAAACTTGGCGACGTGACCGCCGATGCACATTCCTATCGATGCCTCGAAAAGCTGGGCAGGCCACATCCCGTCACGTTCGTTATGGTCATCCTCACCACGCCCGGTCGTAACAGTATGCCCTCTACAGACAGCCGAAAACCGGAATCCACTTTCATACTTAACTAAAACTTCCATTGCCGGTGCCTTTCTAATTTGCAACTAACCCTTCTCGATAAATGCGTTGCTCTTTTTTACAATCATTTTGCCGACTTCACAGCCGAAGTCTCTGGCAACTATGGGGCATTTAACCTTTAAGATAAAGAAAATATTCTTGTCCACATCACTCAACGTCTCGTAATTACCCTGCCCCTTGGCTATTATCAAATCGGCATTTTCAAAACGCTCGCGAAAGGCCTGCGAACAGCTTTCCAAAATTGTCCCCGGTGCATCTGAACCATTATCGATTACTTTCACTATCCCGGTTAAGCCAACAGCTTCAGCATCTTCCATCGTAGCATCATTTATAACCGCAAAACCCTTGACAACCAAAGTAATTTTCTCGACAGGCATCTGCTCAATCAACAAACGGTCAAATGCTATCTCGCCGGCATTATCTGACAAATAGAGTATCCGTTTGGACCGATTTATCGCATCTTTAAAATCTTCTATTATTCCGCTGTCAAAATCAACCGCCAGGCAACCTTTAATCACATCCTCAATTTCCGATTCCTTTATCGAGCTTTTAGCGCCTAAATCAATAATGTTGCCTGCGATAGCCAGCTTGACTGCGGTTTTCAGCGGGTCTTTGGAAGTTTTTACGGTATCCCTGAATTCATCGCATATCCTCATCGCCAAGTGGTTATATCGCTGTTTCAGTTCACGATACGGGTCATCATTATCAACAATTTTGCGAATCAAGCGGTGTATTTGCTGGGCGATTGCAGGCGGGCTTTGGCTCATATCCAAATCAGCTATCAAACCAAGAACCTCTCGAACCACCTGTTCGTGAATTTTTTCATCATCGGTAGCCAATCTTGCCGAATCAATCGCCTGACGAACAAAACAGGGAATACAATTTAAAAAACTCCGCATAATCTTACCGCTAATTTCGATTTTTAATTTTCGTTACAGACTTCTGTCTAATTTCCTATAGCTTACCGCCTCTGCTATATGCTCGGCGATGATATTTTCTTTTCCTTCCAAATCCGCGATAGTCCGTCCGACCTTGCAGATTTTATCGTGTGCCCTTGCTGACAAGCCGAATTCGGTCATAGCATTTTTTAAGACCATCTCAGCAGGCTCATTCAAAAAACAATATTTATTCACCTGCTTATGCGTCATCGTAGCATTGGAAGTAGTCTTATCTTCGCCGAATCTGGCTCTTTGAATTTCCCTGGCAGATATCACCTGCTCTCCTATCACCGCTGAGCTGTTAGAGCTTTGCCTGGACCGCAGCTTACTGAAACTAACCGTCGGCACTTCGATATGAATATCAATCCTGTCAAGCATCGGCCCGGATATCTTGGCCAGATACCGTTCAATCTGGTTCGGCGTACATTTGCATCGTTTCTGCCTTGAACCGAAATATCCGCACGGACACGGATTCATCGCCGCCACGAGCATAAAATTAGCTGGAAAGGTAACCGAGCCTTTCGCACGCGAAACTGTTATCTTTTTATCCTCCAAAGGCTGGCGAATCATCTCTAAAACATGCCTTGGAAATTCGGCAAATTCATCGAGAAACAAAATGCCGTTATGGGCTAATGATAATTCTCCGCATCGCGGGTTAGTGCCCCCGCCTACCAGTGCAGGGGCGGACGCCGAATGATGAGGCATCCTCACCGGCCTTACCGCCATCATTGCCTTGCCGTCAAGCTGGCCAACCGACGAATAAACCCGCGTCGTCTCAAGCGATTCAGCTAATCCCAGCGGCGGTAAAATCGTTGCAAGCCTTTGAGCAAGCATCGTTTTGCCAGCCCCCGGCGGACCTATCATCAATATATTATGCCCTCCTGCCGCCGCTATCGTAAGCGCACGCTTGACAGCTTCCTGACCCTTGACCTCGGCAAAATCAACCTCATAAGCCCCTTCCTGGGCAAGGAGTTTTTCAATATCAACCTGCGCCGCTTCCAGCAGCAGTTTGCCGGAAACAAATGCCGCCGTCTGAGCCAGAGACCCTGTTCCGAAAACTTCGATACCTTCGACAACCGCAGCTTCGCGAACATTGTCAAGCGGAACAATCATTTTCTTAAACCCTTTTTCCGCCGCCGCCATTGCCATATTCAACACGCCGTTGACGCCCCGCACCCTGCCGTCCAGCGCAAGTTCGCCGACAATAACAAAATCTTTAACACAATCGCTTTCTATTGCCTTTGAGCCTAACAAAACCCCTAATGCTATCGGTAAATCAAACGCAGGCCCAACCTTTTTGACATCAGCAGGAGCAAGATTGATTACGCTTTTGGTCTTTGGATAGTTATATCCTGAATTGGTTATCGCGCTTTGGACCCGCTCGATACTTTCTTTAACCGCCGTATCCGGCAGACCGACAATAAGTGATTTTTCAAACCCACCACGGGTTACATGAACCTCAACCTCGCAGATTATTCCCTCTATACCATCAAGTGTCACACTAAAAAGACGAGCTAACATAAATTTAAATCCAGATAAGATTAGTCCTCTATTTACAGCTACTCCTGCTTTTTGAACTAATTTTGCGAAAAAACCTGCTAATATCTACCAGAACAATCGTCTTTTGGCAACTTTTTTAAATATTTTCACAAAAAATAAAAAAAACTATTGCAAAAATAGCCCCTTCGTGTATAATACACATAGTATTCATGCTCTTTTTTTCTTATATGTGGTTTTGGTTCGACTGAAGCAAGATGTTTTTTTTATAACCCAATAGTTCTATATAATGAATAACGAAGGGTTTTGCTTCAGAAGGCTCAGGAAAAACCTGAGCCTTTTTTATTGCGCTAATGTGGAAAGCTTATCCTCTTAACTCTTTTCCCAGCTGCTCGATGAAATTCTGGTCTTGTATAGCCGCCTTTGCCACCGATACCGCCCCTGCTCCTGCTTCTAATACCTTTCTGGCGCCATCGATACCGGTTATCCCGCCTCCTGCTATTACAAAATCGAAAACTTTCGACAGCTTCCCTATCGTTTCGATTGCCTCCGGCTCGAATGCAAGGCCAAGATTAGCGTGCACAATTGGCGTACCTAATTCTGCTGCTATACTGACAGACTCAACTATATAATCATGCCACACCGAACCTGGCTTGAATATAAAAGGCTTGCTCGTCGCAGACAGAATCTCGCTTACCCATCTGGTCAGATTAGCCCTGTTCTCCGGCATACACAGCTTATAGCCCAGACCCTGTTTGGTAAACATTTCCATCGCAGAATGCGCACATAGCGAGACAAAATCAGCGCCTGACTTTTCCGCAGCAGTCAGAAAATCAATAACATCTTTTAGCTCGGAGCCAATCACGCTTACCGCAACCTTTGCCCCGCTTTGCTTCGCCTCCTTTATGTGCTCGGCAAGATATGACTGATAATTTCCCCCCGGCCGGAAGATAAACTCATGCGGATAATGGATACCCTCAGTAGAATCTATTATATATGTGCCCATCACAACGAGAGCAGCTCCTTTGGCGTATTGGGCACAGAACGACCCGTTGCCATAGCCTCCCAGCTCTGACAGGACAACACCATTTCGCAAATCTTCAAAGCCCTTGGTCATATAACTGCCTATTTAGATTATAATAAACAACTCCGGCCAGGTTTATATACGACAGAACTATATTATTCAAGAAAATACAACCTGCCCAACAAACAAAACACCGACCGGGCAAAAATTAATTGTGCCTTTTGAATTTGGTCGATAACGCGGCAAAGAGGATATGTTTCAAGCGGTCCAATGTCAATCCTTTGAGGTATTCGTCCGTAAAATCAAGCCTGAATCGGCTGTTGAAATTCTTGATTTTCTGTTCAACTTCACCCCTGCCCAGTGATGCCACCATACTTGCCATCTGCTCATAGTTCTCTGTCGCGCTCATTTGACCGTCATCCTGAAAAAAGAAAATCAATCCGCCTTCCGCTCTTCTTATCGGAAAGTATCCGCACAGACTTTTTATAAAAAAATCAGCGCCCCAAAAAAAACGATTATTCTACAAACCACCGCAGTGAAATTTTTTTGTCATTTCACCCAAGGTCTGATAACTTATTCTTTATGGACATCGAAAACCTTAATTATTATCTGCCGGCCGAGCTTATCGCCCAAAAACCAGCTCCAAACAGGGCCGACAGCAGACTCCTTGTTCTCAACCGTTCCACCGGCTCTATAAACGATGACACCTTCAGCAATATCACCGCCTATTTGCAGAAAGGCGACTGTCTGGTAATAAACAATACAAAGGTCATACCGGCTAAATTCTTCGCACAAAAAACCACAGGCGCTCATTTAGAAGGCCTTTTTCTAACTCAACAGCAGGACGAATGGAAGGTAATGCTTAAAAACTCCTCTCGCGTTAAAGAAGAACAAACCCTGTACCTGCTCGACAGGGACAAAAAACAATACTGCCCCGCCTGCGTAGTAAAAAAACTCTCCGCCGGCCAATGGCTCATCAAACCAGACTCTCCTCTTGCCGCTGAAGAGATTTTACAAATCATCGGCTTTGCCCCCCTGCCGCCTTACATAAAAAGACCCCAGCCGCAATCAGAACACGAACTTGACCACAATCGCTATCAGACCGTTTACGCACAGCAAGACGGCGCAATTGCCGCTCCGACAGCAGGACTGCATTTCACCGGAAAAATACTCGAACAAATCAGGGCTAAAGGAGTAAATATCGCTCAGCTTACCCTCCACGTCGGAGCCGGAACTTTCCTGCCCGTAAAAACCCAAACTCTTGAAGAACATAAAATCCACAGCGAGCAATTCTCCATCGACGATGCAAACGCAGATGTCATAAACAACACAATTCTTTCTGGCGGTAAAATCATTGCCGTCGGAACCACCACCGTCAGAACCCTTGAGACCATCGCTGTCGGCAGAAAGGTAAAACCGGCAGCCGGCCGGACGAATCTCTTCATAACCAACGGCTTTGAATTTAAAATCACCGATTGCATTATCACAAACTTTCATCTGCCCAAATCGACGCTCCTCGCTCTCGTTGCTGCTTTTGCCGGCCTGGACAAAATCCTTGCCGCCTACAAACACGCAATCGAACAAAAATATCGGTTTTATTCCTATGGCGATTGTATGATTATCATATAAAGTCTATCGCAATCGCTTAAACCATAAAGAGTTACATTCAAATTACTATGCCCGGTATAAATGAAATTAAAGTATTTGCCTTTTCGGCCGAAAACTTATAGAATTCTTTGTTCTATTGTTTTTTAAACCTTTCTTTGTGATTTTCAGAATGAGATTTTAGAAATGCTATTGACACAAATTCTTGAATCAGCCTGTGTAAAAGTCCCGCTCGAGGGCAAGGACAAAGAATCAGCGATAACCGAACTTGTCGAACTCCTCGATGAAAACAAACTGCTTGGTGATAAGGATGAAGTGCTCCAGGCCGTACTGGACAGGGAGAAAACAAGGAGCACCGGCATCGGCGCAGGCATTGCGATTCCACACGGCAAATGCAAAGGTGTCAAAGATCTCGTAATGGCCCTGGGCGTTTCTCGAGAAGGGATTGATTTCCAGAGCATCGACTCCAAGCCGGTGTATATTATCGTCCTGCTCGTCTCGCCGATAGACAAAACCGGCCCACACATCCAGGCGCTTGCGCGCATAAGCAGACTAATGCTTGATGAGGAATTCAAAAACAAACTCCAAAACGCCGATGACGCCGAAGAACTCTACAAACTGATTAACGAAAAAGAAACCGAATAATCAAAAAATATTCAGCCCGCCGCCTGCTTGTCCCGCCATCTTGTCCGTTCGTAGCCTTTTGGCAAAGATGGAAGCCTTTGGCGACAGCGGGGGTGTCACGGCGCCCATTTTTTCTGCCAGGCTGGGTATTTATCGAGGACTTCCTGTGGCTGGTAAACGTAATATCTGTAGCCGCAGCGTCTTTCCCTGTCCACCTCGGCAAGTGAATAAAGCTCTTTGCCTCGCCTGTCGGCAAATAACGGCCTGTTTGTTTTGAGTTCGTAGAACCTCGCCCATATAGGCGGGGCCTGTGGGCCCTTGACGACGATTCTATCTGTTGTTGAAATTCTCAACGGATATTTGACCCTTGGGGCGTCGATTGTTTTAACCCTTGTTGATGAAATCTTAGAATCCTCGAACCATTTGACCGCACTTTGCACAGCAGTAATAACCTCTTTACTCGGATTTTCCAAACTCATCAAAAACAGAACTACGCCGGAGCTTTCGCCGTTGCAGATACTCGGCAGTTCATAGGCTCTGCCCTGCGTCGGGCTAAAATCGTTCTCATCGTGCTGCTGGCACCAGAGGGTCAGTCTGTCGTTATCGTATATCTGGCATTTGATTATACAGTCGAGTCCTTTGTCAAAAGCGGTTTTGACCTTTTCCCTGTGGGTAGAATCGAGGAATGAATAATACGGCTTGTTGTCTATTATGTTCTTGAGCATTTTCATTATGCCCACAAAAGCATCGTCGTTAAATGTGATATGTCTTTTGTAGTCTGATGTTAGCGGAAAAAATTGCGGCCAGCCGCCGTTGGCGTATTGGGCCGAGAGTGTAAAATCTATTCCTCTTATACAGGCCTCTTTATATTTTTCAACTTTGGTGATCTGGTAGGCTTGTGCCAGATATTCTATCTGTGAAAATGTTGTGCTGTTATCAAATGTTGTGCAAAGGTCGTTTTTTGCCCCGGCAATTTTGTCTTTTTGTTCTTCGGTTAATATCGCCAGCATATCGTAATTTTTGGGCCAGCCGCCATTGTCTTTCTGATAGATAAGGATATTATCAGCAATTTCTTTTATTTGAGTTGGTTTATAACAGGGCTGGTTTGGCGATGGATTGATTACGTTATCTTTTTCGTAGACACCGTACCAATGGCCTCTGCTGTCGGCAAAACCGGATGTGTCTATTTCTTTCCTTTTAATCTTTGCCAGCCTCTGCACACAGAAAACGCAGCAAAGAAAAACTATTAATATTATCGATGCAATTTCTTTTTTACCCATTATCAAAACCTTTCCGTTGTTTTCAAAAAAAACTCCTGATTTTTTCAGGAGCTTTTTATTTCAAAAATTATTTTTTAGCCGTTATTTTTCGAGCAGTTCTATTTTGTCGAATTTAACCATCGCCAGGTTACTTTGCTTATCGTCGGTAATTTTACCGATTAATCCGACTCGTTTGTCGTAATAATCGGTCAAATTGGCATCTGCCACGGCTGATTCTGCATAGCAGATTGGACGGCTATCGCTGTCGATGATTAAGTATCGTTTAATTTCCGGCTGTTTTTCATATACCGCTGATGGCTTAAAAAATCCCATTGCAGCGTATTTGCCGGAATCACAGACATTAGCGTGTTTTTCTTTGCAATCCTTTTCTATTTCGCCCAGTTTCTCTCCCAGTTCGGCTTTATGTTCCTGCAATTCAATTTGCGATTGTTTCGCAATTTCGCACCGCTCTACTGCTTTGAGCAGGAATTTAGCGTAGTTGCCGGCATCTTCGCTGTTTGGGTCCGCAATCAGTATTTCCAGTTCAGTTCTCATTTTTGAATAATTCTGGTCTTCGAGCGGTTTTACTTTTTCATCTTCGAACAGTTTTTCCATTTTGTAGTATTGTGCCAGCCAGCGGTTTTTTGCCTCGACTTGTTCTACAATCATATCCGGCCTTGCAGCCTTGCTTGGGTCTAACTCGACTTTTGGGATTTTTATATCTATTTCATCTGCGCTTCGGATGTATTTGATATATTGGCTGGTCGTCCACAGGGTTGCTCCCTGGGGCGGGGTGATTTTGTAGTAGTCGCCGACCGCATCCCCGATAATTTGTACTTTTTGTCCCCTTGCCAGCAGCAGTTGAACAGTATCCGAACGCATAGGTTCCACTTCATCTGACCCGGCATATACGCGAACATTGTCTGCATTTACGAGGCCAACCCGTAGATTGTTGGCATCGGTTTGCACATACTGTTTGAAAATCCATGAAAAACTGCCCGGCGGAGGAAGTATCTGGCTCCAGCTGTACTCTTGTGCAACGACAATTACTCTCTGAGGAGTACTTATCTTGCCGCAGCTATAGAAATTCATCCCGGCACCTGAACGGACATTTACCTGGCTGCTGGTGATTTGGCCGACATACGGAAGTTCGACGTTATTTGGCTCTATTTTCGGCTCTGGTGAGTTCATCGCCGCTGGTTTCAACTCGGCCTGTGCGCCAGTTAAAAAGACGGCCAGTACTATTACTGCTAAGAAAACAGTCCTTTTTGACTTCATATTGTGCCCTTTCTAAACAGATATATCTGATTTTACTCTAATTATCGCCGGAGCAGAATTGTTGTCAAATCTTAATTTTGCCCCTCTTTTAAGCCTTTAGCCCTGCAGCCTTTGGATTTCGTCGGCGCACATTTTTTTCTGGCCGGCATCGGCAAGCTTGTCTTTGGCCTTTTTAAGATAATCGAGCGCCTTGTTCTTGTCGTCAAGATATCTTGCATAAATAGTGCCGAGCATAAGCTGAACCTGCTCACAATGCTCAGAGCCCTGGTATCGTGACAGGAAATTTTCGTAAGCTATTGTCGCATCAGTCCATTTGCCGGCAGACATAAGCTGGTTTGCTATATCGAGCAGAGCCTGCCTGGGTAAAATCTGGCTGGTATCTTCTTTGGTCAGTTCCAGATACAAATCTGTTGCAGCGGCGAGATTGCCCTGATTTATCCGTGTAAAAATTTCCTGCCGCATCGCCGCTGTCTTTTCTTCTCTCTGTCTTTGCGATTCGGTTTTTACTTCTTTGGATTTTATTTTTTTGCTGACTGGCGGCGCAAAGGGGTCGCCGGTATCCGCAACGACATCTCGATAGACTCTTCTTTGGTTCCATCGTTTCAGCATCGCCCAGAGATTAAGATGGTCAGGAGCTATAAGCTTTGCCGCCAGCAGCAGCATTACAGCCGCTATTCCAAAGGCATAACCTGCCAGGTGCGCATCGTAGGCAACATTCTGCGCAGACCTTGCGATAATATTATCGATGAAAATCATTTTAAGCAAAATCAGATATATCGCAGGAAGTTCCATAGTTCCGATGAAGAAGAACCAGTAAACGATAGTTATAAGAGTCTGCGGAAACAGGACCAGATATGCCCCGGTAACGGCTGCAACGGCGCCGGAAGCGCCAAGTACCGGAGTTGCAACTCCGGTGCCGTAGAACGAGGCGGCAAATATATGTCCCAAAGCGCTGAATACGGCCCCGGCAAGGTAAAAAATCAGATATCCGAGATGCCCGAGCCGGTCGTTTACGTTA
>CAYTQR010000039.1:0-15028 GCA_964440045.1 uncultured Planctomycetaceae bacterium | reverse complement strand
TTTTTCATCGATAAGCGCATTGGAAGTTGCCGGCAAAAATGTTAGAAAAGCAAAAACAAACAGCCAGATTAAACAAAAATTTTTCAATTTCTTTCTCCCTGAAATTTTACAAAAGTTTAATATTGAAAAGTCATTCTACAGAATCAACATAATCGCACAGATTCACGCCATACTGCTGCTCAAACTGTCTCATTTGTTCGATTCTTTCTACGTCGTCATTAATACGGTTTGCCAGTTTAAATATATAAGGCTTGCCTTCCAGCCGATTCTTCAAATCCTGATACATCGGTTCCCATTTGCCGCCGTAAAGCTGGCTCTTGAGGACTATCAGCATCTTATGTTCCGTTGAAAGGTCCCTGACAAAATCCGCTATCGCGTTTTTGCGCTTTCTTTCGCCAGTCTTACCGTCTTTTTCGGTAATTTTAGCCATAACAGTCACCTTACTATCTATGGCACAATATAAGGGTAAAAGCGTTAAATTTCAATCAAAAACAAATTCCTGCGTACCTCTTTAAAAAGGGCAGTTACGGTAAAATAAGCATTTGATTGCTAATGATTTAGATAATGCCGGAAGCACAAAAACCTATTATATTTTCGCCTGGTTGAGTATCAATTCTTTTGCTTTTCTGCTTGGCAGATTTAACGCTCCAAAGGCCGCAGCGGCAGACGACCGCAAATCGGCATCAGCCTCGGTAGACTGGACAATCAAATATATCTTATCAATCTGCTCGTCAAGCAGAAGATTAACGTTTACCTTTGCAGAAGTGACCAGCGAAGCGATAGCCCTTTGCGCATCAGGACTGGGCAGATACGCTAAAATGTTAGCGGTAAAGATTTTTATCTCATCTCTTGAATCGCCGGTAGCTGATACGAGAGAGCCAAGGGCAAGCGAAAGATCTATGACATTATTTTTTGTCTGAGCAAGCTGCAGCATTGCCTGGCAGGCCCTGATAGCGTAGATGTCAGCAGTGTCCTGTGTCCAGCTTTCATCAGCAGAAACTGAAATTGCATCAGCAAGATTGTTCGCCACAAACTCACTCTCTTTGAATTTCTCGACAGGTCCCGCAAGGGCGATAGCAATAGCGGCTGTGAATTTAACCGCCCGATTATCATACGTCAAAGCATCTACTAACGGCTGGGAGGTTTGGAACCTGTGCATAAGCGATTTCTCGCCTGCGTTTCTGGCAAGGGCCTCCACTGTGCCCAACACAACTGCATCATCTTTATCTTTTACTCCGCGGGCAAGGGCATGATGAAGATACTCCGGGCCCAATGTTGTAGCATATGTCATTGCATCAGCATGACCTGGGCCAAAATATTTCGGGTATCCAATACCTGTGTTTTCAACGCGGAAAAAGGCCGCAATCCACGATGCAATCGCACTGCCAAAATCAGGGTCGGCACGCAGTGACCATTCAGAGCACCGCATCGCCATCAACTCATAAAAATATGCCTTGTCAACGCCTTCTCTAACAAGCCGTTTTGCTTCTTTGTCCCAGAACCAGATATTTGCCGAGTTTACATCATCGCCGACAGACAGCGAATCAGTCTTGTAATAGTAATCATCTGCCAGTTCGTAAAAGAGCTCCGCTGATGTCTTATTTACACTTGCAGAATCAATCTGCCTCATACTGTCAATCGCAAGCTGACGAAGCTGATCGGAAGAATCATTTTCAGCAACGAATTTTAAATAGCCCAATGATTCGGGGTAGCCTATTTTCCCAAGCGCCTTTATTACTTCACCTTTTACTATCAAATCGTCCATAGCAAGTGAAGCTGTCATGGGCCTGATTGCAGTTCTTCCTATTTCGCCCAAGGCGGAAGTGATATTTGCAAATTCGGCTTTACGGCCCGCATCGCCCAGGGCGTCAAGCATATATGGAATTGCGTATTCGCCGGCCTTTTTCAATCTTTCAATCGCCGTATATTTACCGCGGACAGTACTGCTGAGCCTTTTGATTTCCGCAAGTATGATTTCAGGGTCGCTTCGGCGGACAAAACGTCCTTTTTCAATAATATCAAGAATCTGTGCCGCCAGGGGGGCTAACTCGGGGTTGCTTGAGTGAACTTTGACCACTATTGCATAGCCCCTTGGGTTTTCTTCACTCAAATTCAGCAGTGCCAGTGGGTCAGGATTACTGTCGATAATCTTCTGAGCAAAACCGGCCGCAAGGTCAAATCGACCTATCACCGTATAATGTAGAAAATCATTCCAGTCATCTTCAAGCGTTTGTGCTGAAACAAAACTGCTAAAAAACATACAACCCAAAATCACAAGTACTTTCCTGTTCATAGACTCGACTCCACATCAATTTAGTCAGGCTGAATATTAAATATCTTTACGATAAAACAGACCACAATAGCTTAAACATATATTAAGTTATTATAGATTATTCGGCTTTTATGTCAACAAAAAAGCCTTTTTATGGCAAAAGAGATGTTTTGGGACAAAAGGGCAATGTTACGGGCCTGATTTTACCGTTTGTATTGCGGCAGGGGAGTCATGCCATTGCAGGGCAGGGGATATATTAGCTCCCTGGGCGGTAAATTGCGATGGTATAAAACCGTTGTTTTCAAAATCAGGACTTTTCAACTCAAAAGCCATTTTCAGCCTCTACTTTATTCAAATTTTGAGTTGTGAGACATCTCCGCCTTGCGCCTTCAATTTGTCATAGTAAACTTGAAATCTCGCTTGTAAAGCTTTTATGGAGTTGATCAGTGCCTCTGAATCCTGCGTTGCTCCAGTTGCTTCTTTGCCAAGCTTTTCGGTTGCGGGAATTGCTTGAAGATTTTCCATGCTCTTTCCGAATTCGTCCTTTTTGGTAGTTATGGCATCTTTGTATTTCATTGCCATCGCTTTTAACTGCTCGACGTTCATTTTGTCGGCTTCGGCCTGAACATCGCTTATCGGCTTGTTCTCGTCGACGCCGGCACTGGTGCTGGTGCGGCCTTTACAGCCATAAAGGCCTAAAGCGATAAACACAGCAGTACAAATAATCAGTCCAATTTCAATCCGTTTCATTTTACATACCTCCATAAAGTTATATGTCATACTTATACACACCTGAATACGATTACAAGCTAATCCTGATTATAAGCTGATTGATAATTATAACAAGTCCATATTCAACGTCTCATAATATATGTTATGTTTCATTCGTGTTTCTGGGCTTTTTAAGGCGTATTCGGTCAAGATACGGGTATTTAAGCCGGAATCGGCTGATTTGAGCTTTCAGATGCCGGATGCGTAATCTACCATATCGCTGATAAGGTTCCAGCCTGCAAAGGCCCTGTCGATGAGCCCCATATTCTGAAGGACCTCGTTCATCGTAGTTAGTGTATTTTGCGATTCGAAGTTTTCTTTGAGACTGTCTCTGGTTGTCTTTAGCGCATCTAAGAAGCTTCTTCGGCTGCAATACAATAACGATGTTTTGTAGTGCAGATTAAGGAGTTCCGGGCCGATATCATTCTCCGCTCCCAGATGCATAAGAGCCTTGTCTCTTTCGCCTCTTTCCGCATAGCAAAATACCAGCCTGCTGTGTGCCCGGTAATGGGTCTGATTTTTTCTGATAACCTCTCCAAATCTCTCGCCAGCCCCTTCGAACAGGCCCTTTTTCATTAGCAGCAAACCCATAGCATACTGCAGCGACTGGTTATCGGGATTCAGCGAACACTGCTGCTTTAAGGTCTCAAACATAATCGAAGATGAGTTCTGATTTTCTTCGCTGTTGAATGATTTTGATTGGGCCTCTGCACAATATCTCAGTCTTGCAGCCTCAGCAAAAAGGATACAACTGTTCTGCTGGATTGTCGCGCCGAGCATTAATGTGCTGTATGCACAGTTCTGGTCGCCTGTCTTTTTCTGTGCCTCCGCTAAACCGAAATAAGCGTCCACAATCTCGTCATTAATCGCCGCGGCCTTGTTGAAAAGCTCAGCGGCAATGGAGAAATTACCTGCTGCCAGATATAGCGAGCCGAGCTTTACAAAACCCTGTAAGAAACTGGGCTGCAGTCTTATCGCTTTTTCATACTGAACCACGGCTTCGGGCATATTACCATCGTCGGCGAATATATCGCCGAGCAGCAGATACAAGCCTGCCGAGTCAGGTTGCTCTTCGAGCAGACTATTTATGTGTTCGGCTGCCTGCAAATGGCCGCTGCATTCGATAATATCTCTTATCTTTTCTTCCTCCAGCGAACTGGTGAAATTGTCCGGATGGATGAGTATGGCGTTGTTGAAGGCATTTACAGCGGCTTCGTAGTTGCCGTTCTGCATATATAAATGCCCCAGAAGCGCCAGCGTTTCGATATCGTCAGGGTATTCCTGCTGATGCTGCCTGTATTCGTTTATGGTCTTTTCGAATTGGCCGTTCTTGAAATAAATCGCTGCCAGCCTGAGTCTGGGCAACTCAAGGTAATTCTTGAATTTCAGACAGTCCTGATAAAACTCAATGGCCTGGGCCTCTTTGCCGAGCCTTTCGTAACAATGACCAAGTGCGTAAAGAGCAATTGTATTGTTAGGCTGCCTTAAATAAACGCTTTGCAAATTCTCTATGGCCCCTGCCAAGTCGGATTTTTCGATACATAAAGCCGACGCTGCCATTCTGCCTATAGTACAATCCGGCCTTTCAATCAAATATTCGCTGGTTTTCTCCTCAGCAATATCAAAACTGGCTAAAGAGATGAGATTTAAAATGTCGTCTATCCGCTCAAAATCAGGATTGTCCTTAATAATCGTGTCAATCCAATGCCACATTACCCCCGCAGTATTGATTTCTATCCCCCTGCCTAATATCTCAAGAAGCTTCGACATTAACTATAACCCTTTTATAAACAAGCCTTTAGCCAAGGAAGTGTAGACGTACCTCATAAATATATCCGTTTTTATGAGGTAAATGGCCTTACCTCCACCGCTGTTTAAATCGTCTATAGAAGGTGACAGCTTAATGGAAATAGAGGGAAAATATGCGTTTTTGGGCTAAATTTGCGGGTTTTTTGCAACCTTTATAGCGGTTGTAGCGACTTTTAGGCCATTATTTGGAAATTAGATTAAAAAGTTCCTCGGCACGATCTGTATCTAAAGTTTTGAGGATGCTATATTCGCCTAACGCAAAATCTTTATTGCCGATTATCAGATAAGCTACGCCAAGATTATTGTGCGCATCAGCTAAATCCGGCTTGATTTTGACGGCCTGCTTAAAGGCCACTATCGCCTCTGACCAACGGCCAAGGTTGCCGTAAGAGACACCAAGATTATTGTGTGTATCGGCATCATCCGGCCTGATCCGGATGGCCTGCTTAAGGGCCTCTATCGCCTCGAGCCAACGGCCAAGATTGATGTAGGCCTTGCCAAGATTATTGTGTATATCGGCATCATCCGGCTTGATTCTAATGACCTGCTTAAAGGGTTCTATCGCCTCTGACCAACGGCCAAGGTTGCTGTAACAAGAACCGATTCGGAACCAGGCCTTCGCATAAGATGGATTCTTTGATACGGCTTTTTGGAAGTATGGTAATGCATTTGCCCAGTTATCCTGCGGCGATTGTTGTAAATAGTACGAACCAAATCTGTAGTAAATATCGCCGGCATAAGGATCATCACCAAGAGTATAAATCATATGCGTGAACAAAGACGGAGTGTTTTTCCAGATGCGCGTCTGTCGAAAGCTCAATGTACCCAAAATCGCAATAACGATGATTGATACAAAAAACACAGACAAACGCCCCGTTTTTCCTTTCAGGTTAGCAATAAAAGCGGCTATGGCTGCGGAAAAGCAGATTGAAACGACCAGTGAATAACGGTCGCTGGAGTAATGAGGATGTTCAAAAACGCCAAGCACAGGCACAAGCAGAACAAAATAACAAATTGCCAGCGTCAAAGCGCCCGACCAACGGCGCCGCAAAAAAATCAGCAGGATAATCATACCTATGACACCAATCGCACTTGCAACAAACGGCAGCGAGAGAGGATCGAAGGAAACAAGAGATGTATAAACCGGCGCAAGATTAATCGGATAAAACGGCCGCCAAATGTAATACGCCCAGATATACATAGCCTGCATAAACCGTTCGAACAGGCCGAATTCACCCAGACCGACAGGCTTTGCCCAGACCCCTGCCGATGTAATGCGGATAGATACCGTTACCAAGGCAATTGCCAGGGCTGAAACGGCAAAAGGCACCTTTTCTAAAAGGCTTCGACGTGCCGAGGCACTTTTCCACCAGCCGGCAGTACCGCCAAGCCTGCCGAGCGGATAGATATCCAGAATAAGCAATACAAAGAAAAAGGTTATTCCGATTGAATATGACAGTAACGAAACGATATATAAAACTACGGAGGCTGTCAAAAACAGATAATGGCGTTTCATTGTTGTATTTGCTTCATTGGACCGGAGGTAACATAGCAGTGAAAGGAGCAGGAAAAACAGTGACTGACAATAAGTACGGTCGGTACACCATGCCACCGGCTCGACACGCAGCGGATGAAGCGACCAGAGCAAGGTGCCTATGGCGGCAGATATAGTGATCCACCCTGAGTCTGTATCTGTTTTGTTTCGCCGATACAATTTAATCAGAAGAAGTTTTCGCAACACGAGAAAAACAATCGCAGAACTTGCCCCGTGTAGTATCCAGTTGACCGCATGATACCAAGATGGATTCAGCTCCCAGAAATGGTATGTGATGTTCCAGCTCAGCAATGTCAGCGGACAGTAGCGCATCATCGAGTCAATGTCGGTGAAAATTTGGCCTATGTGAGCAAAACTTAACTGCCCCTGGACATTCGGATTATTGTAGATGATAATATCATCGTCCCACATCACAAAATCGGCGCTGAGCACATACATGAAAGCTGTAAGCGTCAAGACCGCAACAACTACCGAGACAAACAAAGGCGAGTTGTATAAATGGGAACTTTTCATAAACCATCTTTGGCTGAATATTACCGCCAAATTTCAAAAAAAACAAGCGGTTTTTAGCCCTCTGCCATGAGCTTATCGAATTGCCCTGCGGGAGAAAACAAGGTATTGATTATTTGTTTTTGTGATAAACTTATTTACCTGCCAGCCAGTTGTCAACGAACATACTCAAATCATTTAAGTCAACTGTCCCCGATTCATTAAAGTCAGTTCTTTGACAGTCATTTGAATCAGCGCAATTAGTATCCAGCCAATGTTGGGCAAAGAACGCATAGTCAACGAAATCTACACCATCAGGGCAGACGAAATCACCTAAAATGAATTGCCACTCTAACATGGGATATGCAGTTCCTTTGACGCAAAGCCTCCATATCTCTTCATCTCCATTTGTGCTCTCGCCGACAAAATCCCAGCCGGCATCGATGAATGTATTTGGATCCTTCATTTCGGTTGTTGTCTTGCCAATTCCATAACCATTATCATGGCCACCGATATCTTCATCCCAGAAAGAGCTTGAGATCGTATTGTAATTATTGGAGCCGACTAAACCACCTACAGAGTCAGTTCCAGAAAGAGTACCGCTTGAGTATGAGTTTACAATATTACATTCATAGGTGCGTCCGACCAAGCCGCCTACTATGTTCCTTCCTGAGACATTACCCCCAGAGTAAGAATTTTCAATCTTGCCGCTACTATCGTTTCCTACCAGGCCGCCCACTCTGTCTCTTCCTGAAACGTTGCTGATTGAAAAGCATTGTGAAATTGGATGGCTGGTCCCTTCATCTCCAACCAGACCCCCTATGTAATCAGTTGTTCCGACAACGGTGCCGCTTGAAGAGCAGTTGGTAAGTGGGCCGTCACTATCTCCTGCCAGACCACCTATGTGTCGGTCTCCGGTGACATCGCTGTTTGAATAGCAGTTCGTAAGTGGGCCATAATTATTCCCAACCAAGCCGCCTATATTGTCGTCTCCTTCAACATTTCCGCTTGAACAGCAATCTGAAACCTCATCAGGACCAATCGATGTGCTGTTATCCCCAATCAAACCGCCTACATCGTCATCACCCCAAACATCGCTGCTTGAATAGCAGTACTTAATAGTGCCGGCATTATATCCAACCAGACCACCTATATTGTCTGCTGTTCCCAAAACCTCACCGTGAGTATTGCAGTCGGTAATCATACCGTTGTTATGCCCCACCAGGCCACCTACCTCATCTGCCCCTGAAACGACGCCATTCGAACAGCAGTTAGATATAGTTCCTCCATAAACAGCACCAACAAGAGCGCCAACGTAATAACCTGTTCCGGCACTGACATTTGGGTCAATTAGCTCCAAGTCTTTGACCACCGCGCTTACATCATAAATGCAACCAAAGATACCAATATAACTTGTGCCGGTAGAAGCATAAGTGAAGTTAGAAATACTGTGGCCATTACCGTCAAATACCCCTGTAAAGGTGTTACTGCCGGAGGTACCAATTATATTAAACTGTGTGCCTGTATACCCTATCAAATTGATATCATTCACCAATAGAAAGTGTGCACCCCAATCTTCGGGGTGCAGTCCTATTTCGTTCATATTATTTGCATCGGAAATCCGATATGGATTGTTTGGCTCACCTGTACCATAATCGTATTTTGCCTGCGCCGGTATGGCTATAAGATAGACAAGAAAACAGGCAAAAAGTACCCCTCGTAATCTACAGCAACTGCCGGCAATAAACCGATTATGAGCCTTTATTGAAATAATTCTTAATGAGCTCATTTGTATTCTCCTTTTTACATCTCATTTAGAACCTATCCCAAAACCCATACAAAACCGTGTTTTTAATGCTAATAACGCCGACTCAAGGGGTTCTGGGATGACTTATAATCTCAAACAATCTATTTTACCAAATATGGACGAATTCAGCAAGGAATTTTCGCCGTTAATTTTCGGTGAGATTGGCAGCTTCAACTGTACTGGGGACAATCGCCCTGCTGCTCTTCGGCGGATTACTTTTGAGAAGAAAACAAAGATTGCAGATTTAAGATTGAAGATATAGGATTGACTGACAGTTATCAGTTATTAGATATCAGTCGAAAAGTCGTTGAGAAAAAACAGGTGACTGTCCTTGGTTTATTCCTAATTTATTGGAAGGCGGTACAGATTTACGATATATTCAAGAACTACTTAGAGATATAATATGTCTAAGGGAAAAAATGAAAACTGATAAAATAAATTTATTTGACCATTATAGGAAACTGTTATTCTATACCTTTAATAGGTTCAAAGGAAACAATTACTCGTTAATGAGCGAATATTTTGCCCAAATACTAATAACAGAAATTGAAGAGTTTATAACGTTAGAGAATAAAAAGGTTCTTGATGTAGGCGGAGCGAAAGGAGAATTTTGTAAAGTAATAGCAACAACAAGGAAATGCGATGCAATAAATTTGGATCCATATCCAGGGGAATATGTTTGGCAAAAAACTCAAATTGGATTTGCAGATGACATACCTTTTGATGACAACAAATTTGATTTAGTAATTTGCAGAGGGGTTTTAGAGCATATCCCAACAGAAAAACAGCAGCAATGTGTCAACGAAATGTATAGAGTAACTAAAACTGGAGGAATTTGTTACCTAATGATTCCTCCATGGTATAATCCACACGCAGGACATAGTTTGAAGCCATTTCACACACTTCCATTTAAGTTGGCTAAATTTTTAAGGCAGTTAATTTTTAGAAATAGAATTAACGCAGATTCTCTTGAAGAAATGGGGCTGTATCCAGTCACTTTTAAAAGTATGTTACAGATGATTTTAACAAGCGGATTTGAGGTAATATCAACTAAAGATACACATTTTAGATTACATTTTTTGACAAAGATTCCAGTAATCAGAGAAATAGGAGTTCCAGCTGTAGCTTTTATTTTAACAAAAAAATAAAGAAGTTACGTTAAAACTGGTTATGCGGATTTAAGAAATCAGTCGAAAAGTCGGCGAGATCCGGCTTCGTTTTGTCAAACTATGCCGCGACAAGTCTCGGCAGGGCTAACCGATTTATTTAGATTGTTTTTCTACTTCGCTAAGGTATGCAAGTGTTCTTTCGAGTTCGTCCGTGAGGTGTTTTAGTTTGAGCATAGTTTTTACGCGGGTTGTCAATTCCCATTTGTTGATGGGTTTGCTGAGGAAGTCGTCTGTGCCGGACTCTATCGCCCTTTCGATATCGCCAAGCTCAGTTAAGGCGGTAACCATAATGACAGGCAGAGAGGCTGTGGCAGGGTTGCTTTTTATCCTTCTGCAGACTTCAAAGCCGCTCATCTTCGGCATCATTACATCGAGCAGGACCAGGTCGGGTACGGATTTTTTAATAATTTCCAGCGCAGCGACGCCGTCCCTTGCCGAAATTGTCCGACACGGTACATCTTCGAGATAGGCGATGAGCAGTTCGAGGTTCTGCTCGTTGTCATCGACTACGAGTATAGTTGGGGGTTTTTCAGTCTGGGCCAGTTCAGTTTTTTTTGCCATTGCAGTTTTTTCTCCGTAATTAACCGCTTATCGCGGCGTTTTGCTCAATAAAAGACCTTACCTGCGGTTTAATATAAATCGACTCGATATCGGCGACCTGGACGAGCGCCTTTGCACAGCTTACAGCAATTTCGTAAGAGCTGGAGTCCATATCAGCAAAGAAGACGTATTGGCCTTTGATTTTGCAAATACCTGAGCCGCCTCCGCCGAGAGAATCCCTTCTTATCTTAACATTATACTTTTCAAGTACGTCGAACAGGTCATCAAGAATCGATTTATTGTCCATATCTTTAAGGAAAACATTCTTGAATGTCGATAAATATATAACTCAGTTTACCGTTATCAGTTAACAATTTACAGAAAAAAATGCTAAGAAGGAAGGATTACCGTGCCGCAATTAATAAACAAACGAAGGTCCCTCAGTAAGCGGATTAATCTGCAACAGCAGGAGAATAAAGAACTTAAGACAAAGCTGACGAAGCTGCAGGCGTTGGCGAACCTGGGCAAAGTCTCTGCCATCGTGGCCCATGAAATCAATAACATCCTTATGCCGCTGGGTAATTACGCCCAGGTAGCCCTGAATTATCCACAGGATACGGCGCTAACCGAAAAGGCACTGAAGAAAACTATCCAGAATAGCGCACGGGCCTCGGAGATCCTCGAAAGTATTATGGCGATGGTCAATGGGGAATCGGCGGAGGTGCGAAAATGCAGACTGCTGAATACCGTTAATGAAGTTTTCTCGTGTATCGGCAGAGATTTTTGTAAAGATAAAATAAAAGTTAATATCGACATTCCCGAAGAATTAAACATCGATGTTGTGCCGGTGCAGTTTCAGCAGGTGATAATGAATCTTGTCCTTAACGCGCATGAGGCGATGCGGCCTTGCGGCGGAACGCTTGCAATAAAGGCACACAAAGAAAACAATAAGGTAATAATTACCATCGCCGATACGGGGATCGGTATAAGCAGTGAATACCTCGAGAAGATTTTCGAGCCTTTCTTTTCCACGAAAACCACAGAGTCACAGGCTGAACGGACAGGGTCCGGGCTGGGACTTGCATTCTGTATGGATATAATCGAAGCACATAACGGAACTATGGCAGTTCAGTCTGAGCGGGCCAAAGGAACTGAATTTACAATTACATTACCGCTGAAAGACTGATTGCCCGCGGAGCAAAAATGCTTCTTTCGGCCGATATTTTCTGGTCATTGCTGTTGATGCTGGTATTGCTGGCATTTTCAGCGTTTTTTTCCGGTTCCGAAACGGCGTTTTTCAATCTGAGCAAGAGGCAAAGGAAACAATTTTCAGCTTCACAGAAAAAATATCACCAGTTAACCGCTGCCCTGCTGACAAGGCCTAAACGGCTTTTGACTACCCTGCTTTTGGGGAATATGACGGTTAATGTGCTCTATTTTTCATTAGCAAGTTCACTTTCAATTAAATTTTCATCCCAGTCCGGCGGCTATGCGGCAGCGATTTGTGCGGTGGCGAGTTTCATTGTGCTTGTGCTGTTCGGCGAGATGCTGCCCAAATCGATAGCTTATGCTAATTCGTTCTCGCTGAGTGTAACTGCAGCGATACCGGCGTTTGTTTGCATATACCTTTTCGCGCCGGTGAGGCTGATTCTTAACTTGGTCTTTGTGGTACCGGCACTTCGGCTTCTGTCGCCTTCGGCCGGGCTGAGACATCCGATTACACCTCAACAGTTTAAACTGCTGATTAATTCCAACCAGCAAAAGGGACTGATTACAGAAGATGAAAACCAATTCTTAAGCGCTGTTGTCGAACTTGGGGTGCTTAAGGTCAGGCATATAATGAGGCCGAGAGTCGATATGGTCTTTTGCAGAGCGACGACCGTTTCAAATAAGGCTGTCGAACTGCTGAAAAAACGCAAGAGCCTGCTGGCGTTTGTATATACCGGTAAAATCGACAACGTCATCGGTGCGGTGAGTATGCGGCAGCTTGTGCTGAATCCCAATTCGGAAATAAAAGAGCTCATCGAAGAAGTGCAGTTTGCCCCGGAACAGAAAAGGGTCGACGCTCTTCTTGATACGTTCCTGAAACACAAATTCGACAATGCCGTTGTTGTTGATGAGTTCGGGCAAATTGCCGGTTCGGTAAGTCTCGATGATATTATCGACCATATCCTCGGCACAGATCCAGACCAGGACGATGTTAAACCTATCGAGCAGATTGGACCTATGGAGTATAGGCTTGCAGGCGACCTTTCGATTCATCACTGGGCCCAAGAGTTCGGGCTTGATTACGCTAATGTGAGATTTTCAACGGTCGCAGGTCTTACCGCTGCCCTGCTTGGGAAAGTGCCTAAGACGGGCGATAGCGTTTATCTGCACAACCTCAAATTTACGGTTGAGAAGGTGCAAAAGCACAGAATAAAATCAATCATTCTTTCGTTTGAATCGTTCAAAGGCAGCGATAGTGATAACAATCATTAAAATTCTGCTCGTAATCGTCGGCGTTTTGCTGGCCGGGTTTTTTGCCGGGGCCGAGATGGGTATTTACCGTATGAGTCGTTTTAATCTGCGCATCGGGATAGAAAAGAAACGCCCTTCTTATAAAATGCTTGGCTCACTTCTCGGCGATACTCACGGGCTGATGCTCTCGATGCTTATCGGCACGAATCTCGCCTACTATTTTGTTACAAGCATTGTAACGATTATGTTTATTCACTCGGTAGATTTTCATCACAGTGCCGAACTTTATGCGACTTTGGTTGTGGCACCTGTGCTCTTTGTCTTTTCAGAGCTTATTCCCAAAAATGTGTTCGTCTATCACGCCGATTATTTGATGCCGCGGTTTGCCGGCCTTATATGGGCTGGGCAGAAGCTCTTTACTTATACGGGTATTGTGCCGTTTCTAAAATTCCTGGCGGCGGTTATCAGTAAAGTAACCAATACAGCACCGGCAAGTCAGCCTGCTATAGTCGCCAGCCAACGGCACCAGATAAGCCAGATTGCCGCTGAAACAATTGAAGAGGGAATTTTGACGCCTGCCCAGAGCCAGATAATTCATCGCCTTATAAATGTACCCCAGATAAAAATATCAGAGGTGCTGACGCCCCTTTCCAAAGTACAGTCAATCGATATCAGCAGCGGCCGAGGCGAGTTGCCAGCGAAACTGGCCGAGTCGGATTGTACAAGGCTTGCGGTTTATGAGAAAAGCACGGACAATATAGTCGGATATATAAATGTCTATGAAGTTCTTGACAGCCAGGCCGATTTTGACAGTCTTGGACAGTTCGTAAAACCGGTGATGAAGATTGGGGAGAATCTTTCCGTCTCGGCAGCTCTGGGGCAGATGTGCAGCAAAAACGAGAGGATTGCAGTGGTTATCGCAAACAAAGCGCCTGGAAAAACTTTAGGGATTGTTACTATAAAGGATTTAGTTGAGGAATTCGTCGGCGAACTGACTCATATCTGATTATTTATCCTTCATCGATTATCGCTTTGACGATATCGAAGATAGCCTCTTTTGTCTTATAATTTGCGTCATTCGTCAGAATTGAAAAGATATATTCTTTATCGCCCGCCAGGCATACTCCTGAAAGCGCGCGAACGCCGTTGATGTAGCCGGTCTTTGCAAAAACTTTTCCCTTGTATTTGCTCTTATAAAAATACTTTTTCAATGTGCCGTCAATGCCGCCTTGTGCAAGTGTATCTTTAAAGACAGGCCAAATATCACTTGAATAAGCATCGGCAAGGAAGCGGACAATTATACTTGCGGATAATCTATTTTGACTGCTCAGGCCGCTGCCATCGTCGATATAGAAATTTGCCCCGCCGGCGCCGAGCGAAACCAGATAATCCGTCAAAACCTTTTGCCCGCCCTGCCAGCTACCGCCTTTGCCCTCTTGGGTTCCGAGAGTTTTAAACAAACTCTCTGCGGCAAGCTGGAAACTGTCCTTATTGCATCGGTCAAGAATCTCGATTATGCCTGTTCTATGTTCGCAGAGCACCTGCAGCCCTTTCGGATCGATGCCTGTCTCGGTCAAATGGCCGGATGTTTTTATGCCGGCCTTATTGAGAGCATCGGCAAGCAAAAAACCAAAAAACCCAGATGGCCTTTCAATTGCGATATTAAAAGAAGCGGCTTTTCGGCACTTTCCATAAACAGTTATAACATTTTCTTTCTGCGTGCGGTTTGAGCCTATCGCACTTTTACCCTTGCTGACAGGTTTGACCTTGTTGAACAGCTTGAGATAGTCCGTATCAGGTTCAGTTGAGAGTTTTACTTTCCCCTTCTTGTTGGAGGCCAAAATCCTGATGCAATTTCCATTATAGTTAAGCCCGCTCACCTCACACGAATAAGACCTGTTAAGCTGTTCTTTGGGCCAATTTGGATGTACTCGTATATCATCAAAGACGCTACTGTCGATTATAATGTCTTTTATTTCAGTTATATTTCTTTCCTTAAGCGCCTCTATAATATCTGATATAAATTTATTATCCTGGTTTCCGATGCCGCTAAGGCCTAATAATGGGTCGCCGCTGCCGAGGATGACGAGCTTTTTATCCAAAACCGCAGCAGTAGTAACGTATTCAAACTGACTGCCCAGAAATTTCAACCCGGC
>CAYTQR010000038.1:0-15047 GCA_964440045.1 uncultured Planctomycetaceae bacterium | reverse complement strand
TAACAATACCTTCGCCGACACGTGCTATGATTGTCTCTTCTGTTGCACCGCCGATAAGACGCTGAATGTTGGCACGGACAGTTACTCGAGCCTTCGCCTTTAGCTGAATACCATCCTGTGAGACAGCGTCAATGGTCGGCCTTCCCTTTGTGGGGTCTGGGCAATCGATAACTTTTGGATTAACGGAGGTCTGAACGGCATCGAGAATATCACGGCCGGCCAAGTCGATTGCTGTTGCTGTTTGAAGTGTCAGTTCGATATTTGCGCGGTTTGCTGCGACAAGAGCACGAACAACCTTATGTACATTCCCGCCGGCGAGGTAATGGCTTTCAAGGTCACGCCTGCTCAGGTCAATGCCGGCCTGTACAGCGGTTATTCTGTTGATGACAATCGAGCGGGCATCGACTTTTCGAAGGGTCATTCCGATAAGCTCGCCAATGGATACAGGCGCGCCGGACAGTTTTGCCTGGAGCCACATTCCGCCGTATTTCAAAATCAGCAGAAAGAGAATAAATATAAAAATGAAAAGAACTATTAGGCCGACAGCAATTGCCGGCTTTGGGGCCTGGGCCAGAATAAATAGATTTTCGATTGTCATTTTAAAATCCTTTCATTAAGAATTTTCTATTTCCCTAACAGTAAGCTGCGTACCTTCAACTTTTATAACCTCGATAGTTTTTCCTTTATCAACATAACCGCTTTCGGCGACACATTCAAGCCTTTGTCCTTCAAAATCACACATTCCTACCGGCCGAAGAGGGGTATTTGTTACGGCTTTTTTGCCTAAAAGGCCTTTAAGCTGGTCGGTATCGGGTATGGCATCGCCTTTTGGTCTTTTCGGCTTTGCCATCAGAAGTCCCTGACCGAAGCTGGTTTTTGGGAAAATTTTGTATGCAAACACCAATACCACTGGAATCATAACTACTGCTATTAGTACACCTATCCAGCCTGCGGTATCGCTGTAATTAAAAAAGATCGCAATCCCGCCTCCAAGACAAGCCAATGCACAGAGGGTAATCAGACCAAAACTCGGAACAAAAATCTCCGCCACAAGCAGAACGGCACAGAGTACAAAAAGAAAAATCGCAAAAAGTATCCACCAGAACATATATTTATCCTCTAATCATTTATTTTTTTAACTACGACTCTATTACCATGAATTTGAGAGATTATTATCTTTTCATTTTTTACGATAAAATCACCTTCAGCAATAACGTCAACAGTTGCATTATCAAATCGTCCCTGACCTGCCGGCCTGAGCTTTGTTATCGCAAGTCCCATATCGCCGACCTTAAGTTCACCTGCCTTATCGAGCGGAGCGGTCTTATCTATCCGCATCACGGGCCCTGCTTCGGCACGCCCAAGAACGAGACCTGCAAACGGTCCGGTTTTGGGAAGAAATTTTGCAAGAAAATATGCGACGATTGCAAACCCCACAAATCCGAGAGAAAGACCCAGTACGCCGTCTGAGAGCAGCTTGAAATCGATGTTATGCTTCGGCCAAGGCAGTTCGTCGGGTCTGTTTGGAACCAGAATCGCAAAAAGGCCAATGAGGATAAATGCAATACCTGTAATGCCGGCAACGCCAAAGCCCGGAATAACGAAAATCTCGAGCATCAGCAGCGCAATACCGACTGCAAATATAGCTACCTCCCACCATGTAGCCATACCCACGAGAAATCTGCTGCCGAAAATTACCGCAAAACAGATTACCGCAACCAGACCGGGTAGGCCTACGCCGGGCGTTTTCAGCTCGGTATAAACACCGAGAAGCCCAAGCATAAAAAGAATGCCTGTCAAAGTAGGATGGTTGAGCATCCTTACAAGCTGCTCGGACCAGTTAGGTTCAAACCGGACAGGTTTCGATAAAAAGTTTACATTATCCCGCTGTGCGAGAAATGCGATTGTTCCATCCATATCGTTTACTACTTCTCTGGCGATGCCGTATCCCTTTGCTTTTTCGGCGGTGAGAGTAAGGATTTCATTATCACTGATGATTAAGTCTTTGCCGGGGAGGTCGTAAACGTTGGGGTCTTTGGGAAGTTTTCCATCTTCGTGGAATTCATAGAGGCCTGTTTCAATGTTTTTTATTCGCCAGACTTTTTTGTGCCTGCTCACCATAGCTTCGAGCAGCGCCTCGGGATAATTGTTGGCCTGAGCGGCTCTTTGAAATGTTGCGCGGATAAAACTTTCAGTCTTTTCTCTTTCTACGCCTTCGAGCTTTTCGCCCATTTGAATCGGAGCGCAATCGCCGATGGTGGTATTCTTCTTCATTATTATATCTTCACAGGAGACGCTTATCATCGCCCCTGCGCTGATAGCTTCGGTTGTAACATAGGCAACTGTGTGTGATTTTTCGCCAAGTTCGAGAATGAGGAATTTTGAGATGTCATCTGCGCTTTTGACAAGCCCGCCGTAAGTACCGATTTCTAAAATGATGTAATCTGCTCCCGATTCAAGAGCGGTATTTGCCCTGCGTTTTATAGAAGAGTAAAGCCCATCGTCAATTAGCCCGTTGCAGGAGATAACCGCAGCTTTTGCTTCATTTGGTTCGTTACTATCGCCTGACAGAGCTGCGACAGCAATGGAGCGGTTTGACGTGAAAACCACACATAACAAAATAAGCAAAAATCTTATTCGCATAGACGGATTTTAGCGATTATTGTTTAAACAGACAAGTGGAATTATTTAGAGTACTCTACAAGAAATTAAACCTCAGGCTTTGCCTCGGCACCTTCCCATTGGAGTCCGCCTATCACAGCTTGTGCGATATTGGTCAAATGGTCGCCGATTTTCTCCATATTATCGACCAAATCGATGAAAATCAATCCCGTCGTAGCGCTGCACAAACCTTCAGTCATTCGCTGGACATGGCTGTGCCTGAAATTCATTTGCATTTTATTAAGGTTGTTTTCGTTTAAAAGCGCACTTTTGGCAGAGGCGACATCGCTGTTTTTCATTGCTGGTATAATTCGGTCAAACATTTCATTTACTTCTTTTTTCAAAGCTCTTACCTCGCTTTTGGCTGAGTTGCTGAAAACCAGTTTTTGTTCAATTTTACGTTCAGCTATTTCTACGATGTTAATAGCATGGTCGCCGATTCGCTCAAGGTCGTTAACGGTATGCAGCAGTACCGGTAGTTCTATTGATGCCTGTTCTGATATTTGTCTTTGAGATAAGGCCGCCAGATATGCCGTAATTTCATACTGAAATGAATCTATCGCATCTTCGGTCTTTCTCGTATTATCGAGCCTTCGGTAATTATTATTGAGAAGCCCGGAAACCGACATGTTGACGGCTTCTTTGGCGTATTTGGCCATTCTCAAAATTTCACGCCGAGCCTGTTCCAAAGCGATTTCTGGAGTATCGAGAAGACGGCGCTCTAAAACTACAGGTGGTATATACCGTTGCCCAGGTTTTTCCTTAATCAGCCAGAGGACAATTTTTTCAAGCAGACCGGTCGCCGGCAGAAATAACACTGCTTCGAAGATTTTTATAAAGGTATGAGCAATAGCAATACTGGCGGCAATTGTAACTGGCGACAACTCCCACGGGGCAATGGTATGGACTAATCGGCTGATTACAGGAATAAACCAGAAACAGATAAATGCTCCGATTACATTAAATACGGTATGTGCCCAGGCTGCCCTGCGTGCGTTTACATTTGCCCCGATTGCTGACAATTGAGCGGTAATTGTGGTGCCGATATTACTGCCGAGAATAAACGGTATAGCAATACTCAAAACTATATGCCAATTTGTGCCGAAAGCTCCGCCTACAGCCAAAAGCTGAATACTCGCAACAGCTGCGGAACTGCTCTGGATAAGCATTGTGATTAAAATACCTGCCAAAACAGCTAATATTGGGTTGCCGGCCGCCTTTATAAAAAGCTGCTGCACTTGAGGACTTTGCTCCAGACCACCGAAGGCGTCTTTCATAAAACCTATGCCGATAAAAAGAACGCCGAATCCAAGTAATATTTGGCCGGTGTTTTTTACAGATTGCTTTTTCGCAAGGGTCTGTATAACAAAGCCGACTGCAACGGCAGGGAGCGCATAGGAGGTAATTTTAAACGCCTCAATACCTGATATCGAAACGAGCCATGCAGTGGCAGTAGTACCGATATTTGTGCCGATGATAACCGGTATTGCCTGGGCAAGGGTCAGCAGGCCGGCATTGACAAAACCGACAACCATAACCGTTGTTGCCGAGCTTGACTGGATTAAAGCGGTGATTCCGGCTCCGACCAGACAGCCTATAACTCGTTTTTTGGTCATTGACCCGAGGATTTTTTTGAGTTTTTGACCGGCAGCCTTTTTCAGGCCGTCTGACATAAGGCCCATACCAAAAAGGAATAGACCAAGACCCCCAATTGTACCGAAGATGATTTCTATGACCATACTTACTTCCTACCGGTTATAATACGACTTGCTGTCCTGTAGGAGTTTTACAATTTTTTACCCGTCCCGTCAAATTGTTTTATAGAAAAGGTGTTGTAGTTGCTAAATTTGGCTGCGTTACGCTAAATTACGCAAGATTTCGATTCCCTGTTTGAGTTTGTCGTTGGTCGTTGTAAAGCAGAGTCTAAAATGAGTGTCTTTTTCGCTGAAAACTGAGCCAGGAATAATCAGGACGTTATTCTTGATAGCCTTTTCGACAAATTCAGACCCCTTTCCCGCAGGAGCCTTTATAAACGCATAAAACGCACCGGCAGATTTTTGCAGTTCGAATTTATCCTTCAGGCCGTCATATATAATATCCCGCTTTGTTTTATAGCCGGCCATTAAATCGCTTACATCGTAATCCATTGCCGCGATTGCGGCCTGCTGAAATGGGGCAGGGGCACAGACGAAGGTGTACTGCTGAATCTTGGTCATTTCCTCAATAATCGGCTTTAAATGTTCCGCTGCGGCAACATAGGCAAGCCGCCAGCCGGTCATCGCAAAGCTTTTACTAAAGCCCCGCAGCAAAAGGGTATTTGGATAAAATGACGCGATACTTTCGTAAGGCCCATCATAACAGAATTTATCATATATTTCATCCGACAGGATAAGGATATCCTTTTTAGCAGCGATTTCGGCTACGGCCTTTAAGTCGCTTTTAGTGTAAACCGCACCGGTTGGATTGCAGGGTGAGTTTACTATGATAAGTTTTGTTCTATCGGTAATTTTGTCTGCAATTTTTTCCGGATGCAGCGAAAAATCCGGATACGTATCGACAAAGACACATTTGCCGCCAAGCAGATTTACCAAATGTTTGTACATAACGAAGTATGGGTCTGGAAAAATGACCTCATCACCCGGATTAACAAGGCTCATAAAAGCCAAAAGCAACGCGCCGCTTACACCGCTTGCCACCAGTGTTGCCGGATTGGACCAATTTAATTCTGCGGTGATTTTTTCTGCTATCTTTGCCCGAAGAGTTGCATCGCCTGCCGTGATAGTGTATTTGTTTTTTCCTTGTTTTATTGCTTCAATAGCGACCTGTTTGAGCTGTTCGGGGACATCATAATCCGGCTGGCCGATTGAGAAATTAATTGGGTCTTTCATCGAAGCGGCAAGATTGAAAACCTTTCTTATACCGCTTGCATCGATTAGGGCTGTTCTGTCTGCAAGATATTTTTTCACCGCGGCAGTAACCAGTTAAATAATGGAGTTATTTCTTGCCGCCCGCAGCAGGTTTAGCCTGACCGGTGTCTTTGCCCGGCGCTGCAGGAGCAGTCTTGCCCGGCGCAGCAGCTTCGGCCCCAGCCACAGCAGCTTCTTCTCCAGCCACTGCTTCGGCTGTTGGTTTAGCCTCGGCTTTTTTCTTGCCTACAGATACTTTTCTGTTTGCAACTTTCGGAAGACCTAAAAGATTATCACCTTCAGCCCAACGTTCTTCTTCTTTAAGACGTTCTACTCTTTCTGCACGGGTAAGGACATTTCTATGGCGTGCAAGTGCGCCTTTTAATTTCAGTGAACGGTCAATTGACATCTGTAAACTCCTGTAAAGCTAATTTATTTTCATACCATAAGCGTCCTGGAATGGTTTTGTGCCGAAAGACTCAAATCGTGAGCCGAGCGGCGGTTTGTATTTTGCGCCTATGGACGTAATTTTCTTTTTCATTTCAAAACCGTTAGTACCTGTTTTATCCGGGTTATCAAAACGCTCCTGCGTAACGAGCAGATAACGCGAACCTTTCTTTACAATATCAGTTGCTATGCCGAACCCGGCAAAATACTGCCTTACAGGCTCCAGATGACTGCTCAAATCATAGCTTGCAATAACAACAACATGGTCTCCCATCGGCTCGACCATTCTGAGCGGTTTTTTTCCTACATTTTCCACAGGCTCAGTCGCAACTACCCTCGGCCGTGGCATAATCTTTTCTGCCGTGATAGAGCTTGGTAGCGATTCTTTTGCCGCTGATTTTTTCAGCGAATATATCTGGCCTAATCTGAAAAAGACCATAAACATCGTTACCAAAACCAGCAGGCCTATTACCATTACCTGCCACGAAAAACACAGCTCTATCCTGTCAGGATACAATCTAACCGCTCTGGGCCTTGTGCTCCAGAGGCGGTCTATTCTTACATCCGTTTCGGCTTTTGGCTCGGCTGATTCTGTCGGAGCCTGCTCGGTTTTTAAGCCGGTAGTCGATAAAGCCTTTTGCTGAGAGGACTTAAAGCGAGTCTTGTTCACCAGTTCATAAAGCGCAATTCGTCCGGAACTTTTTGCCATCTTCAGACCTTTAAAGGCAAAACCATTGATCCATCAAAAGACTACACGAAGTAAAAGGATACTCTATAACCCGTTTCGTTGCAACTGGAAAATGTAAAAATGAACAATTCGCCTGTCAGTTGTCGATTATTGGTCAAATCGGCCAATTTGGCCGATTTTGCCAAAAGATGTTGACTGCTTTCGTTACTGAAAGTCAGTTATATATCCCTTTTTCGAGCCAGTAGTCTATCAGTATCATAAGGTCATCGATATCGACATAGCCGTTAAAGTCCATATCCGCCCAGTCACAGTAATAGTTATATATTGCACAATCATCCCTCATCCAGAACTGAGCAAATACCGCAAAATCCCTGAAATCGTTCCTGCCGTCGGTATAAATATCCGCAGGCGATATCTGCCAGACTAAAATCGGATACTCCTCGATTTGTATAAACCAGTCGGCATCATCACCGTCATCATAATCAAAATCCCACCCAGCAGATGTAAACGTATCCATATCCTGCATCTCGGCCGTGGTTAAACCTTGGCCACCATCGCTTGTTGTCCAGCTGGAAGTCTCGATGTCCCAGAAAGAGGCAGTAATATAGTTTGGATCTCTGTTATATCCCGCCAACCCGCCGATGGAACTATTTCCAGTAACTGAGCCTACTGCATAACAGTTAATTACCTCAGCTACACCAGGTGCTTCTTGCAGGTCTGTGTTGCCATTAAATCCTGCCAATCCTCCAACATTACTATTACCGGAAACCGCCCCTGTAGCATAACAGTTAGCTACCACACTGGGGTAGCGGTGGCTGCTACGATAACTATAATTCAATCCCACCAGTCCGCCGACGTAATCATTTCCATTAACTGAGCCTACTGCATAACAAGCGGTGATGGTGCCTTCATCATTCTGCCCGACCAGCCCGCCGGTATACTGAACATACCCCTCACCACTTCCAGTAACCGCACCTGTGGCATAACAATTGGCGATAATGCCGTAGTAATTGTCTTCTTGCCCCATATCCCCACCTATGTTTTCTCCTGCTAATCCACCAACTGAATATTCTCCACTAACTGGCCCTGTAGCGTAACAGTTGATGATGTTACTTAAATAATTGGTTCCCACCAGCCCGCCAACACAGATACCGGGAGGGGAGGAATTTTCGCCTTTGGTAACTACACCTGTAGCGTAGCAATTTACAATTATAGCTGGAGAATAATCATCATTATAGTTGTAGTAGCGAGAATTCGACCCCACCAGTCCGCCGATGCCATGACTACCATTGACTACTCCGGTACCGTGACAGTCAGTTATAGTCCCACCTCTATTCCATCCCACCAGGCCGCCGACAAACAACTCACCACTAACCACGCCATCGCCGTAACAGTTTGCTATACTGCCTTTAAAATTTGTTCCCACCAGGCCGCCGGTGCCGCCGCCGGTACTCATATCACCATGACCGGTTACTGAATCGATACTGTAACAATTTGTTATACTGCCTTCGTTATTCTTTCCTACCAGTCCACCAATTCCCCGACTATCACCCCGGACTTCGCCGGTACTGTAGCAGTTTTCTATACTGCCCTGGTAATTCTCTCCCACCAGTCCGCCGATAGACTCAATTCCTTTGACTACGGCGGTACTATAACAGTCTGTTATGCTGCCGTTGTTGTATCCTATCAGTCCGCCGAGGCCGACAGTAATGTCCTCGTAATGCCCCGACCATGGCCAGTTTATGCTAACCACCTGACCCGTAGCATAACATCTGGTAATGATACCAGCGTTTGTATTGCATCCTATCAATCCGCCGGTATAGTCACCTCCAGTAACTGTTCCTGTGGCGTTACAGTCAGTGACGGTACCTCCATCATTTTCTCCTATTAGTCCGCCGACACAATCGTTTCCATCGACCGTACCTGTGGCGTAACAGTCGGAGATAGCACCATTAGAATATCCTGCCAGTCCTCCGACATAATCACCATTACCACCTTCATTATCGTCATGGTCATAGGGATTGTATTCACCACTTGCAACAACCGTACCCGTAGCGTAACAGTCGGTTATAGTCCCACCATCATTCTGTCCTACCAATCCGCCGACATAGTCGCCATAGCCGGTAACAGTTACCGCAGTATAACAATTTTTGATAGTACCAAAATTTATTGCCGCCAGACCACCGACATTACCGGGCATGTAAATCTCTTGAAAATGGATTTCCGTTCCTGTAACGGCGCCGTTAACATAGCAATTGGTGATGGTGCCATAATTTGTTCCTACCAGCCCGCCTGCATAACCGGTGGCTACACGATCCCACCAATCCAGTGGGCCGTAATAATAATCTGCGCTTATATTGATATTTTCCAGGCCTACATTGTGAATCTGGCTGCCGGGATATACCACACCAAACAGGCCGGCACATTTCTTACCTGGCATATTTACATCGATATTGCTGATTATATGATCATTGCCGTCAAATGTTCCTCTAAAAACAATCGCTTCTAATCTTTCCGTCAAAGAATAATCGGCCGCAATAATAGCGGAATCAAAGGTGGTATCGGCAAGATTGATATCAGCGGTCATAATAAAGTGTTTGTCATAATTTTCGAAATCAGTTGAAAGACATAGTAAGTCCTGCTTTGTTGCTATTTTATACGGTTCGGCCGCTGAGCCATTACCGCCGGAGTAAGTGTTAGGGTTAGGGGGTTGCTGGGAGAGTTTTGGATAATCTGTTATATCTGACCTCATCTGCCATATATCCTCTGTGCCATTTGCGGTTTCTCCAACGAAGTCCCATCCGGCATTTAGAAATGTATCTATATCCTGCATTTCGGCGGTGGTTTTTCCTTCTCCGCTGGCGCTGCTCGTTTGCTCGGATGTTTCGATGTTCCAAAAAGAAGCAGCAATATAGTTTGGATCTGAATTTTCTCCCACCAGTCCGCCGACATAATCATCTCCAATAACCAACACAGTAGAGTAACAGTTTGTAATATGACTACCAGAAAAATACTGATTCGTTCCCACCAGGCCGCCAACACGATTTTCTCCACTCGCCGTTCCGGAGGCATAACAGTTGGTGATGGTACCATGATTCTCTCCCGCCAGTCCGCCGACATCCAACCTTCCAGTAGTTACCATTACAGCACGGGAAGCTGTAATGACACTGTCGTTAAAGCCCACCAGACCGCCGACATAACAATCGCCTTTAATAACCGAATCTGTGGCATAACAGTCGGCAATAGTGCCTTCCCAATTCCATCCCACCAGTCCGCCAACAGCACTTTCTCCGCTGACCGCCCCAGTGCTGTAACAGTGTGTTATACTGCCACGATTTGTTCCCACCAGCCCTCCAACGCAGTCACCCTCGGGAGGGTCTCCGACAACTGTTACTGAACTGCGACAGATGGTAATAGTTCCATAATTCCTTCCAACCAGCCCGCCAACGTCCCGAGAACCGCTAACCGTTCCTGTGGCATAACAGTCGGTGATGGTACCATGATTTAGCCCTGCCAGGCCACCGGCACGAGTAGAACTTACATTGACGTCTTCTACACCCAAATCGCGAATCTCACCGCTTATAGGACCAAATAAGCCAGTGTACCACTGTTCGTAAATCGTACTCACATTTGCGTTTCGAATAACATGGCCGTTACCATCAAAAACACCTTCGAAGTATGTATGAGAGTATGGGAAAAAAGTGCCATAGGTACCGACAGGTGTCAGTGAGATACCGGCCAAATTCAAATCATTGACCAGGATAAAATGCTTGTCCCAATCTGATAATGTATTCATCAACTGCTGCCAGTCGGAAACTGTGCCTATTTGGTATGGGTCGGCTTCTGTGCCGGTGCCGCCTGAGTAGGCAAAGACAGGTACAAACAAAAACAAAACAATACAGATACTCATTAACATTTTGTTGCGTGGTTTAAACATAGCTCATTTCTCCTTAAATTTAATTATATTATTTTATAAGTTCCTTCGACGCAGACGCTCCGCAATCGAAAACAAGAGCTTTGTATAGGCGATTTTTTGTGCGCAAGCTGTGTGGATAAACAGAAAGATTTGATGAAAATAGATGGGGAGTACCACAGTCGCTTAGTACCATTCTGCGAACCACATAACACATAACTTTATCCTTACATAAAGTTACTGTATATCGCGGCTACAGTACTAAACTATGAAATCTCAGACTTGTAATAATTATTTGGCTGCAGTACTAACTTGTAACTAAAATATATACTACCACACTTATTTTAGAAATGCAAGCTTTTTTTAGTTTTAAATTTACTTGACAAAAAAGCCAAAGTGAACTATTAAAACGTGTTCAAAATATGAATTAACGGCTGAGTTAGGCTGAAAACGGCGATTTTACTCGCTAAAAGTGGATGCAAAAGGCTCCCTCTGTTCCTTAGGGGCAAGAAAGGGAGTTGTTTTTTTTCTGTATTTTCGGAGATATTAAAATGCTGCCGGTAAAGAAAACGAGCAAAAGCAGAACAAGGACCCGCAGAAGCCATCACAGGCTCAAAGCGGTAAATTATTCTATATGCAAAAAGTGTGGAAAGCCAAAACTGCCGCACGCGGCATGTGACAACTGCGGGTATCTCAATCCCAAAATCACATTAAAGCTTGCCAAGGAGGAGCAGAGCTAAAAATGCGGATTGCTATTGACGCCATGGGTGGCGACTACGCACCCGATGAAATACTTGAAGGTGCCATTGAGTCAATAAAAGAGCTCGATAAGGATGATTGTCTAATCCTTGTCGGTCAGGCCGAAGTTATTGAGGCCAAACTGGGGGCAAAGAATCTCAAAAAGTACGCCGATTCATTGAAAATAGTTAACGCACCTGAAATTATCGGTATGGATGAATCGCCAATCGAGGCTATAAGAAAGAAACGCCGCAGTTCCATATCTGTTATGGTCAAACTCGCTGCAGACGGCCTGGCCGATATAGTTATCTCAGCGGGGAATACTGGCGCTTGTGTTGCCGGCTGTCAGATGAGGATGCGAAATATAGAAGGATTAAACAGACCGGGAATTGCTGCTGTATTTCCGACCTTTGAAGGGCCGGTTACAATGTGCGACGTCGGCGCTAATATCGCCTGCAAGCCTATTAACTTTTATCAATATGCCATAATGGCGTCTATATATTCAAAACATCTTTTCGGTATCGAAAATCCCCGTATCGGAATTATGAGTGTCGGCAAGGAAGATGCCAAGGGAAACGAAATTGTCAAAAAGGCAAGAGAGCTTATCAAAAGCGATGAGAAAATGAATTTCATCGGAAATATCGAGGGGGGCGATATATTCAATGGCAGATGCGATGTAGCGATATGTGATGGGTTTGTGGGAAATGTCGTACTTAAGCTCACAGAGGGGCTGGTTGACGGACTCTTCAAGGTTATCAAGCACGAGATAATGCAGGAGTCAATGGGACTTGCGTTGAAGTTCAAGCCCATTATGACGCGGATGTATCAGAAATACGACTATAATGAATACGGCGGAGCACTGCTTTTAGGTGTAAACGGCACCTCTATGATTTGTCATGGTGCCAGCAAAAGCAGGACAATAAAAAATGCCATTATGGCCTGCCGAAAATTTCATAATCAAAAAATCAACGAAAAGATAAGGGATTATCTGTCAACAACAACTGTTAAGGAAGTCGATGAGTAGTACAAAAGCGAATACGGATTGTGCTTTTCGGGCAGTAATCGCAGGTACAGGAAGCGCCATACCCCAAAAGCAGCTTACAAATGAAGACCTTACAAAAATGGTTGAGACCAGCGATGAGTGGATTACAACCAGGACCGGCATAAAGGTTCGCCATATAGCGACTGGCGACCAAACGACCGCATCTCTATCTACCGAGTCCGCAAAAAAAGCCCTGCAGCAGGCAAAAATTTTAGCTGAGGACCTCGAGCTGATTATCGTCGCGACGGTAACGCCTGAAATGGTATTTCCTGCAACGGCCTGTTTTGTGCAGGACCAGCTTGGCGCAAAAAAAGCATGGGCATTTGATTTATCTGCTGCGTGCAGCGGATTTGTTTATGCGCTTAGTATCGCACAGCATTTTGTGATAAACGGCAAATATGATAATATCCTTGTCATCGGCGCCGAGACTTTAAGCAAAATTACCGATTACAAAGACAGAACAAGCTGTATCCTTTTCGGCGACGGCGCAGGCGCTGCTGTTGTAAAAAGGGGTGATATTAATGGTTCGAGAGGGATTTTCTACAGCACGAACGGTTCCGATGGTACCGGCTGGACAAGCCTTAACTGCCCGGCTTACGGAAGCAGATACCCGGCTGACAAACCACTTGAAAATCCCAATGATATCTATATGCAGATTAATGGCAGAGAGGTTTATCAGCTTGCAGTTCGCAAAATAGTAGAAACCATTGAAGATTGTATGACCAATTGTAACCTGTCAACAAATGATATAAAATTGGTCATTCCTCATCAAATGAACGCAAGGATTATTGAGTCTGTTGCGAAAAGACTTAAACTTGCCGATGAAAAGGTCTTCATTAATATCGACAGATACGGCAACACTTCAGCGGCGTCTATCCCCATAGCGCTGGATGAATGTTCCAGGGGCGGGGCAATTAAAAAAGGTGATATCGTCCTGTTAGTGGCCTTTGGAGGAGGCCTGACCTGGGGCGCAAATGTAATTGAGTTCTAACAGGTTTTTTCGAGAAAGAAAATGGCAGGAAAAACTGCATATATATTTCCAGGACAGGGAGCGCAAACCGTTGGTATGGGAAAGGATTTTTATGATGCCGAGCCCTTTGCCGCGGGCATTTTCGACAAGGCGAATAAAATAGTCGGCTACGACCTTGCTAAAATCTGTTTTGAGGGACCACAGGACAAACTCGACTCAACGGTTGTTTCCCAGCCGGCAATCTTCGTAACCTCGGTCGCCATACTTGAGACTTTAAAAACGAAGGGGGCAGTTGAGCCTGCAAATGTAACTGCCGGGCTGAGCCTGGGTGAGTATACTGCGCTTTATGCCGCCGGTGCAATCAGTTTTGAAGACGGCCTCAAACTCGTACAGAAACGCGGCCAGGCTATGCAGGCTGCTGCTGATGGGTCTAAAGGCTCTATGGTAAGTATAATCGGTCTTGAACAGCAGGTTGTCGAAAAACTTTGTGTCGAGGCCGCCCAAGGACAGTTGCTAACTTGTGCAAATTTCAACTGTCCGGGCCAGATTGTTATTACAGGTGATGTAGATGCCTGCAAAAGAGCTGTAGAACTTGCCGAAAAATATGGAGCTATAAAAGCGATTAAGCTGAAAGTGGCAGGGGCGTTTCACTCTCAAATGATGGCCCCGGCCGCGGAAGAGTTTAAAAAAGCTCTCGAACAGTGCAATATCGAGAAACTGTCAGATATAGCAGTTATAGCAAATGTGGATGCAGAATATTATCGAGCAACTGAGCGAATCTCACAGGGACTTGTTGGGCAATTGACTAATCCTGTACTCTGGCAAAAGTGTATGGAAAGGCTTTTGGCCGACGGCGTAACGAAATTTTATGAGATAGGGCCCGGCAAAGTGCTTACAGGCCTTATGAGAAGGATAAATCGAAAGGCTAATATTGTAAATATAAATAGTGTTGCCGGTATGAAAGAATTGATTGGAGAAAATTGATGGCACAGGAAAAAAGACTTGCGGTTGTAACGGGAGCGGCAAGAGGTATCGGCAGGGCGATTGTGCTTGAGCTGTTAAAGCAGGGCAGAATTGTTGCAGGGCTTGATGTAAATACAGAACAACTTGCCGAACTCGAAAAGATTGTCACTGACGCCGGCGGCAGTGTTATTACGAAATGTGTTGATATTACCAAGACCGAAAAGCTGAACGATTGCCTGGGTGAACTGGCAAAGGAATACAATGGAATAGGAATCCTTGTAAATAACGCAGGTATTACGCGAGACAGGCTTATGATGCAAATGAGCGATGAAGAGTATGACGTTCTGATGGCGGTAAATCTGCGTGCTGCTTTTATGGCGACAAGGGCTGTTTTGCGTCCGATGATTCGCAATAAATTCGGCAGGATTATCAGTATAAGTTCGGTGGCGGCAATTATGGGTCAGGCCGGCAGTGCAAACTATGCTGCAAGCAAGGCCGGGCTCATCGGTATGACCAAATCGGTAGTAAGAGAGGTCGCTAAAAAAGGTATTACCGCCAACTGTGTCGCGCCGGGTTTTATCGTCACGGAAATGACGAATATATTGCCGGATGTCGTCAAGGAAGGGGCACTTGCCGTTATTCCAGCCAAAAAACTGGGTACTCCCCAGGATGTTGCTAAGGCAGTGGCCTTTCTGGCAAGTGATGATGCAGGCTATATT
>CAYTQR010000037.1:0-15653 GCA_964440045.1 uncultured Planctomycetaceae bacterium | reverse complement strand
TATAGTTTTCTTAAATTCTTTTACCCGGCTTTTGTCCCTCTTACCGAACCAAGGACATACCCTACAACTCCGGAAAATATCGCTGCGACCGCCTCGCTCAGTGCACCCATAACCGCAAGAATCGTAGTGGCAAATATCACAAACACCACGGTCAGCAGCTTTACGCCATTGCCATCTCTTAAAAACACCTCCAGCTGCCCTTGTTGTTTTCGCAGGAGCAGAAAAACTGCAATCCACCCTACAGTAATACAGACAGCGCCGACAATTATTATCCAAAACAAATTTTCACTACTTAACGTAATAGATTCCATAATTATCAATCTCCATTTTTATTTTCTTCCGGAAGCAGCTTCTTTATCGAGCATACCCCTTAGAACAGTTCCCATCAGTGCATCGGTCATACCTGCTCCTGCGCCGCCGACCATTACATCCGGCGTAATCTTGATTTTCCCGGCCTCGACAAGTTTCATAATCTCAATAAGAGCGGCATTATCTCGGCCAATCACCTCGGAAATTTTCTTATAAGCCTCAGCCTGTGCTTCAGCAGTAAGCTTGATTCTCTCGGCTTCAGCCTGTGCCCCAATAATTCTTTTCTGCTTATCCTGCTCAGCGACCTGCACACTGTAACTGGCAGTTGCCAGCCGTTTTTCCTCTTCTGCTTCCTGTGTGGTTTTTGTTAATTCCTTTTGTTTTTCCGCTGCACGCTGCTGCTCCTCAAATGTTGCCTGTTCCTGAAGGGCTATCTCGCGGTCTGTCTGGGTTTTCAGGAGCGAACCTAAGCTCTTTTCATCTCCAACATCACCGATACGAACGGCAAGAACGGTTACTCCGTATTTGGCAAGTTCCTCTTTTAGCATTGACGTACTTTGCGATTCCTGCCTTGAGCGGTTCTGAACATATTCAAGCGTTTTGACCTTTTCAGCATTATTTCTAAATATCGCTCTTACTGCCGGCGTTACCAGCTTGGTCAGGACAAGTGCATCATCGCCGACCGTAGCAACTACTCGCGGCGCATTTTTGCTGTTTATCTCATAGGTCATACGAACATCCACAGGAAATGTAAAGCCGTCCTTGCTGCGAACGGTTATTGGCTTCATAGGCTGATACCCTCTCGCTTCACCGCTTTCTTTCTCGGCGGTGTAGCTAACCTTAACCTGTCGAATGCTGACAGGTGTCACTTCATAAGCTTTAGTATGCAGTCTGTATTTTCCTTCCGTTTTCGGTTCATTCCATACCCCTCTCTGACCTACTTCCACAAGGCGGTCTTCAGACTTAATTACTTCGCCCACATTACTTTTAATAACCGCAACTGTACCAACCTCAACGTTTGTTATTGGCACAGGTGTTATAGTAAACAGCTTGGTATTGATGCGGTATCTGCCCGGCGAAAGCACTGAAAGCTGGGGGCCTTTATAACCCTTGCCCTGGCCGAGAAAATATTCGGCATTGAGCATTTTCTCCGGCTCTTTCCATTCGGGCGCATAAATTGAGTCGGCCGGCAAACTTCGTCCGTCCGCTGCTTGTATCAGACCAACAAACCCCGTTTGTATCTCGGTCATCTTAATCTGGGTAACATTATACTGCCATTTCCATTTGACATGCCAGCCCGGCGCCAGAATTTGGGCCTGGACGCCATTCTCTCCATTTATCGCCAGAACCTTTCCTTCGGGAAGATTTCCGCCGAACAATTTCTTCTCTACGATCCCGACTTCATCGCCGTCAATCTTCACGATTGAACTGGCAATTAGAGCTATAAAGCCAATCGAAACCACAACAACAAGTATTAAAGTTGCTTTGACCTTATTTAAGGGCATTTGTTCCCATACAGCATCCATAACAGTTCCTTTCCAGATAAATTGTTACCGCTTAATGTAACAGGTTTTCTGACTATCGGCACCCTATTTTTATTTTTTATTTTTGGCCTTTGCTATTTCTTTTTTCTTCTCTGCAATTTCTGTCTTTAATTTATTATATTTATCCCACGTTATCAGCCAGACAAGAGCAATCGAATCAATGGCATCAGCAAAAATATGCGGGCTTATCCTTATTAACTCATCAAGGTATTTCTGTTCTTTTAGTATTTTTAATTTATTATATCTTGCCGGCGGTGTTGAGAGCGGAACAAATTCGCTGCTGACAAGATAGGAGATCAGACACACCCCTTTTAAATAGTCGTATATTTTTTTGTTTCCGCTGCCTAATATTTTCTTGTCGGCAGGATCCCACCTTCTCGAATCCAGTATTTTCAGTGATTTATACAGGAAGGATCCTTTAAACTCCTCCTTTTTCTTTTCTTCAAGCTCAGGAACGCCGTCAATATCATAATTAAAGCATTTCCTTTTTTTATCAAAGGAATAATATTTTAATATCTCTTTGTCCCAGAACTTCTCCATATCCGGATGTATAGTTGATGGGTCATAAAAGTCGCGTGCATCGCTGTGCGGCGGAACATGGGCATCGGCGAGATAATGACTGAGCATAAGAAAATAAAGGGTTATCTGGTCATCGTTAAACATTATATCCGACCCCTTTGGCTCTTTTCTCTGGATAAGTATCATATCTCTTATCGCATGACTCAGCGCCTCGCACCTGTCAGGCAGAGTATATTTGTATTTGTTATAAAGTTTCCGATTGAGTCCTGATTCATTTTTTATCAGCGTCTGACAGCTTAAATGTTTCGGCGTCCTGTTACCTATTTTTTTCGCTTCTTTTTTCTCAAGGTTATTGGTCGGAACCTTAAGCTTATATGTATGGGCTCCTGCAAGATTATCAGATATTACAGAATCAGGAAACCATGCGCCTTGCACAAAGGCGTCTTTATGCTTGTCAAAAAACTGCACAAAAGCTTTAGTTTGCTTTTTGTAGTAACTGTCGAATGTCTTACTGAGTTTTCGCAATCTCCTCAGCGCCATCAATCCCACCCAGGCATGTGCTATACTTTTCATTTTTTTGCTCCCCAATCAATGAGCTATCCCGCTGTGATTTCGTCCGGTTGCCCTTCCACTCAAAAGGCAACAAATAGAATAATCCCCTTTATCGCTGTCGTCAAAGGAAAAAATCCACCCCTTCTCAATCCTTGCCATTACGCCAGGCAAAATGTAAAATTATTTTCAATATGCGAAAAAGAGATAACAAAAATGGTTTTATACTCCTGGGCTTTCTGATTGTCATAGCAATCATAGCGATTCTTTATATGGTAAACCTGAGAGGACTTTTAGGGCCTGATATGGATAGCCGAAGCCCCTATGAGGAAAGACCTTGGTTCGAGGAACAAAGATTAATCCGCCAGGGAAGTTTTCCTGTAGAACAGACGACAAAAGGCGGTAAGACTGTTATAGAAAAGAAAACTGTTTTTACCGGCGACGTTAAACGAAAAGATGAACAAAGGGGAGATATTGAAATAATCATAGATCCAAATGGAAAAGCAATCGGTCAGTGGCGATGTGAATACCAGTACACCAAGAGCATTTATACCATCACTGCCGAATTCATCGGCAATATCGACCCAACGAAAATATATCAGGACCAGACCGGCAAAAATAACCAGCTTCTGTATTTCATTACAAAAGGCAAATATCGACAGATAAAGACGGACACCGGCACGGGCAGTCAGTGGCCGAGTGAAGAAATAATTTACGTCATCGGCTGGGTTGATAATAATTATTCAGCTCAAGGAAAGCTGTTTCTTATGGCTGATAACGACGATGAAAGCAACGGAAATGCCGAGTACGACTGGAAAACAAAAAATGATGAATGCCCGGTAGAGGCTATTGAAGTAGAATAATCTAACCCGTTAACCTTTAGACAATTCTTCGCTTCTGTCGGCAGCAGCTTTGAGGGCGTCGTACACGATTTTTTCAAAGCCACACTTTGAAAAAATTTTCAAAGCTGCTTCGGTCGTGCCGCCGGGCGAAGTAACCTTTTTCCTCAAAATCGAAGGCGATTCATTCCTGCCGGCAGCTTCAACAGCAAGTAGCCCTGCCCCTTTTGCCGTCTGCAAAACAAGCTTTTCGGCAAGCTCGTTTTTAAGGCCCAGCTTTTGAGCCGTTTTTATCATCTCCTCCATAACTAAAAAGAAATACGCAGGGCCGGAGCCGCTGACCGCAGTTACAACGTCCAGCAGCTTTTCATCCTCAACTATTACGGCTAAGCCGACAGCAGAAAATATCCGCTCAGCCTCTTTTAATCTATCGGCGGCCTGCTTTGTTGCGTATATGCCGGCAGCGCCGGCGCCTATCAGGGCTGGTGTGTTCGGCATAACACGAATAATAGGAATATCGCCGAGAGCCTTTTGGATTCGGGCGGTTGTAATCCCGGCAGCTATGGAAACTACGAGGAGATTTTTAGTTACAGAACCTTTTATCTCGTCCAAAACATCGGCCATATTCTGCGGCTTGATGCTCAAAACAAGCAGGTCAACGGATTCGGCTATCTGTGTATTACTATCTGCAGATGTTATTTTGTATTCATCACACATCTGCTGGACCCTGTCGGCGCGGACGTCGCTGATAACTATATCCTGGGCCTTATAGATATTAGCGCTGATAATGCCCTTTATGATTGCCTCGGCCATATTGCCGGCGCCTATAAAACCAATTTTAGCCATTTAATTTCCCCTTGTGAATAAATTATGTACGAATATAATTCTAAAGGAAGATAGACAAATTTGCAAACTGTTAAATTCTAACCACATATTTCACGGGTTTTTTTGCCACGAATGGACACGAATTAACACATTTTTTGGGCTAAATATCGTCGCCGTGCCAGCGACGGCTAAACAACCCCGACCACAAGGGTCGGGGTTAACCAATTATTATTTTTTATGTTTTTTTTCTGCTCTGTGGTGCAGATAGCTTTCGATAAAATCCTCAATATCGCCATCGAGGACAGCGTCAACGTTTCCAGTCTGGAAATCGGTTCGATGGTCCTTGACCATTTGGTAAGGCTGAAGGACGTAACTGCGAATCTGGTTGCCCCAGGCGATTTCTCCTTTGGCGCCGTAAACTTTTGCAACCTGGTCATCGCGTTTTTGCTGTTCGAGCATATACAGCTTGCTTTTTAGCATCCTCATTGCCTCTGCCTTGTTTCGATGCTGGCTTCGGTCATTTTGGCACTGGACAACAATTCCGGTCGGGCCATGAGTGATGCGTACTGCTGAGCTTGTTTTGTTGACGTGCTGGCCGCCAGCGCCGCCCGCGCGATAGTAGTCAACCCTGAGGTCGTCTTCATTTATTTCAATATCAATATCCTCGTCATATTCAGGCATAACGTCCACGGCGGCGAAGCTCGTATGACGTCTTTTGTTCGCATCGAACGGGCTTATCCTGACGAGCCTGTGAACGCCTGTCTCACACGAGAGTTTACCGAATGCAAAGGGGCCGCTGACTTTCAGTGTAATCGAACGCAGGCCCACCTCTTCGCCTGGCGTTAAATCCAACTGGTCGAAACTAAATTTGTTCTGCTGAAAATAGCGAGTGTACATTCTCAAGAGCATATTGGCCCAGTCGCAACTTTCAGTTCCGCCTGCCCCGGCGTGGATGCTGAAAAAGCAGTTTTTCATATCGTCCGGCCCGCTGAGTGTGCCGGTAAGCTCTATATGGTCGCATTTTTTCTCAAAAAAGAGCAGGTCTTTTTCCACATCCGAAAGAGTTTGGGGGTCTTCCTCTGCGGCGGCGAGGTCGAAAAGGTCAGCAAGGTCGGTGGTTTCCGACTCGATTTGAATTACCGGCTCGGTCAGCGTTTTCAGCGCACTTAGCCTTGAGACAACCGCCTTGGCTGTGTCCTGATTGTCCCAGAAGCCGGCGATGGCCATTTGCTTTTCGAGCTTTTGTCTTTCTGTCTGCTTGGCGGCGACGTCAAAGCCAGTCCCGGATTTTTGCTATCCGGGCCCGCAGACAATCGATTCTCTGTTTAAGTTCCGCTAATTCCATATTTTACCTTGACCGTTAAAAGCAGTTTTATAACAAATTAACCGTCCATTTGCAATTGCCAAAAAATCTTTGCTGTGATAAACTAACGGCTGTGATTTAGGATGTAAAAAATGAAAATCGCAAGACTTGGAAATTCAGAACTTGACATAACCAAAGTCGGGCTGGGTACATGGGCTATCGGCGGGCCGTGGGAGTATGGCTGGGGCCAACAGGACGATAACGATTCTGTAGCAGCTATTCTCGAAGCCCTGGATGTCGGGGTCAACTGGCTGGATACCGCTCCTGTTTACGGCTGCGGTCACAGCGAGGAAATCATCGGCAAGGTACTTAAGCAAATTTCACAAAAACCAATCATCGCCACCAAATGCAGCCTGGGCTGGAACGAAAGAAGAGAAAAAGTCAGTTGTCTCAAGGCCAAAAGTATTATCGCAGAATGTGATGCATCATTGAAACGGCTCGGCATTGAAGTTATCGACCTTTATCAAATGCACTGGCCTGAGCCCGACGAGGATTTGGAAGAAGGTTATGGAGCTATGGCGAAATGCGTCAAGGCCGGCAAGGTTCGCTATCTCGGCCTTTCAAATTGCAATGTTGAACAGTTGAAGCGGGTAATGGATATCCATCCGTTAACATCTCTCCAGCCGCCTTATAGTATGTTCAGAGGCAATGTTGAAAAAGAACTACTTGGCTTTTGTGCAGAGCATAATATCGGCGTAGTAGTTTACAGCCCGCTGCAAAAGGGACTGCTGACCGGCAAATTCACACTCGAAAAAATAGCGGCTCTGCCCGCCGATGATGTTCGTAATATGGACCCGAACTTTAAGGCGCCTCTTGTCGAGAAAAATTTTAAAATTATCGACCAGCTAAAGACTGTCGCAAAACGAAACGGAATTACCATTGCTCAGCTTGCGATTAGCTGGACATTGAGAAGGCCTGAAGTTACCGCAGCAATTGTCGGGGCGCGCAAAGCAGGCCAGATTGGCCAAACTGCTCCAGCCGGCGATATTACACTGTCAGATGATGATATAACTGAAATCGAAAAAATCCTGAAAAAAAGAAATTGAAAATTTTTAATACGAGGTTCAAAAATGGCTAAAAACAACGACATCTATACTTCGCCGTTAGTTGAACGAAATGCCTCAAAGCAAATGTCCGAGCTTTTCAGTAACCAGAGGAAATTTTCAACCTGGCGAAGGTTATGGCTGGAACTTGCAAAGGCAGAAAAGAAGCTCGGCCTGGACATCAACCAGACTCAGATAATTCAGATGGCAAAACATCTCGACGATATTGATTTTAACAAGGCAGCCAAATACGAGAAAAAATTCCGGCACGATGTAATGGCTCATATTCACACCTTCGGCGATGCTGCACCGAAAGCGGCGCCGATAATTCACCTCGGTGCGACAAGCTGTTATGTCGGCGATAATGCGGATTTGATAATTATGCGAAACGCGATGCAGATAATCGCAGGCAAGCTGGCAATTCTTATCAATCAGCTTTCAGGTTTTGCGAAAAAACATCGCAATCTTGCGGCGCTTGGTTTCACACATTTTCAGCCTGCCCAATTAACCACTGTCGGCAAACGTGCCGCTTTGTGGTGCAATGATTTTGTAATCGACCTCGCTGACATCGAATACAGGATAAAAAACCTGCCTTTCAGAGGAGTAAAGGGTACGACCGGCACACAGGCCTCGTTTCTTGAACTCTTCGGCGGCGAAAGCAGCAAAGTCAAACAGCTTGACAAGCTGGTTGCAAAGGCATTCGACTTTGAAAAAACATGCCCCGTTACCGGCCAGACTTATCAGCGGAAAATTGATTCGCTTGTTATCAATACGCTGGCAGGTATAGCACAATCGGCGCACAAATTCTGTAACGATATTCGCCTGCTCGCAAACCTAAAGGAAATCGAAGAGCCTTTCGAAAAATCGCAGATAGGTTCAAGCGCAATGGCCTATAAGAGGAATCCGATGCGATGCGAACGTGCAACGGCATTATCAAGATTTTTAATCAGTCTTTCGAGCAATCCGCAGATGACCGCAGCAGAGCAGTGGCTCGAAAGAACTTTAGACGACTCAGCCAATCGGCGGATAGTAATACCCGAAGCATTTCTTGCAGCAGACGGCATTCTTGAAATCCTTATAAACGTATCCAGCGGCCTTGTGGTTTATCCGAAGGTAATCGCGGCAAGAATAGATTCGGAACTGCCTTTTATGGCAACTGAAAATATCCTGATGGCTGCTGTCAAAGCAGGCGGCAACAGACAACAACTCCACGAAAGAATAAGGGTACACTCGCATGCTGCTGCCAAACAGATAAAAGAAAATGGTAAACCAAATGATTTAATAGAAAGATTGAAAAAAGACCTTGCATTTGCAAAAGTTGATTTCAAAAAAGTTTTGAATCCAAACGATTATGTCGGCAGAGCGCCGCAGCAGGTCGATGAATTTATAACATCAACGGTCAGGCCTGCGTTGAAAAAATACCGCGGAAACCTCCACAAAAAAATAGAACTTAAAGTTTAAAAGGCGATTGTAACCTATGGACAGACAAGAACTTATAGGCCGTGTCAAGGAAACAAGCTATCTCGAAGGTGATTTTACATTGCGCAGCGGTAAAAAGAGCAAATACTACCTTGATAAATATCTTTTCGAGACCCAGCCGGACATTTTAAAAGCACTGGGGGTCGAATTTGCAAAGTATGCAACTGATGATGTTACTGTAATCGCCGGCGCTGAGCTTGGCGGCGTAGCGCTTGCCGCGGCTACTGCGATGCAGACGGGCAAAAGATGGGTAATCATACGCAACAGCAAAAAAGATTACGGCACAAGTAAAATGATTGAGGGAGTATTAAATAAAAACGATGTTGTGCTGCTGGTCGAAGATATTGCAACTACCGGCGGACAGGTCTTGGAAGCAGCTAAAATTATCACCGAGGCCGGTGCAAAAGTAAAAAAGATTGTTTCTGTCATCGACCGCAGGCAAGGCGCAGGAGAAAATATCGCTTCGGCAGGCTATAAGTTCGAAAGTATTCTTACAAAAGAGGAGCTGGGTATAAAAGATTAAAAACTTTCAATCAGTTTAATAATCTTCCTGGCTATTGTAGGTTTGCCTGCCTTGGGCAGGCAAAGCCAGCTGCCGGTTTTTTGCTTTATCTGAACTGCCGATTTTTCCGCCCCAATAGCTGAAGGTGAGTTTGCAATTACCATATCAAGTTTTTTTTCTTTCAGCTTATTTTCGGCATTTTTTCGCAAATTCTTATCTTCCAGTGCAAAACCGACAACAATCTGGTTTTTCTTTTTATTTTTTCCTGCCCATTTTAAAATATCAACAGTTGGTTTTAATTTTACTATTAAATCCTTTGTAGATTTTTTAATCTTTATTTTTGATTTTTTAAATGGTTTGTAATCAGATACGGCTGCAGCCATTATGAGACAATCACATTTACTAAAATTCTCTTTTATCGCCTTGAACATATCGTCGGCGCTGACTGTCTTTATAAGCTTTACTCCTTTGGGCGGCTCTAAAGAAGTCGGTGCGCTTATCAATGTTACCTTGCGGCCTGCTTTTACGGCGGCCCGGGCTAATGCGTAACCCATTTTCCCACTGCTTGCATTGGATATAAAACGAACAGGGTCAATATATTCTCTTGTCCCCCCTGCTGTAATCAGGAAATGCATTTGATTTGACTTCATTTACTTTTCGTCATTTTTTTCAGCCGGTCTATGATATCGCCAACTTCAGCCATCCTGCCGATGCCTTCTGTTCCGCAGGCAAGACGTCCCTTTTCCGGCCCGATTATTTCAAAGCCCCTCTCGTTTAATGTTTTGAGGTTCCATTTAACGGCGGGATTGGTCCACATTTTTTCATTCATCGCCGGTGCGAAAAGAAATTTTTTTTGCCAGCAGGCACATAACATTGTGCTGAGCAGGTTGTCGCAGATACCGTTTGCAGCTTTGCCGATGATATTCGCTGTTGCAGGCGCGACGATGACAATATCAGCGCTATCCGTAAGACTGATATGTTCAATCTGGGAGCCAGTCGGGTTTTCCCACATACTGGTGTAAACAGGCCTGCCCGTTACCGCTTCAAAGCTTTTCGGTAAAACGAATCTGCATGCATTTTCAGTCATAACCGTATCTACAAGGGCGCCGATCGCGGTCAACTTACTCGCAAGGTCAACCGCCTTGAAAACAGCAACGCCGCCGCTTACACCAAGCAGAACGTTTAAGCCCTTGATTTGAGGAGTTTTTTTCGTCATTGCCTCGGCACCTATAGTTTCGGCACATCAATATTTTTCGGCTCGGTATTGTAGTCGGGGGCAATCTTGTCCTGCATGATTTCCTCGATAACGATTTCCATCATTGTCTTTCCTTTGGTGTTTTCAATCAACGGCCTTGACCCTTCGAGAAGCTCAGCCATTCGTTTCTGGATAAGGGCCGACAACTTAAAAGCCCCGCCGACTTTTTCAAAAATACGTTTGTTCTTCAATTCATCTATCATCTTTATTCTCCAACCGGTTTTGCGATAATCTCTATAATTTCCTTTACCGCCTGTTCAAGGTCTTCATTTATAACCATATATTTGTAATACTGCCAGGCAGCGGCTATTTCTATGCCAGCCCCGGCCAGTCTTTCTTCGATATCCTTTTTATCATCTCTGCCCCTGCCGTTTATTCTCTTTTGGAGCTCTGCCTGTTTCGGCGGCAGAATAAAAATCAGCTTCGCTTCGGGACACAGTTTTACAACCTGAAGTGCGCCCTGAACGTCAATTTCAAGAAGCACTATTCTGCCCTGGCCCAAAGCCGCCAGAACCTTGTCTTTTTCCGTGCCGTACAGATTGCCAAAAACTTCTGCATATTCGAGAAAGTTATCAGCCTTTAGCCGATTTCCAAATTCTTCCCTGCTGATAAACCAATAGTCTACACCTTCCTGCTCGCCGGCTTTTTTCTCTCGTGTTGTGGTCGATACACTCAAATAAGCATTATCAAGCCGTTCGACAAGCTTATTACATATAGTACTTTTACCGACTCCGCTTGGTCCGCTTATGATAACCAATTGTCCCGGTATGTCCCGCTCTGGGCTATTCGACATTTTGTACCTGTTCCTTGATTCGCTCAATGCAGGATTTTATCTGTACCACATCAAGACATATTTTTGCATCTGATGCCTTGCTTGCAATGGTATTGGCTTCGCGAAGCATTTCCTGTGAAATAAAATCCAGTTTTCTGCCGGGGCGTTCTTCTTTTTCACAGCTTGCGATAAACTGCTCAAGATGAGAGCTTAACCTGATAATTTCCTCTCCTATATCGCTCCGGTCGGCAAACAGGGCCACTTCTCTGGCAACAAGATCGTTGTCAAGCTCAAGCCGAACAGTATCGAGCAGTTCCTTGACGCGTGCTGTGAGTCTATCCCTGTATTCGTTAACAACTATTTTTTTGCGCGGTTCAATACCACCGAGCAGACTGCGTATCTGGTCGCACTGCTGCTTGATATCTTTAAAAAGCGCTTCTCCTTCACAACTTCGCATTTGTTTTAACTGCTCTACAGCCTGGGCTGTTATTTCAAACACCGCCTTCTTTAACTGCTCGGCCTTTCCACTTTCCGGCTCCTGAGGTTTTATAACACCCGGCAGCAGCAGCAGGTTGGCAAGATTTATTCTGTACTCTGCCTTGCCCTGAGGCTGGTTTATACTATTGAGCTTTGCCACATAACTTTCCATCGCAGCAGCGTCGATCTCGTACATAGGTTCTCCGCTGATATTCTTGTAGCGGAGGAGATAACTAACCACACCGCGATAGATATTTTCGCGCAGAAATTTCTCAATGTCATAGTCCAGAAAAGCCGCAGGTTCCGGCAACCTGATATTCGGCTTGAAATACCGATTATTCACGGTCTTTATCTCAACGGCATAACTTATTCCATCTATCTCACGACAGATGCGCGCAAAACCTGTCATACTATTCAACATTTATCACAACCTCTATTTAGTAACAGCTGGTTCACCAGATCCCTGATTTTCTGCCTGCTGCTGGGCCTGGGGCAATTGTGTCGCTTCAATCGGCACTTTGGGCACAGGCCTTGAAACAGGTGCTGAGGTAGTCTGCTGGCTCTGGAGATATTCGCTTGTACTGGGCTTGAACCACTTTGCAGCAACAACACTTAAAAGCAGCCAGACAGCAACAAAGCATATTGTAACCCATGTAAGAAAATCGCCTGTTTTTGTACCAAGCAGAGAACTTCCAACTCCGCCGAAAGCCGCGCCAAGTCCGCCGCCTTTGCCTTTTTGTATCAGCACAATAAAAATCAGAACTACCGCTGCAAAAACCCAGATGCCCATAACAAGTTTCATAAAACCCGGCACTGCCGCTAAAGCAAAATGTACCATATTAATACCTCTGAAAAATCAAAATTAGGAACCCCCAATATAAAGTTGGGGGCTAAACAACTAAACAACTTCTGCTGCCGCTCTTACAATCGCGGTAAACTCATCGGCTTTCAGGCTTGCTCCACCAACAAGAAGTCCATCCACATCCGCCTGAGCCATTAATTCCGCTGCATTATTCGCCTTTGCCGAGCCGCCGTACTGTATCCTCAACTGTTCGGCAAAACTCTCATTATACATACTTGCAATCAACTGTCGAATCATTAAATGGACTTCCTGAGCCTGGGCGGGTGTGGCATTAATGCCAGTACCGATAGCCCAGACAGGTTCGTAAGCGATTGTAATCACCTTTGCCTTTTCGGCAGTTATCCCTGCCATACCTTTTTGTATCTGCTCTTTTACTATTTGAGCGGTTTTTTCAGCCTTGCGCTGTTCGAGAAGTTCGCCAACACAGAATATCGGCAAAAGTCCCGCATCTATCGCCGCGATAAGCTTCTTATTGATAAGCTCGTTAGTTTCGCCGATAACGTGCCGGCGTTCAGAATGGCCGATTATTATATCCGCGCAACCGATATCCTTAAGCATCTGACAGCTTATCTCGCCTGTAAAAGCGCCTTTTGATTCGAAATATACATCTTGTGCGCCAAGAGAGATACTTGATGAGCCAAGAACCTGTTTAACTGCCGCAAGATAAACAAACGGCGGGCAAACGCAAACATCGACCTTGTCAAGCATGCTCTCGCATTTTTGCGCTACGCCTTTTGCAAGGTCAACAGCGCTGCTGCTGTCTGTATTCATCTTCCAGTTGCCGCCTATGAACGGTTTTCTCATTATCTTTTCCTAAAAATTACTCCAGCATCGTATCACTTTTCGGATAGCTGCCGAGCACAGAAAGCTGAAGGCAGTGCTGCCTTACTTCTTCGAGGCATTTTATAATTTTTTCATCTTTTCGATGTCCCAGGCAATCGACAAAGAAATAATATTCCCACTGTCTTTTTTTGCTCGGCCGGGATTCGATATTAGTAAGGTTAACCTCCTGTTTCTTAAGAACATCCAATACATCCGCCAGAGCTCCCGCCTTATGGGCCGTGCTGAACAATATCGAGGTTTTATCGTCTCCGCTCGGTCTTGCATCTTCTTTGCTTATAACCAGAAATCGCGTTACATTATTTGCGATATCCTCGATATTTTCACAGATAACCTGCAAGCCATATAGTTCAGCGGCAATATCCGAACCGATAGCAGCGGCAACTTTTTCCTCTGCCGCCATTTGTGCCGCTTTTGCGGTCGAGGCAACGGCTATAGTATTTGCTTCCTTGAAAGTTGAGCCGAGCCATCGTCTGCACTGAGCAAACACTTCAGGTTTGGAATAAACCTTTTCAACTTCCTCCAGCTTGCAGTTGGCAAGAAGATTATGATGAATTGGCATATAAACTTCGGCACAGATAAGTGCACTCGTATCCACGAAGGTATCAAGCGTTTCTATGACGCCGCCGCCGGTTGAATTTTCTACCGGCACAACGCCCAAATCGCAGTGCCCTTTGCTTACCTCGTCAAATATCCCCCGTATATCGAGAATCGCTTCGTACTCAACACTCTGCCCGAATTTTCTGACCGCGGCAGTATGAGTAAAGCTTCCCTTCGGCCCTAAATATCCAATCCTCAAAGGCCTTTCAAGAAAGAACGAGCCGCTCATCATCTCCCGCCATATCGCATAAAGCGTTCTGTCCGGCAAAGGCCCCTTGTTCAGCTCTGCTATCCGCTTGAGCACCTGCTTTTCACGGTCTGGTGCATAAACCGGCCCATCGCCTTTAGCCTTGCCGATTTCGACAACGACCTGCGCACGGGTATTGAGCAGCTCTATGAGCTGGGCGTCTATCTGATCTATTTTCTTACGTAAATCCTCAAGATTCATAAAAGCTTGTCCGTTATAGCCTTGCAAAGGTGGATAATGCTAAAATGCCTGAAAACCGGCTATATTTACCACAATCCGCCGCCTTAGTCAAACAAATTGACTTAAACTGTTGAATCGCCCTCGAATTCCATATTCAACATTACACATTCTTTACTTTTCTTGTCCTATTTGCTTTTAAACCCCACTATTTTGTGGTTTTCCGGCGTAAAATATATTTTTCTGCACCGCTGGTTTTGATTAATTCTTTGTTATGTGCCCTGACGACTATAGCCTCGGTATTCGGCCTCTTTTCGATAACCTCAAGGCCTTTTTTTTCTCCTAACACACTTACGGCAGTAGCAAGCGCATCGGCGGCGGCAGCATTTTCGGCAATAACCGTTACGCTCGACAAACCCTCGACGCTTTTTTCGGTTAATGGATTGAAAATGTGACTGAAATACTGGTTGCCGATTTTATAAAACCTTCTGTAGTCGCCGCTGGTCGCAACGGCCATATCAACAAGTGAAAGTTTGGCGATATTCTCTTCATTCGTCTTTGCAGGGTTCTGAACACCAACAACCCATTTACCCTTTTTTTCTGTTGTGCCGAAACAGCCTATATCTCCGCCGATATCTACAAGTCCGCCGAGGGCGCCGCTGCTTTTCATCTTTTCTATGGCAAGGTCTATTGCAAAACCTTTGGCTATTGCCCCCATGTCCAGTTTCATCTTTTCGGCAGCGAACTGTACTGAAAAATTATTCACATCGAGCAGCAGTTTGTCATAGCCGATTGCCTCTTTAATATAGTCAAGCTGCTCATCGGCAGGTGCGGAGTTTGCCTCGACGCATCTTTTCCATAAATCAACTAATGGCGCCACAGTAATATCAAATGCCCCATCGGTTTTTTTGCTGTATTCAACCGACCGCTGTAAAATATCAAAAAGGTCTTTATCGATTTTTACAGGCTCTTTGGCTGCTAATTGATTGACTTTTGAAAGCTGTGAATTGGCATCGTATCTATTCATAAGTTTTTCAATTTTGTATATTTTTTCAAAGGCTGAATCGATACATAACTGTGCTGTTTTTTTATCCGGGGCAATTGCTATAACCTTCGCGATTGTGTTCATCACAATCCGATTGGGGCTTTCTACGCGAGCAATTTTTTTATTTTTAATTCCGTTTAGCAACAAATAAAAAATGAATACCGCTACCAGGACGACTAATACGAATTTAAAATTTTCATTCTTCATCCCAGCCATTATCAATTATCCTGCAGTAAATATCAATTACAATCACGGCAAGAAATGTTATAATGACGGAATGAAAATCAAAAAACCGGTAATACTTGAAGATATAATTTCAGAGCAGTTTCTGCCATTGGTCAGGGCACCTTCACGCTATATCGGCGGTGAAGTAAATCAGATAAAAAAGGACCTCGGCAAAAGCGAA
>CAYTQR010000036.1:7248-15728 GCA_964440045.1 uncultured Planctomycetaceae bacterium | reverse complement strand
GTAGTAAAGACCGTGATTATTTCATCGAAGCCGTCAACTTTGAAATCGACTTCTGCTCCCGTACTTTTACCAATCCAGTCGGTCTGAAGTTTTTTTATGGAGTTCGGCCAATCGACTGATTTTAAATCGTCAATCAGCCTGTCGGCATATTTTGTAATCCGCAGCATCCACTGGCGCATCGGTTTTCGTATTACCGGATGTCCGCCTCGTTCGCTTATACCGCCGATGACTTCTTCATTTGCCAGGACTGTGCCAAGTTCAGGACACCAATTTACTGCCACTTCGTCCTCGTAAGCGAGCCGATGTTCATTTATAAAGGCTTCTTTTTCCTCTTCGCCAAGCTCGAACCATTTTCTTGCCCCGACAGGTTCACCGGCTACCGCATGGATAGGATTGACACAGACGATTTCGTTGTCAGGGCCGATGTAAAATTTTTCCGCTTCGAGCTTTTTAATAAGTTCGGCTATTGGTTTTGCCTTTTGCTCGACCGCGTCGAAGTAGCTGTTGAACAATTTCAGGAAAATCCACTGTGTCCATTTATAGTATTTCGGGTCTGTGGTATCGACCTGCCTGTCCCAGTCATAAGAAAAGCCGAGCGATTTAATCTGCCGGCGCATATATTCAATATTCTGCTGTGTGGTCTCGGCCGGATGTGTACCTGTCTGGACGGCGTATTGTTCGGCCGGCAGGCCGAAGGCATCCCAGCCCATAGGATGCAGGACATTGAAACCTTTCATCCTTTTATAGCGGGAGACGATGTCGCTTGCGGTATAGCCTTCCGGATGGCCGACGTGCAGGCCCTGTCCCGAGGGATACGGAAACATATCCAGCACATAATATTTGGGTTTGCTTTTATCGCAGTCTTTGGCGGCAAAAGTCTTATTGGTTTCCCAGTAATTTTGCCACTTTTTCTCTATATCGCTAAAGTTGTAATTTCCTTTGTTTTCGTTCATCAATCTTCAATCGACAAATATCCTTTTGATATGTCTGTCATAGATGTTTTCTGTTACGGTTTCCGCGATAACATCTTCGTATTTTTCCAGGGCGTTGATATATTGGGCGCCCATTTTAGCTGCGATTTTGTAGCCAACGTGGATTAACTGGCGGAAATTGAGATTATAGTCTTCGCAGCTTTGGTCGTGCCGCAAAACATTTGCAAATTTCCGGCCGTCCCATCCGGCAACCTCCTGTGGCGTAGGCAGCTTGCTCTTGTCAATATCAATAACCGTCGCATACGGTGCGCAAAGCTCATCGAAGTGTTCGAGAGCCTGGCCGTAAACCTCTTTGGCAATATTCAGGCCGCTGCCTCCTGCAAGGGCAAGGCCGATGATTTCCTCGAGCCAGGTTGTTCCCGCGGTTTTCAGATGCAGACCGGCGTTGAATCTTTTCAACGCTTTCTTTATAGGTGTGTAAATTGAAAATTTATCACTGCCGGAGTGGACGCTCAATTTGAGATTGTCCGGCAGGCCGAATTCCTTAATCGCAAAATTGATAACCGCGATATCTTCGTTGAATTCTTTTTCGAATTGCCCGACATCGCCGACATAATCAACGCCTTTGTTGAATCTGCCGGTAAATTTCGGCGCGATTGTCTGTGCCGGGATTTTTTCAGCGGCAATCGCCGAGAGAATAAAGAGCATCTCGACAGGACTTTGGGGGTTGTTTGACTCGTCCATTGAAACTTCGGTTACGAAATTATCGCTACCTTTCTTTTCGGCGACGTGCTTGTAAATTTCGCCGGCCTTTTTAACTGCGAGTAGGAATTTGGCTCCGATTTTCTCAAGGTCATTCTGTGTTATGATTAATTTTTCACGGATATCGGGAATTTTAATTTCGCCGATGTATTTTTTGTTTTGTTCGATGAAGTCTTTCAGGTCCTTATCATCGCATTTTTCGCCTATATAATCAGCCACGTCGAGAGTGAAAAAATCACTTATTTCAAGAAACAAATCGACATTGCTGAGGTTAATGTGGTCTGCATCGACGTAGTATGAATCCTTCCAGGCCAGGGCCTTTACAGCTGCATCTGCTTCTTCTCTTGCATCGATTGGTGAGCTGCCGATGATTGTATGTTCCCTGTGGCTCTTGTTCCAGACCGGCACTATATCGCAGCCGGCCTTTTTAGCTTTCATTACGGCGGCAAGCTGGGCCTTGCCCTGATGAGAAAACCTGTCGCCGATACCGATTGAGAATTTTTCAAGTTTCATTCAATAAACCTTTCAATAACCATATTTTTGAGATGTCTATTTGCAGAGTATTCAATATCCTAATATCGCCTGCCGGTCAAGAATAAAGTTGCAGCGGATTTATTGGCAGGTTATTATTATCTTTAAATTATTTAAGGTAAGGCTATGCTCAAAAAGCAATTGGGTTTTTTTGGTGTCTTCAGTATAGCAGCCGGGGCGATGATTAGTTCGGGTCTTTTTATTCTGCCGGGACTGGCCTTTGAAAAAGCAGGGCCGGCGATTGTCATTTCCTATTTGCTTGCCGGTTTATTGATGATACCTTCGATGCTGTCCAATGCGGAACTTGCCACGGCTATGCCCAAGTCCGGCGGGAGCTATTTCTTTGTCGAGCGCAGTCTCGGCCCTATGATGGGCACTTTTGCAGGACTGGCAAACTGGCTTGCAATTGCGCTCAAGGCAACCTTTGCGATGGTAGGTATCGGCGCCCTTGCGACCATTATTTTTCCTGACGAGGGTGTTGGTACAATAAAACTTGTCGCGGCGGGGGCATGCCTGTTTTTCCTTCTTATAAATCTTTCAAGCGTCAAAGAGACCGCCCGGCTTCAGATCGTATTTGTTATGATGCTTATCGCAATCCTGATTTTTTTTATAGCTAAAGCTGTACCTTGTGTCCGGCCGCAGCAATATTCACCATTCGCACCAGCCGGGGTCAAAAGTATTTTTGTCGTCGCAGGTATGGTTTTTGTATCCTTTGGAGGGCTTACCAAGGTTATTGACGTATCCGAAGAAGTGCGTAACGGCCCAAGGAACATTCCTCTTGGAATGTTTGCAGCCTTTTTTGTGGTAAACATCCTTTATATTCTGGTGGTCTTTGCAGTGGTAGGCACATTGCATCCGGCGGTTTTAAGCGGTTCGCTTGCTCCTGTAGCTCTTGCAGGAAAAGCCGTTGCCGGGGCCACAGGGCAAATTCTTATAGGCATCGCTGCTTTTCTTGCCTTTGCAACTACCGCAAACGCAGGATTGCTTAGCGCTTCACGAACGCCTATGGCTATGAGCAGAGACGGCCTTGTGCCGAAATTTTTATCAAGGTTAGGCAAAAGGTTTCATACACCGCACTTCTCGATTCTGCTGACGGCCGGGTTTATGCTGTTTGTTATTTTTGCCCTTTCCATCGAAAACCTCGTCAAAACAGCTTCTACCATAATGATTCTTATGTTTATGCTGATGAATATCTCCGTCATTATAATGAGGCACAGCGGTATTCAGAGCTATCGGCCGACATTCAAGGCGCCTTTTACGCCTTGGATGCAGATTGCGACGATAGTGATATATCTGTTTCTTATTTTTGAGATGGGTTATGTGCCGCTGGCGATGACCGGCATTTTTGCCATTATCGCTATGGTCTGGTATCTGTTTTATGTCCAGAGGCGGATAGATAGAGAATCGGCGATTGTCTATCTTGTTAAAACTATTGTCTCCAAACATATCCAAAGAACCGGCCTTGAAGAGGAATTAAAACAGCTCGCACTTGAGCGGGATGAAATCATAGCGGACAGGTTTGATGAACTTGTTAAAAACTGTACAATTCTTGATATAGAAGAAAAAATTTCCGCGACCGACCTTTTCCACAAGGCCTCAGCGGCTCTATCGGAAAAACTCAATATCGACCCAGACAAACTCTATGAACTTTTTATAGCGAGGGAAAGAGAATCTACAACCGTTATAAAGCCAGGCCTTGCGATACCGCATATCGTAGTTAACGGCCGGAATGTTTTTGAAATTCTGCTTGTTCGCTGCAAGGAAGGTGCGGTGTTTTCCGAACTGCAGGAGCCGGTAAGGACCGCATTTGCGCTCATCGGCTCTTCGGACGAAAGAAATTATCACCTCAGAGCACTTATGTCGATTGCGCATATCGTCAGCGAGCCGGAATTTGAAAGCCGATGGTTCGCCGCGAAAAATATCGAACAGCTAAGGGATATAGTCCTCCTTTCCGGCAGAAAGCGGGACTAAACCAGACCTTGAGGCGTGTAAACGAAAAACGTCTTCTTGAACTATTGATAATATATAAACCTTATATCCGCCTTCCACACGTTTTTTTCGCCCTTGATTTTCGACAGTGTCAGATTTGAGCACTGCAGATTTACCCATCGCATATGCATTACAGAGAGAAATTTGGCGAGTTTTTCGATATCTATTCTATCGATTGTCATACTCGCGTCCTGATTTTGCTGCCCACCTTTTCTTTTTCTTACAGGACTGGAACTAAGCTTATAATTGGCTGCTGAAATCCTGCAGACCTTCGTTACCTGGTCGATTGCCGTTGTATAATCAAATGCATCGCCTTCTTTTTTGGACTTTGCGTAATCGAGCCTTTGCGGGTCAATCTCAAGTATCTCTGTGATTAGTTTTTCTGCATTATTGTATTCACCAACTTCTTTTTTGTAGCCGGCTTTCGCATCCGGTATCCCGAACGCAAAAAGCCACAAAAGCCAGATAGCCAAAAGCACTGGTACAAGTACATAATAAAAAATTGGTTCTTTGGAAATATCTTTCATACTTTCACTGCTCCAATTCAACGGTCAGTCTGAACCGGTCCCGACCGTCTTTTGCCTCATAACTTGATGAGCCTTTTACAAGTTTTGGATGTTTATCGACCGCACCGAAAAGCTGCAGATACCCTCTGCTGGACGTACTGCCGGTAAGAGTCATGGTCCTTGTCGTAACAGAAATTTTTTCAACATCGATATCAACATTCTTCGGCACACTGTTAAGCGCTTCAAAGAGAAACGTCAGTTTTGCCTCAATAGAATCCTCCCCTGTGGCGCTTAAAAGACCGCTTTTGACGTCCTTTATCCTGCCAATCTCACTTTGGAGTTTTCTGACAGATGTCGAGCTTTTTGTAAATTTCGCCCCTGTCATTGCGATAGAGTATTCCTTTTTGAATTTATCTTCCAGCCGGTTTCGATAACTGTTTGCCCTGTAATACTGCAGATGGCCGAATATCCCCATCGCGATAAACAATACAACAAGACTTACACTAAGTATTTTAACACCTTTTTCGAGAGTTGCCTTTCTTCCCTGATAAGGCATAAAATCAGGCCGAAAGTCAACCTTTTCGCCTTTAACCAACGCCCCTGCCGCAGCACCTGCAGCGATAAGTACATCAAGGCCGTCACTGTCATCTGGCTGTCGGCTTTTTGTAAGGATTATATCGGCACTGTCAAAAGTCTCGACGGCAATATCCATCTGCTCATTAAGAACTCCAGCGTCAATTTTCCCTTCAGAATCATATATAATGATTTTCCCAGCCTCCGCTGCCGTTGGGACCGATGCCTTTGTGAGCATAATTTCTCTTGCAAGCATAGCAGTTTTGTTCTGGGCGGCATCTGTAAGAAACGCCCTGACAGGAGCATTGCCCTGCTGTGACGGCGGGGAAATTATAAAACATTTCTCTTGGGAAAGTGCTATATATATCGGCTTTGCCTCGGCATCCGGAACAGATGCCTGCTCTATGAGTCTTCTTAGACAAATAGAGTCCGGCTCAACAATAATTGGGTCAAGTTTGTTGTTCTGCAGTGCAAGTATTATTTCCGATATCACACCCCCTGCAACTGCAAAGACCGAAACCTCAGCCCCCGAAAAGCCTTTTGACGCTATTTCAAAGGCTACTGCAGCTTCGGCAGCATTTATTGCGATAGCCTCTTCTGCATCAAATTTTATCGTCTGCGCAATCTGTTTTGGTTCTGAAAACTCAGAGTGCATAACCTGCTGCCTGTAGAGCCTGCAATCGATTGCAACAGCAACATCGCTGAAAACAAGCTGCTTTTCAGTACACCCAGAAGAAATCGCCTGTGCGGTTTGGGCAAAGCTAAAACCCTGCTGTTGGTCCGAATCGACGGCTATACAAAACTGCTCCAGCAGTTCAACCTTGCCGCCTGCTTTGGCCGCTAATACAACCGTCGCCTTACCAGGGGCAACATATATTCCTAAACAAGCACTCTGTTCCAAATTACTGCTACTCCAATCCTAACTATTCTGGTAAGCGTTCACTGTTTTATCCTGTCAATCATCTAACAGACCATTTTTTTGACACCTTTATTCTTATGTAGTATTAATTTTATCACTGATTTCGCTGATTAGTTTGATTTAAAAAATAGTTAGATAATTATCTGTAAAATCTGCGTAATCTGTGATTAAAAAAAGGTTCCTGACACCTTTATTATTTTTTTCATCCTGTTATCCTGTCAAAAATTAATTTCGCCAACAGCTACCTATTCAGTAATTATACCGATTTTCTGAAATTTTCCCTCTTCTTTTTTAAGTCCTGTTATTGCGCAGACTTTTGCCACACCGCTCCTCGCCTCTGCACGTATCGAAAAATAGCTGCTCTGGGTTGTTATGTACGGCTCGCATTTTTCGATTGAGTTGCTGTAGCTAAAAAGCCTTTTTTTGAGGTCATCGATATCTTTAAAGGCTTTTTCCCTCCTCAAGTTTATTATCTGCTCAGCAATTTCAACTGCATCTCCGCCAAAGGTAAAGACCGCTTCAAGCACATGCCTTGGCGCAGTATTTACATTTACCTTACTGGTCCCCCACAGGCTGATATATTTAAGAGCAGATTCCGTGCGATTTTCGTCTTCATTGACGGGTTTAGCAAGCGTCTCGGTATCAAGCATGGGGCTGTACATCAGTTTTGCAAAATCTCTTGCGTGTCCAACATCAGGCCTGGTTTTCTTTACCGTTCTCATCCTTGCCCGTCTGGATCGCCTGCGCCTAGTTCTGCGGGATCGCCTGCTGCGAAGTTGACTGCTTTTGCTATCTTCGTTTTCCTCCCCACTGGCTCGAATTATCTGCTCTTTGACAACAGAAACAACCGGTTTCAGCTTTGTACTGAATGGTTTTATTTCTTTTATCTCTTTCAGTTGTACCAATAGAGGTTTAATATCGTTCGGCTCCATCTGCATCCATTCACAGAAAGTCAAAATAGCAGCCTTTGTCTCCTGTTTTACCTCATCATCAGAACTAATGCCCCAAGTAAGCGGCAATTTGGCGTTTTCATCGCTAATTTCTATCTTTACACGCGCATCGCCGAATTCAATATCAATCGGTTTGGTCAAATAGGGCCAAGGCGGCCCGTAAGGACCACGAACAAAAAGATCCTGGTACTGTCCGGCATTGGGCTCTGCTGCAAAATCAGCAGAAAAACTTGAATATTCATTAGCCTCATTAACATCATTCGGCCCAAAAAGAAAACTCAAGTCTATGAACTGGCTGTTAGAATCAGTCTTGCTTAAGTCGTTACCGTCAACTTCCGTGCCAAGCTCTTGAGCCCACTGCTGCATCATTTGACTGTATTCGGCATCACCCATAGTGAAAAGGTCGGAGAAGTCCGGCTCGTTCGGCCTTGGGATATAATTGGGCTCAAGTTTATCAATCGTGGCCATCGCATATTTCAGTCCGGACTCACAGGCGTATCTTGCCATCTGGTAATCTATCATATACTGCTGTCTGTGCTTCCATTGACTGATTGAAGAACCTATCCTGTACATTATGGCGGTAAGTACAACAAGCACAACCATCACAAGTATCAATGCAGCACCTGTTCGATGTCTGCAAAAATAGGTTTTAGCGTCTTGGCGATTCATTCACATCCGCTTCCGTTTCATCTATTACATCGTTGGTATCGGAAAATTCATTCGGCTCTTCAATAAAGTCATCATAATCTTCATCATTAGTCATATTGGGGCCGAAAATTTCTTTATATATGAATTGATAAGCTAATTGTCTGAAACGGTCGATGACAACCGTCCTTGCTTTTATTGCTTCTTGGGGGACGACTTTATTGCCGAGCAAATCCTCTTCCGGCTGGGCAAATGCCACCGAAACCCTCACAGCAGGCGGCAAATTCTGCCCCTGCCAAAGGTCAATTGTTGTATTGCTGTCTTTAACCACTTCAATCGAAAAAACTGTAGCCCCGCTGCAAATTGGAATAAACAGTTCTCTTTCGTATCCTTCCTTGGGCTCATCAAGCATTTTATCTTCCACCGTATAGCCACTGTGAGCACGGTAAATTATAAGGCCGTCGGCATCCGGGTCCGCGCGGCTTTGCCAGACGATTTTCTCAAAGGTTTGCGGTTTGTTGCTCTTGTCGTAAATTTTGCTTTCAATAATCATCTGTGCACTTTTGTAGCTGCCCGGCTCGGTTTTATTTTTTATCGATACCGTCACTTCGGAGCTCGGCAGCGCAAGCCTGTCTATATCTTCTGTAACTCGCTGTAGTATTTCCATACTTAG
>CAYTQR010000036.1:0-7238 GCA_964440045.1 uncultured Planctomycetaceae bacterium | reverse complement strand
TCTTATACCTGTGTAAATGCCTACTGCGGCAATCATAATCATTGCAGCTATTGCAAGGGTAGCGATGGTCTCGGCCAGAGTAAAACCTGATTTCCAAAAACAATAATTATTTTTGCAGTTTCGTTTCATCTATTTTTTAAAATTTCCATTACTTTTTTCCAGAATTGCTCCGGCGGTAAACCAATTAATTCATCCCACGGCTTCCCCACTTCCGGTTGGTCCTGCTGAGGTTGCGGGTCCTGGTCTGATTGCGGGTCTGGGTCCGTTTGCGGATCCATGTCACCTTGCGAGCCTAAATCTTGTGGCAATCCACTGGCGCCGGATCCACTGGCAGCCATCATCGTCATATAATATGCGTCTTGCCTTTCTTGCTGTTCAAGTATTTGCTCTATTTGTTTTTTGCTAACGCTGGAAATCCAGTGTACTAACTCGATTTCCTGTTCCTCGCCGCTCGCATCGATAAATCCCGCTGAGCATATCGCCCGTATCCACATATTTTCCGTCATCGGCTCATAAAACGACTCAACCGTTGTCTCCCAGTTGATATCGGGGTTTCTTTCGCTTACACCGTATTCGACCATATCGGTAACCGAGGAACTGGCGAGAACTTTCTCCATATTTTCCCTGGCAATCTCAAACGCCTCGATTTTAGTCTGCCACAGCACAACGGTATCAATGGCACGGTTGGCAACAACCAGCACCGTTGCGGTTATCATACCGAGTATTATCAGCGCCGCTGTAACTTCAACCAGCGTAAAGCCGCTTCGGCAATTTAGCAGATTTTTTCTAAAAACCCATTTCATCCGCTGTCCTTGGCATAAGAATTTCCACATCACCGGCAACCAGGCCTATCATTCTGTTCAATCTGTTGATTACAATTGAATACTCCACGCCGTCTTCATCGGTAACAACAATTTTCCCGCCGTACTGCCACCCGCTTCGCCCGACTCTGAACAGCGCCGGCGCTTCGTTTGTCCACTCACCGTCGTCGAACATAACATAGGATAATTGAAAACGGTCGTTGAACTGTCCTGTCTGGATAATTTCTTCTTCCGGTATATCCTCGACCGCCATAAGGCCGGTGGTAATCTCCCTGAGCATATATGAGTTCTGCACAAAGTCTATAACCACTTCATACCTTCTTCCGGTCTGGCTGGAACTTGTCGCTGCCATTTGAAAGAGCTTAACAAGGTCATACGCCCTGCTTTTAAAGCTGTTTCTGCTGAGCACATTAGAAAAGTTCATCATTGCAATCGCTGTAAACATCGCGATGATGAAAAGCACCATAATAACTTCCGCCAGCACCGCTGCCCTTTTGGCGCCGCCGCGAGTCAATAAGCGATTGTAGAGATGCGCAGTCATTTTTCATCTCGCATCGGTGCTGTAAAGGTCCGCATCATATTCTTCTCCGCCTTCCTCGCCATCGGCGCCGTAGCTGACAACTACATAAGGCTTGCCGCTTTCAGGATAAGCGATATACACGAATTCATTGCTCCACGCATCAAGGGGAACTTCTGTCGAATCGATATATCCGCCCGGCTGATAGCCCGTCACATCACTGGGCGGTTCTATCAGGATAGAGAGTCCCTCTTCTTCGGTCGGATATCTACCCGTGTCCATCTTGAACTGGGCCACCGAATTATGCAGCATTTTCAGATTGGCTCTTGTTGTGGTAACACGCGCCTTATCAGTTTGCCCGAGAAAGTTCATCGCCCCAATCGCGGCCAACAGGCCGATGATGATAATTACCGCCATGATTTCAACAAGAGTAAATCCACTCTTTTTCGTATTCCTGTCTTGTTTTTTCATATAAAGCCTTTCCTGTTTTATTCTTCAATTTTCAATTTAAAAGTTTCCAGCCGAGAATCTCAGTATCGGCAGCAATGCCGCCAGAGCAATCATTCCGACGAAGAAGGCCATCACAACAATAATCAATGGCTCAAGTGCGGCACTTAACCGTTCAATAACAATATCCGATGTTGACTCCAGATTATCGCTTATGCTCTGAAGCATCTTCGTAAGCTCACCGCTTTTTTCGCCAACGGTAACCATATGAGCAATCGCCGGCGAAATCACCCCGCTTTCACGCAGAGGCGTAGCAATATCGGCGCCGGAAAGTATCCTGTCCCTGGCCTTTTTAACCGCATCGATCATAATCACGTTTCCGGTAACCTCCGCAACAACCTTGAGCGACTCAGCCATACTCAGTCCTGAGCCGAGCAGAGTCGAAAGCGTCGAGGCAAAACGCGCAACAACACGCTGCTTTATAAGCGGCCCAAACATCGGCAGTGACAAAAGAAGCTTATCCCGCAAATAAGAGCCTTTCTCGGTCCGCAAAAACTTTCTGACAACCCATACAATCAGGCCGATTATAATCAAAATTATATACCAGTAGCTTATAAGGGTATTACTTACACTCATTAACATTCTGGTAATCAGCGGAAGTTCCATACCTGCCTTTTGGATTTGAATAATAATTTTCGGCAAAACGTATGTTGTAAGAAAAATAATAGCTCCCATTCCTATCGTTACAATACATAGCGGATAAATCATTGCGGTCATAACTTTTGATTCTATGCGCCGGCGTTTTTCCATAAAACCTGAAATGGTCGCCATCGTTTTGCCTAACGTCCCTGTCGCTTCGCCAACCTTAATCATACTGATATACACAACATCAAAGTATTCAGTATAGTCGCCCAGTGCATCGGCAAGCGCCTCGCCGGTAACAATCCTGTCGCGTATATCAATAATTACATTCTTAAACCGTGCATCAGATATCTGCTCTATCATAACTGAAAGTGACTCTGTCAGTTTTATATCCGAATTGAGCAGAATGGACATCTGCTTGGTGAATTCTATTATATGAGACTTTTTCGTTTTGCCAAGCAGGCTCAACAAACCGCTTTTGACCTCGCTTTCTGCTGAAATCTGCTTTACATCCGTTGCATGAATGCCGCGGGCGCGGAGCTGTTTCCTCGCTGAGTACGGATTCTCAGCCGTCACCGTTCCTTTTACGGTTTTCCCTCCGCTCGCCAACGCTGTATAAGAATATCTGGGCATAGTTAAGAAAGTCATCTGCCGAAGGCAGATTCCACAATTTTTAATTTTAAATTTTTAATTTTAAATTTCTTTATATGTCTGCCTGAGTAACTCTTAACACTTCTGCAATCGTTGTCGCTCCTGATATAACTTTTCTTGCTCCGTCCATTCGCAGTGTCTGAAGTCCTTTTTCAATTGCCTTTTGTTTGATTATCCCTGCTGTCTGACGGGTATGTATCATTTCACGGACTTCCTCGTCAACCATCATAAGTTCATATATTCCTGTCCTGCCTTTATAGCCGGTGCCGAAGCACTTACTGCATCCTGCACCGACATAGAACTGACCGTCGGCTCTGTTAGCGCTTATACCGAGTTCTTTCAGCTCCTGTTCTGCAGGTTCGTATTTCTCTCTGCACTCCGGACAGATTTTTCTTATCAGTCTTTGAGCAAGAATTGCGATAAGCGATGAACTTACAAGATAAGGCTCAACATCCAGGTCTAAAAGCCTGCTGATGGCGCCTGCAGAATCGTTCGTATGCAAAGTACTGAAAACAAGGTGGCCGGTAAGTGAAGATTGTATCGCCATTCTTGCGGTTTCCTGGTCGCGAACCTCACCGACCATTATCACATCAGGGTCCTGCCTGAGAACATGTCTTAACGCCGTGACAAAGGTCATTCCTTTCCTCGTAGCCACCTGCATCTGACTTATACCGCCAAGCTGATATTCTATCGGGTCTTCTATAGTAATAATATTTTTTACTACCGAATCCATTCGGTTAAGAGCCGCATAGAGCGTTGTGCTTTTTCCGCTGCCGGTCGGGCCGGTAACGAAAATCACGCCATGCGACCGGTCCAGCAGCGAATCAAATTTTTTCAGGTCGTCCTCCCACATACCAAGCTCGGTAAGGTTAAAAAGCCCGGTACTCTTATCGAGCAGACGCAGCACGCACCTTTCGCCGTAGCTCGTCGGCACGGTACTGACACGCAGGTCTATTTCACGGTTGCCCACTCTCACCGAGCATCTTCCATCCTGCGGCATTCTTCTTTCGGCAATATCCATACCAGCCATAACCTTTATACGCGATACGATAAGCGACAGCACGTTTCGGTTCAGACTCAGCGTATCGTATAAAATACCGTCAACCCTGTAACGGATTTGAATCTTGCCTTCGTAAGGATGAACGTGAATATCGCTGGCCCTCATTTGCAGCGCACGGAAAAGAATATCATTGACGAGCCTGATAACCGGCGGACGATTTACAACATCCAGCAGGTCGTCTGCCGTTGCAACTTCATTAACAAGCTGGTCGAGGTTCTGCGAGTCAAGTTCTTCTGCGACCTCTTCAATAATGGTAGATTTCTGCTCATATGCTACATCAATGGCAGCCGTTATTGCGGTTCTCGTTGCAAGTGCGATATTCACCGGTGACTTCGTCAGCCTTGAAACATTATCCACAGAATCCGTATCAAAAGGTTTTGATAGAGCCACTGTCAGTTCGGTATCGTCGGGATGGTTTTTTACGCCAATAAGATAGTGATGCTGTGCGTATGCGGCCGGTACATTTTCAACGAAAAGTTTTGGTACGTCGGCAGGGTCAATTTCAGCAAAAAATTCTATCTTTAACACCTCACAAAAAAGGCGAAGTACCGCCTCTTCGGTGAACTGTGGGCACGTCAATAAAAGCTCGTCAAGCCGTACCGGACTGTCCGTATTCTGCTCAAGAAAGCTCGCAAGCAAATCCGCATCAACTATTCCCGTCCTTTGAGCCGTTTTTATTAATAAATCTTTCATACATATTCTAATGTCATTCCCGCGAAAGCGGGAATCCAAAGAAGTAAGGAAATAAGGATGTAAGGAACTTGTTTAGCCGTCGCCGGCGCGGCGACGTCAACAAAGCGGTCATTCCTTACTTCATTACCTCCTACTTCCTTAAAACATAACCACAATCTAATCACCTATTTCATTCAAAGTTCAACGTTCGATGCCTGCCCGCCATAGCCTTTGGCGACGGCTGGTTGGAAGTTAAATTTTTCTTTCATTGTTCAAGTACCCTTTCCGGATCCATAGGCTCCGGCTCTATGCCGGGAAAAGTCTCATACCGCTGGAATTTTCTCTCCGCCTCTTCAAACTCATCCCTGTTTCTCTGTGAAATCCGTTTAAGCTGACCAAGACCTATCGTCTCTTCAGGTCGAAGAATGTTAGCCTTAACAAAAACATAAAGCTTGTTTGCCTTATCAGTATCCGATGTACTGCGGAACAAAGTCCCAACAATAGGAATGTCGCCAAGAAGAGGAACTTTGTTGCCTGTCTTTGCCTGTTTAAGCTTTGTAAGTCCGCCTAATATTATAGTACTGCCGTCTGGAACTGTCACTATCGTACTGATATTACTCGTAGTAGTGTCTTTTGGAGCAGTTGTTGTATCATCAAAATCTTCGCGAGTCATTGCAATTTCAAGCCGTAACAATTCGCCTTCGCTTATTTGAGGCGTTATCTCAAGCGAAATTTTTGCCGAGTAAGGCGTATAGCTTATCGATGAAGTACCTTGGCTGTCGGCAGTGGCGTAAACAATTGTCGTCTTAGACACATACTCCGTTTCTGTTCTCTCAATCTTCCCCAATTCGTTGTCGTTTACAAGAATCTTCGGCCTTGCTAAAATCCTGCCATAACCTTTCTTGTCAATCAGGTCAAACAGAGCCTGTATCCTGCCCTCATTAAAAAATCCTCTTATATTCTTGGTATCGCCGGCAAAATACCCACCCTCAAATCTATACTCATCTGGCACCGAGCTTGTCAGACCGGTAGTTGTGCTACCAAGTATTGTTGCGCCGGTGATACCAATATTCTGCGAGACAATATCGCTTGTAGCAGCCAAAACGTCAATGTCGAATGTAAACTCGTCGTCACGCGTAATCTCGACAAGCGATACGTCAATAAGCACCTGCGGCCGGCGCTTATCTAAAGTCTCGATGAGATTCCCTATCCATTCCTGGTTCTTTCTGCTTGCATAAACAATAAGCGAAAACGTATTCTCATCGGGAACTATCGCTATGTCTTCCTCGGAATACTTTACGGTCTTCTGAATTTTACCTTCCTTGTCCTTGATTGTTTTCTCTATAAGATTATTAAGAACCTCCGCCAAAGCTTCCGGCTCCTGATTTTCAAGCCTGTAGATTCTGTAAGGTATGGCCGCTTGTAAAGGCTCACGGTCAATATACGAAATAATCCGCGTAATTTGGATATGCTGTTCCGGCGTTGCATTGACAAGCAGCGAATTTGTAAACTCAAGCATAACAACCTGAGGCTCATCGAGTGATACCGGCCCCTCGGCTGTTGTGGTAGTTGCAGCAGGAGTTTTGCCGCGAGCCGCCGGGCCTGGCTTCGGGCCAATACCTGAACCGGCAGTATCAATAATGCCAAGTTCCTTCAGGGCAGCAACAATCTTTTCAATATCAACATACTGTATTTCGTATTCACTGATAACACGAAGGTCCTGCTGCGGCACATCAAGCGAATCGATTATCTGGTTGACAGCTTTAACCTCCTCAGCAAGTCCTATCATAAGTACACGGTTTGTCCGCTTATCGAAGTCGATAAAAACGCCGGTCTTTTTTGCCGCTTCCGGACTTGGCGCCGGCGTCGGTTTTGCTGGCGTTCGGCGGCGACCTCTTGAAGGCGGCGCCGCTGCAGGAGCTGTTGTGCCGATAGTAATATCAACCGTGCCAAGCTGTTCGGCAAGAGCCTTTACCTTCGGCACAAGACTTTCGGCAAGAGTGTACTTGAGGATTCGCAATTTAAACTCCTTCGGCGGCCCCGGCACATCGACAAGCGTAAGCAAATCCTCGATTCTCTGCATCCGAAAAGCATATTCAGTAATTACAAGCGTCCCGGATTCCGAAATTTCGGTAATATTTGAGCCGAGTTTCATCTCGCCAAGCAGTTTCTTGGCAGAAGATGTGCTTATATGCTGCAGCTGAAAAACATTAGTAATAACAACATCACCTTGCGGGAATAACTCACTTTCATTTCCTGCAATATATTCTGTAGTCATCTTTTTAATTTTTTCAATTTCATTAGTTTCTAATTTTTGAGATTTTAAATCATCAAAAAATTGTCCAGTTTCGTCTGAGTTAATAACAGGCATATCAATTCGAGGTATTTTACCACCAGCATATACACCAGCACAGAAGCCATCATAGGG
>CAYTQR010000035.1:0-15911 GCA_964440045.1 uncultured Planctomycetaceae bacterium | reverse complement strand
CTACGGCAGCGACGAATATGTAAACGCCAACATTAAGCTCAAGGAAGACCACACCCGCAGGATGTGCGCCGATACCCTGCTGATAGCCGAGCAGCTTGGCTTGAACGAAGAGCAAAAGATAATTGCCGAGACGATATCGCTGTTTCACGATATCGGCAGGTTCGAGCAGTTTAAAAAATATCGTTCCTATAATGACGTTGAAACCGTAAATCACAGTCTGCTCGGCCTGAAGGTTCTTGCTGAAAACAAAACACTTGATTGTTTAGACGCGAAGGAAAAAGAAATTATAGAAACAGCAATCAAGCTTCACGGCGATAAAGATTTGACGGATAATCTTGACGACCAGACAGCACTTTTCGCCAAACTTATTCGTGATGTTGACAAACTTGATATCTACTATGTAATGGTCAGCAGGTTTGACGATATGCGCGGCAATCCAGAAAAATATCTTGCAACCTTTGGTTTTGAGGGAACGAATGAATATTCAATGCATATAGTCCAGGCGGTTTTTGAAAACAAGACGGTTGGCTATGAAGAGCTTAAAACTCTTAATGATATGGTTATAACGATGTTCGGCTGGATTATAGATGTAAATTTTGTGCCTACACTAAAAGAGATAAAAAGGCGAAAACTGCTTGAGCGGATGGTAACTTTTCTGCCTGATACGGAGGATATTCGTGCTGTTATCTGGCATGTGAAAAATCAGCTTGGTGAACGTATTAATGCCGGTTAGGCAAACGGGGAATTTTCTTTTTCAGCCATTTCAACAAATCTTCGGGGTGATTCAGGTGTGCCGGTTTTTGCGCTTAGATAGGCTGCTTCGATAAGCGCCATCGTCGCTAGGTCAAGTTGCCAGCTGTTTCGCAATTTATACTTGTCCGGTTCAAGCAGTGCACGGCCGGTGTCAATAAACATCTCAGTTATACATTTTTCCGGTTTTAAGGGGTATTTGTTCTCATTGATTATTGCCCCGGCGCTGTCTATAACAGCAAGCCGATTGGGTGTTGCGATAATATTTTGCTGCGGGCCGTAGATTCTCACGGGTGTTGTGGTATTGCTGCCTACTTGTTTTGCGGCGAGGAAAGTACCTATCAGGCCGTCGCTGAGGACAAGCGATGCAGTTGCGGTATCTTCGCCAAGATATTGTTTTGCTTTTCTATCCGCAATTCTGCTTGTCAGGAGTGCGTAAATCTGCTGCGGCAGAGAGAAATTTTCGATAATAAGACTGAGCAGCTCAAAACAATCGTTGAGCAGAACCCCCCCGCCGGAAAGTTTCGCATCGGCCTGTTGGTCAGAAGTAATCGGCTGAAAAAAATCACTGCCGAGTGATGCGTTTATATTAACGAAGGAGAGCTGCCGGCGGTCAATGGTTTTGAGGTAGTCACACAGGCGCTCAAAGCCGGGCGCAAACCGAGCCGGCGCTGCGGTGATGTATTTTACATTATTTTTTTCAGCAAGATTTATCAGCTCAACAGCCAGTTCAAAATTCGTTGCGGTGGGGATAAGCTTTATAATGTTGCATTTTTTGTTTATTGCGATTCTTACATATTCAGCACATTTATAAAGCGGCTCGGCAACAATGAGTACATCGATATCATTTTGCAGAACAAGCTGTCTATAATCATCAAAGGCGGTGCAGCTGTATTTTTGTGCAGCCTGAACTGCATTTGATAAGACACTGTCTGCGACGGAAATGATTTCATAAAGGCCGGTCGAACAGGCTAAATCAAGCAGCTGGTTTGCCTTTCTGCCCAGTCCCAAAGATGCGGTTTTAAGTTTGCCGATGCTCATTTTGCGGCTCCGTCAGCGAAAACTCACAGGGCAATATCTTTATTATCGTCCTCTGTTTTTTGCGTCATTGAATAGCCGTTATCCTGGCGGGAATGATTGACTTTGAGCTTTTGCATATAAAGATTATACGCATCATCAGCGTCAAGACCTACACATTGAGCCAGGCTTATCCAGAAAAACAGCATATCAATCACTTCAACGCGGGCGTTCTGCAAATCGTTTAATTCGAACCTTCTGCCCTGATTAGCTTCCTTGCACCAGTGTTTCCAGTAAGTGCAGTCTCGCAATTCCTCAAGTTCGTTGCTCATCGCAGCGATATAATTATTGAGCCACTGCCCTGCCGTTGCGTTATCGAATTTTTCGCGAAGCGCTTTGGCGTCGAAGCCCGTGCGTTTATTCAACTCGGCCTGTTTTTCAAACAGTTCTCTGAACATATTTTCAAAATCCTTTTTCATCGTTTATATAAAAGGGAATTTCTTTTGGGGTATTATAAAATGTTCCGGCACAGGGGATTGTGAACATAGAAGCAGCGATTCTTTTCCCACCTGTGCAATTGCTTCTTCGTTGTCAATATTCTCCGCAACTCTGCTTATCAACGAAGCGATTATTTTCATTTGTTCTTCTTTCATTCCTCTCGTTGTAACGGCAGGTGTGCCGAGGCGAAGGCCGTTTGGGTTGAATGGTTTTGCAGAGTCGCCCGGGATAGTATTGTAATTTGTTACGATACCTGCCATGTCGAGCGCTTTCGAAAGTTTTTTGCCGGGTATGTCTTTGTTTCGAAGGTCGATAAGGATAAGGTGATTATCCGTTCCGCCGCTGAAAAGCTTGAACCCTTTTTCCATAAGAGCGTCGGCAAGAACCTTTGCGTTTTTGACAATCTGTTTTGCGTAAGCGACAAACTCAGACGAGTCGGCTTCTTTCAGCGCAACAGCAAGAGCGCTTATCGTATGCATATGCGGGCCGCCCTGCAAACCGGGGAAGACAGCCTTGTCAACGGCTTTTGCAAGCGCTTCAGTGCAGAGCAGCATTCCGCCTCGCGGGCCGCGCAGAGTTTTGTGCGTTGTTGTCGAAACGATATCGGCATAAGGCACAGGACTTTGATGAATCCCTGCCACTACAAGACCACTGATATGTGCGATGTCGCTTAAGTGATATGCGTCAACGCTTTTTGCAATTTGGCCGAATGTTTTAAAGTCTATTTTTCGCGGATAGGCACTTGCGCCAGTGATGATGATTTTCGGCCTGTGTTTTTTAGCTAATTCTTCGATTTTATTGAAATTGAACTGCCCTGTTTCGGGGTCAACTTCATAACTTACAGAATTGAAAACTTTACTGGTAAAACTTACCTTCCAGCCGTGGCTTAAATGTCCGCCGTACGGCAGAGAAAGGCCCATAATCGTATCGCCCACAGCAGCAACGGCGCTATAGCCTGCCAGATTTGCAACAGCTCCCGAATGAGACTGGACATTTATGTGGTCAGCTTTGAAGAGTTTCTTCGCCCTTTCGATAGCGATTGATTCTACAAGGTCGGTTATCTGCTGGCCTTCATAATAGCGTTTGCCCGGATAGCCTTCTGCGTATTTATTGGTCATACAGCTTCCGGTAGCTGCCATAACTGCTTTAGAGACATAGTTTTCCGACGGAATAAGACGAATGCAGGCACTTTGGCGAGCGCCTTCCTGTCGCAGCAATTCGTACATCTGCGGGTCATATTGCTCAAGCGCAGTAATCATATTTTTGCTCCTTATTCGACAAAAGAAATTTTCTCACAGAAGTTTATCAGAATAAGTATTCGTGGTCTAATAATTTTTGTCAACCCCCTGCCGCAGAAAAAATAAGTATGTTTGTTGATAAAGCAACAAAGCAAAAAACAGGGTGTAAGAATTGAAGTGAGAATTTTTTAGATGGGTGTTTTGTTATTTCTTGGCGAACGATTTACTGTTTTTGGATTTACTGCTTTCTGGTAGTTATTTCCCCTGAGAGGTGTTTCACGTGGAACAAGCTGCCCGTAAAAAGTTTTTAGCTAATATTATAGTTGTTTAGCCGTCGCCGGCACGGCGACGAGCAAAGTCGAGGGTTACGCCGACGGTATGTCATTCCGCAAAGAAATGTCACCCATGTGAAACTTGTCCTCAACCTGATTGAGGAACGGGGGCAGAAATCCATTGTATTTAACCCGCCATTTTATGGCGGGTTTGTTTAAATCAAGGCAAATACAAGGCCTTTACAGGTGTTTCACGTGAAACATTTGATATTTTTTGCTGGAAAAGGAGAATTGAACCTGCTAATTTGTCCGTCATAGTAAATGCGACGGCGGAAACTGCCAGTCAGAGTTTTTCACAAGGATGAGCAGGTCTATAAAAAGGAGGCGTATTATGGCAGCAACTAAAAAAGAAAAACCAAAACATCTCGGCAGGGGTCTGGAATCTTTGATGGGTCCGATAATAAATATCGGACAAGAAGAGTCCGATACCGCTTTTGCCGACAAGGCCGTTAACTTCCCTGTTGACAAGGACTTACAGAAGAGCATAACAGAATTAAACCTTGATGATATAGCGCCAAACCCTTATCAGCCGAGGCAAAACTGGAACGAAGAACCGTTGCGCCAGCTTGCCGACTCCATCAGGGAGAATGGAATAATCCAGCCAATAATAGTCAGGCCCAAAGACGGCAGGTATGAAATTGTGGCTGGCGAAAGGAGATTTCGGGCGGCTGAAATGGCAGGGCTGAGCAAGATACCTGTTATGGTCAGGGAAACCAACGATACCGAGATGTTAGCTCTTGCCTTGGTGGAGAATATTCATCGGGCCGACTTGAACCCGATTGAAAGGGCAAAAGCCTATCAAAATTTCATAGACACCTTTGGCCTGACACAGGAACAGGCGGCACAAAAGCTCGGCCAGGACCGCTCGGTACTTGCCAATTATATTCGTTTGCTGAATTTGCCTGCCGAGGTAAAACAGATGCTTATCGATAGTTCTTTAGATATGGGACATGCAAGAGCGATACTTGCGCTGCCGACGGATGACTTAAGAAAGAGGCTTGCCAATCGTGCGTTAGCAGGGCGTTTGAGCGTGCGTGAGGTTGAAAGGCTCGTAAGGCTTGCCCTGAGCGAAAAGGATGAAAAGAGACAAAAACAGGTTCTGGAAAAACCAGCCCATATAAGAGACCTCGAAGAAAAAATCCGCAGCAGGCTCGGCACAAAGGTAAATATCCATGCCCGCAAGAATGGCCAGCGGGGAAAAATAATTATAGAGTTTTATTCACTCGATGAATTTGATAATATTGCGCAGATGCTTGGCGTAACTGACGACTAATGTAAACGTGTTGTAGTACAGAAAGTGGGGTTTAAGCGATGGGAAAGCGAAAAAAGAGAAGAATCAGCAAGAAGGGATTTGACCGGAAGTTGAAAATCTGGTCGTTGATAATGCCGTTGATTATTGCATTGATTTCATCGGTTACAACTATCAGTGTCGCCCTGATATCTCACTCCTCGGCTCCGAAAGCTGTTGAATCACGTATGGTTTTGGATAACGGTTCTGAAACTGTATCCCCTGTGCCGCAATTGATACAGGAACATAAAAGCTTTTCTGGTTGGCCAATAGTTCTTCTTATAATATTCTTATGCGTTTTCTTCGCAGCCAAATTTATCGGAACAGCTTTTACGAAGAATCGCTACGAACCGGCAGAAATCGGTGAAGAGAACAAAGCTGAAGAAGTATAATTTTAAGGAGATTTGAAATGAAGACCAAAAGTATTATTTCAATTGTCATTTGTATGACTATTTTGTTAGCTGCTGTTTGTCCGGCTGAGCAGGAAAAGGTTGACTTGAAATTACGTCTCAAAGCTGGCGAGTCACACGAGATGAAAATGACCCAGACGCAGGACGTTGCCCAGACAATGGGCGGCCAGGAAATGGAAACGCAACAAACCCAGGAAATGGTTTTAGGTATAGATTGTTTAAGCGTGGATTCGGCCGGCGTAATGGATGTCCAGATGACCTACAAATCTATGAAAATGATTATGGATGGTCCGATGGGACATATGGAATTTGACTCGGCAAATCCCAAACCGATTGACCCGAACAGGCTGGACCAGAAAATGATGGCCGCTATGGTTTCAGCTATGGCCGGCTGTAAATTCCAGATGAAGGTTACGCCTACGGGCGAAACTTCTGATGTCCGTGGTATCGGGGAAATGCTTACAAAAGTGAGAAAAGAAATGCCGGCCGGCCCTGAAATGGATGGAATGGATAAATTTCTCGACAAAATGTTCGACGAAAAGCAAATCAAGGAAATGACCGGCGATATGATGGGAGTTTTCCCAGCCGAGCCTTTAGCCGTCGGCGATACGTGGTATGATACGCAAAGCATAGATTTTATTATGCCGATTGATATTGATACGACTTATATGCTCAAGAGCCGCAAAGACGGTATCGCTTATATTGACGCGGCAGCCAAGATGGATATGGGCGACAGTTCAAAACCTATTGAGATAGACCCTAACAATAAGATGTCTATGCAGATATCCGGCACGATTAACTCGACGAGCGAAGTGGATGAGAAAACAGGCCTTACGCAAAAAAGCAATATAGCGATGAACTTTTCAGGCATAATAAAGATGGAGGCAAACGAGCAGATGCCTCAGGGTATGACAATGCCAATGACAATTAAGGGAAATGCTGTCGTTGAATTGATTAAATAAAAAAAAGATTTGGGTTAATAAAAGCGGTCTTTGGGATTTTCCCAGGAGCCGCTTTTTTTATATCTCGAATTTATAACTTAGGAGCTTGTAAATCAATTTCGCAGCGAGGAAATCCGGCCCCTTATTTGCAGGATTGGGGCATAATTCAACAACATCAAAACCAACAACGTTTTTCTCCCTTATTAGTTGTTTGAGAAAATCAAGCACCTGGTACCATAAAAGACCGCCCGGCTCAGGTGTGCCGGTCGAAGGCATTATCGATGGGTCAAACACATCAAGGTCGATAGTTAAATATACGTTTTTGGTTAATTTGTTCAGGCATTTTTCAAACCAGTTATTGTTGTTATAAGTATCCTGGGCAGGAAAAACATTATCAGCGTTTTGTATCAGCTCTCTTTCCTCCACACAGGCACTTCTAATTCCGACCTGAACGACGGGTGCGATTTCTCTTGCCCGTGCCATCACACAAGCGTGATTGTATTTTGAGCCGTGATATTCATCGCGCAAATCCGCGTGAGCATCAAGTTGCAGTATCGACAGTTCGTCGAATGATTCAGTGTGGGCTTCTATCACGCCGGCGCTTACGGAATGTTCGCCGCCGATAGTAACGAGGAACTTTTTATTTTTTAGATGTTTTAGAGCTTTGTCCTTTAATTTAGCGGTCATAATTTGGGGCGATTTTTTTTCTTTAATCGGTTCGTCTGTGAAAATGCCTTGTTTGTAAACTTCTGAATCGGTTTCAATATCGTAGGTTTCCATATTTGCCGAGGCCTCGATAATCGCATTCGGCCCTTTATCAGCGCCTTTTATCCACGTACTTGTAGCATCAAATGGCGCGGGAAGGATGACGATTTTCGCCGTTTCGTAAGCACTATATTCTTGCGGCAGGTCTCCGTAATTCATTTGTCCCTCTGCGTGTTAATCAAACAGGAACATCGCAATCGCGACGGTGGTCGTCCACTGACCTTTCTTGCCGCTTGCGGTTTGGGTTATATTTGAGGTTCTGATGATAAGGCCGCTGGATTTATATTCCTGTTCCTTTTCGCTCCATGCCGTATTGGGGTCAACCTCAAGACCGAAGGTGGTGCCGAGCATTTCAGCGGCAAGGTCCTCAGCCATATCGCCGGCCTGCTGCAGATTCATCCCATAACCGTGCACTTCGCTGAGGTATCCCCAATTGCTTTTGTCTTTCGGCAGTGCGATTCCAATAGATGCGGCCACAAGCCTGCCGTGTTCATTTGTATCGGCTCTTGCCATAACGCAGAAGCATATTGAGCCGGGAACGAGTTCTTTTAAGCCGTTTTCCTTGCTGATAATCTTGCATTTCGGAGGCAGAATTGATGAAACCTGTACGAGGTTCTGATTAGCAACCCCGGCTGCCCGCAAGGCTTCTTCGAAAGATTTCAATTGGTATCTGTGCCTTCCAACGCCTTTGGTCAGAAAGACTCTTGATGGAACAAGGCAATCAGCAGAGATATTAGGCATTTTTTAAAATTCCCTTCAAACTCAAGCATCAAAAAGAAACGTCAAGGCACCTGTTAGAATTGACTTGGGAATTATATTATAGGAACACAAAAAGTATAGACAAAAAATTGAAAATATTATCTATCTTACACCTTCGCCGAACAGCCTGCCAAAATGGCACATTGTTGAGCAGGCTATGCAGAGCTAACTTGTTTTTTTGTAAGGAGTTAAGTTTTTCCTCTGCTGCTGGCACACCCTTTGCACTTGTGATTATACAGTGAAATTTTTTGTCGAAAGGAGAAACAGAAAATGGCGAAAATTATAGGAATAGACTTGGGAACGACTATTTCGGTTGTTTCAGTGATGGAGGGCACAACGCCCAAGGTACTTGTAAATTTATCCGGCAGCAGATTAACACCTTCGGTCGTGGGCTTTACCGATAAAAGCGAACGGCTTGTCGGCCAGATAGCTCGTCATCAGCAGGTTACGAATCCTGAAAATACTGTTTTTTCAATCAAGAGGTTTATGGGTCGCAGGCACAATGAGGTCGCCAGCGAGGAAAAGATAGTTCCGTATAAGATTATCGGCGGCGCCGACGAGCTTGTAAAGGTAAGCGTGCGCGGCAAGGAATATACTCCGCCGGAGATATCGGCGATGATTCTACAGGATTTAAAAAAGACCGCTGAAGATTATCTTGGCGAAAAGATTGACCGTGCCGTGATTACGGTTCCTGCATACTTTAATGACGCCCAGAGACAGGCTACCAAAGATGCAGGCACAATAGCGGGACTGAAGGTTGAACGGATTATAAACGAGCCGACCGCTGCGGCTCTTGCATACGGCATTGAAAAGAAGAAAAATGAGAAGGTCGCGGTCTTCGATTTTGGCGGCGGAACATTCGATATTTCAATTCTCGATATCGGCGGTTTTGAGGACAAAAACAGTGTTATAGAAGTGCTCAGCACCAATGGCGATACACATCTGGGCGGCGACGACCTCGATGAAGTATTGATAAATTACCTCGCCGATGAGTTTAAAAAGATTGAAGGAATCGACCTGCGGAAAGATGCAATGGCGCATCAGCGGCTTAAGGAAGCTGCCGAAAAAGCCAAATGCGAATTGTCCAGCCAGGTTGAGGCGACGGTAAATCTGCCGTTTATCACAGCCGATGCTTCCGGACCGAAACATCTTCAGATAACCATCACCCGCAGCAAGTTTGAATCGCTGGCCGAACCCATATTCGAAAGACTCAAAAATCCATGCGTCAAGGCAATGAGTGATGCGAAGTTGAACCCGTCTGACATAGATGAAGCCCTGCTTGTCGGCGGCTCGACAAGAATTCCAAAGGTTCAGCAGATAGTCAAGGATTTGTTCAAGAAAGAGCCGAACAAGAGTTTGAACCCCGACGAGGTTGTGGCAATCGGCGCAGCCGTTCAAGGCGCGATTCTTGCCGGCGATGCGGGTGTGAAGGATATTCTGCTTCTTGACGTTACGCCATTGTCTCTCGGCGTTGAAACGCTGGGCGGCGTTATGACAAAACTTATCGACCGCAATACGACGATTCCAACGAGCAAAAAGGAAATATTCTCAACCGCAGCCGACAGTCAGATGAGTGTTGATATCCATGTTCTGCAGGGCGAGAGAGAATTTGCCAGAGACAACCGGACGCTGGGCAGATTTCAGCTTTCCGATATTCCGCCTGCTCCTCGCGGCATTCCGCAAATTGAAGTTGCATTCGATATCGATGCGAACGGCATATTGAAGGTTTCTGCAAAAGACCGCGGTACTGGTAAGGAGCAATCGATTCAGATTAAATCCAGTTCCGGCCTGAGCGATACGGAAGTCAAAAAGATGCAGAGAGACGCTGAAGATCACGCAGCCGAGGACAAAAAACGCAGGGAAGTGGTTGACCTGAAAAATCAGGCCGACCAGCTGGTTTATGCGACCGAGAAAACAGTCAAGGAGCATGGCGACAAAGTTTCGTCCGAGACACGCGGCAAAATCGAGTCAGCCGTGAATAACCTTAAAGAAGCCGCCAAGGGCGAAGACAGCGAAGCGATAAAAAAGGCCATGGACAACTTAAATACCACAGCTCAGGAGCTTGGCAAGGTTCTTTACGAAGAGGCGGCCAAAAAGCAGGCTGCTCAGGGCCAACCCTCCGCCGGGCAGGGGCCGGCAGAGCCGCAAGGCGGCGAAGGTGAAGTTCACCGCAAGGGCGGTGACGATGTTATAGATGCTGAATTTGAAGCTAAGGATAAATAATTGCCCAAAAGGCAATCAGGACAGGCGAACAATCGAACAGGAAGTGATTGGCCGTACTGTTCTGAAATCAGATAATTTTGGGGTTGAATTAGAGGATTTTTGCGGTAAACTTTCAGATGATGCTAAAACATCTGCCTAATATCCTGACGTTCGGCAGGCTCGTACTGAGCGTGGTTTTCCTGGCGATGATTTTCTTCGAACCAACACTGCCGGCTGATAGAGATATGTCGTTCCCCAGTTATCTCGACGTTGCTTTTCTTATTTTTGTTATCGCCGCCCTGACAGATATGGTCGATGGCGCAATGGCAAGAAAGTTGAATGTCACCAGCAAATTCGGCAGAATAGTTGACCCTCTTGCCGACAAAGTTCTCATCTGCGGCTCGTTTGTCGTTTTCGCTCTCATCGGCCAGCCGAAACTTTTTAATTTCTCCGCTGCACAGCATTTCATAATCCAGTGGGGCTTTGCGGGCATAATCATCGCAAGGGAAGCTTTTGTTACCATACTTCGGCATTGGAGCGAGGCGAAAGGAATAAAATTTCCAGCTACTTTCTCCGGCAAAATCAAAATGTTCCTTCAGGCCTTCGCGGTTGGTACGGTAGTTGTAAAAATGGCGCACGTCCAAACGGATTTATGGGGTTATTGGTTTATGAGTATCACTTATCTTGCCACAATAATAATTACCGTCGTAAGCGGTTTATTAAGCATAAGAAAAGCGAAACCTGCCATTTAGCTTTAAAAACATATTGGGTCTCTTTTAAGACAAAGCCGGCCTTTTACCAGCAGCTTTTTGAAGTTGACAGTTATAGTGCCTGTCCTTATACTTACGCCCCTCTTTTTGCTATCAAAGTGTAATTTTTATTTCACCAGCCTGTAACGGCAATTTATTTTAGGAGACTTATAGAAATGGCTAAAGTTAAGAAACTGGTTTACTTCTTCGGCGGCGGCAAAGCACAAGGCAATGCCACAATGAAAGCGTATCTCGGCGGCAAGGGAGCCAATCTTGCTGAGATGACAAATTTAGGTGTGCCTGTACCGCCCGGCTTTACAATTTCGACTGCGGTTTGCGGCGAATATTATAAGGCAAAGGGCAAATGGCCCAAAGGCCTCGCCCGCCAAGTTGATGCAAATATTGCAAAACTCGAAAAGACAATGGGCGCAAAACTTGGCGATGCGAACAAGCCCCTTCTGGTCAGCGTTCGAAGCGGCGCCGCAATATCTATGCCGGGTATGATGGATACCGTTCTCAACCTTGGCCTTAACGATAAAGTCGTTGAAGGCATCATTAAAAGAGGCGGCAATGCCCGCTTTGCTTATGACATCTATCGCAGGTTCATCGATATGTTCGGCGATGTTGTAATGGGCTGTCATCACGAGAACTTTGAAGGGATTCTCCACGCGGCAAAGAAAAAAGCCGGCGTTGAAAACGATAACGAACTAACTGCCGCTCAGCTTGCAGATGTCGTTGCAAAATACAAAGAAGCTTACAAGAAACACGTTGGTAAAAGTTTTCCACAGGATGGCAAAATACAGCTTACACATTCTATCAATGCGGTGTTTGGCTCGTGGAATGCGCCAAGGGCTATCAAGTACCGTCAACTCAACAATATCAAGGGTCTGCTCGGCACAGCGGTAAACGTACAGGCAATGGTATTCGGCAATATGGGCGACGATTGCGGCACAGGCGTTTGCTTTACGAGAAATCCGAGCACGGGCGAAAAGGAATTTTATGGCGAATTTTTGATGAATGCCCAGGGCGAAGACGTCGTGGCCGGCATAAGAACACCTGTTCCACTAAAGCAGTTGTCAAAAGTTATGCCCAAAGCCTACAAAGAACTCACCGCTCTTATGACTCGGCTGGAAAAGCATTACAAGGATATACAGGATATGGAGTTTACTATTCAGGAAAAGAAACTTTATGTTCTTCAGACTCGTACCGGCAAAAGAACCGCAGAGGCCGCGGTAAAAATAGCAGTCGATATGTTAAAAGAAAAAATGATTACCGAAAAACAGGCAATTATGAGAGTTGCCCCCGAACAGCTCGACAGGCTTCTTCATCCAAGTTTTGACCCCAAGGCAAAACGCGATGTCTTTGCCAAGGGTCTTCCCGCTTCGCCGGGCGCTGCGGTGGGTCAGGTTGTCTTTGATGCAGACACCGCAGAAAAATGGCGTGACAACGGCAAGAAGGTTATCCTTGTCAGAATTGAAACAAGCCCGGAGGATATCGGCGGGATGGATGCTGCCGAGGGTATTCTTACCGCTCGCGGCGGAATGACGAGCCACGCAGCGGTTGTTGCCCGCGGCATGGGCAAGTGCTGCGTTGCCGGAGTTAGTGAACTAAACATCGACTACGAAAACAAGAAAATGACCGTTGGCAAACTTACTATTAAGCAGGGAGACTGGCTGAGTATCGATGGCTCTAAGGGCCAGGTAATGACCGGCCGGCTCGCTACTGTCGAGCCGACACTTTCCGGCGCCTTTGGTCAATTTATGAAAATCACTGATAAGATTCGCACAATCGGTGTAAGAACAAATGCAGACACTCCAGCCGATGCGAAAAGAGCCAGAGGTTTCGGTGCAGAAGGTATCGGCCTTTGCAGAACCGAACATATGTTCTTTGAAGGCGACAGAATCTGGGCGGTACGCGAAATGATTCTTGCCGCAGAAGACTATGACGTAATGCTCGAAAAACTTTACGCAGCCGAAACCGACAAAGAAAAGGCCGCGATCAAAAAAGAATATGCAAAACCGGCAAAACAATTTGAAGGCGCATTAAAGAAACTGCTGCCGTATCAAAGAAGCGACTTCGAAGGTATTTTCAAGGCGATGGCTGGATTTCCTGTTACTGTCCGCCTGCTCGACCCGCCCTTGCATGAGTTCCTCCCGCAGGATGTAAAGTCTCAGGCCGAAATGGCAAGAAGACTCAAAATCACTCCAAAGAGAGTTGCCGAAGAGGTTGAAAAGCTTCACGAGTTCAATCCAATGCTCGGCCATCGCGGCTGCCGCCTTGCAGTAACATATCCTGCGATTTATCGTATGCAGACAAGAGCCATCATCGAAGCGGCGCTGAAAGTCAAAAAGAGCGGCAAAAAAGTTCTGCCGGAGATTATGATTCCTCTGGTAGGTTCGCTCAAAGAACTTAAGTTTGTCAAAACAGAAGTGCTTGACGAAATCAACAAGGTCTTCAAAGAGAAAAAGAGCAAAATCAGTTATATGATTGGTACGATGATAGAAGTTCCAAGAGCCGCTTTGACTGCTGACGAAATTGCCAAAGAAGCCGAATTCTTCAGCTTCGGCACAAACGACCTGACACAGATGACCATGGGCTTTTCTCGTGACGATGCCGGCAAGTTCCTCGGCGAGTACGTTGAGCACGGCATTTATGAAAACGACCCGTTCCAGGTCCTCGATACCACAGGCGTCGGCAAATTAGTGGAAATCGGCACAATGCTCGGCAGGGTTACAAACCCGAAACTGAAAGTCGGTATCTGCGGCGAGCACGGCGGCGAGCCGAACAGTATTGATTTCTGCTGTAAAGTAGGTATGAATTATGTTTCCTGCTCTCCGTTCAGGGTGCCAATCGCCCGTTTGGCAGCGGCCCAGGCAGCAATAAAATAATTTACAATTTTAAATATTCGACTTAAAATTGAATATGTTATGGTGGAAGTAGCTCAGCCGGTTAGAGCACTAGATTGTGGATCTAGGGGTCGGGGGTTCGAATCCCCTCTTTCACCCGTAAAAAAGCGGTAATCCACGTTTTTTGTTTAGCCGTCGCCGGCACGGCGACGATATTTAGCCGCCGGTTTCACCGGCGGTTCGTCATTCTATCTTAACTGCAAATTCTTTTTGCCGATGAGTTGTTCCATCTGCCGGCAAAAATCCGTACTCGGATTAACCGCCAGTGTTTTTCCAACAGCGGTCCTTACACTAACGCCTTTATTTGTCCGGACAGTTACGTAAACAGGACTCTTGCCGCGATGAGCGGAACAGATACTCTTTATATGGATAATTTTTTCCTTTGTTATCTCAGACTCGGACAGCAGGATATTTATATTTGCCGCCAGTTTCTTCCCAGCCTCTGACATATCGATTAATTCGTCGCAGATTATCTGCGGCATCTCGCGAGTAAAATCAAGTTTGCCCTTTACAAACAAAACCTGGTCAACCGCAAGAGTATGACCGAATATTGCATAACGGTCCGACCACACAACAACTTCACAGCTTCCCTGCAAATCCTCAAGCGTAAAGACCGCCATTTTAGCGCCGGCGTTTCTGCCGTTACGGGTTACAATGTTGCGGATTTTCTGAACCATACCGCCAATGATGATTATCTGACCGCTCTTTTCTTCGGTAAGTTCTGAAGTATTTGCTGTGCCGTAAACGCTGATAGTATCAGCGTGTTTGCTCAATGGATTTTTAGTTACATAAAGGCCGAGCACCTCTTTTTCGTACGTAAGCATCTGTGCCTCCGGCCAGGCAGGCACATCGGGCAGTCGTTGATGGTCTTTTTCGTAATCTTTTTTTATTTCGTTTTGCCCAAACAGTCCGAGTTGGCCGTTTGCACGGTCGGTTTGCATATCTGCCCCGGCCTTCATCGCCATCTCGAGCGCCGCTATCATTTGAGCTCTGCTTCCGCCGAGCCTGTCAAAGGCTCCTGCCTTGATTAACGATTCAATTACCTGCTTATTAACGAGCCGCAGGTCAACGTTCTCGCAGAAGTGGAACAAACTGTGGAATTGCCCGATTCTCTCTCTTGCGGCGATAATCTGTTCAACGGCTTTTTGGCCTACGCCTTTTACAGCGGCTAGACCAAAACGTATCAGGCCGGTCTCGGACTTATGTTCATGCTCCTGCTGATAAATAACCGTAAAATCGGTAAAACTTTCATTGATGTCTGGCGGCAGCACATCAATTTTCATAGATCTGCATTCACCGATGTAGCCGGCAACCTTCTCAGAATCGCCCATTTCATAAGTCAGCAAAGCCGCCATAAATTCTATCGGCCAATGAGCTTTTAGATACGCTGTCTGGAAAGCGATTATCGAATAACGTGTCGCGTGACTTTTGTTAAACCCGTAACCTGCAAATCGTTTTATAAGCTCGAAGATTTCAACTCCCTTTTCTTCGGATAGCCCCTTGTTTTTACAGCCTTCGATAAATTTCTGCCTCTGCCTTGAGATTGACGAGGCCTGTTTCTTGCCTATTGCCTTGATAAGAGTATAGGCCTGTCGCAGCGGGATATCGCCGAGACGATTACAGATTCTCATCACCTGTTCCTGATAGACCATAATCCCGAACGTCTCGGCAAGCACTTCCTCCATAATCTTATGCGGCACACTCCATTTTGCGCCGTGTTTGCGGTCGACGAAATCACCAATTAACGCCATCGGGCCGGGCCGATAAAGGGCATTTGCCGCGATAAGGTCTTCGATACGGTCGGGCTTGAGCCGCATTAACAAATCCTGCATCCCGCCGGATTCAAACTGAAAAATTCCCTTTGTCCTGCCCGAAGCGAATACTTCAAAAACCTTTGGATCGTCTAATTTAATTTTTTCTATATCTATTTTTACATCGTGTGTTGATTCAACCAGGTCGATGGTTCTCTGGATGACGCTTAGTGTTCTAAGACCGAGAAAATCCATCTTCAAAAGACCGATTTTATCTATCACAGGCCCTTCGAACTGTGTGATGA
>CAYTQR010000034.1:0-16034 GCA_964440045.1 uncultured Planctomycetaceae bacterium | reverse complement strand
CCTTGGAACAAGTTTTAATTTATTGCCGATTATGCTTGCTGCGGCAATGTTCGCACAGCAAAAAATGATGCCTTCGTCAGCATCTTCGTCAAATGCCCAGGCAGCCCAGCAGCAGAAAATGATGATGTGGATGATGCCCGTAATGATGTTTGTCTTCCTATATAGAGCGCCTTCAGGCCTGAATCTTTATATAATGTCGAGCACGGCTGCCGGGGTACTTGAACAATATGTTATCAGGAAACACATACGCGAAAAAGAGGCTGCCGAAGAGGCTTTTCTTGTGCCGACAACCAGCAAGACCGGCGGAAAACTTAAAAAGAAAAAACCAAAACCTCCAATCAGGTTTTCCTGATAATTCCACAAGCTAATCAAAGATTGCAAATGCGACTATGTATAATATAAACGACACAATAGTTGCAGTATCCAGCGGGTCGTCTCCTTCAGCAAACAAAATTGTACGAATCAGCGGCGAAAAAACCTTTGACGCTTTGAAAAGTCTCGCCTTATACAACGACAATACTGAAAAAAGAAAAATAATCTCTGCCCAGATGGATATTGCCGAAAATTTTGCTGTCAAGGCGAGGGCTTATATTTTCCCCTCGCCTAAGTCATACACAGGCGATAATCTTGTTGAAATTCATCTTTCCGCCTGCGACGAAATCATAAAATATATTTTCTCAAAACTCTTTTCTATGGGTTGCCGACTCGCCGAGCCCGGCGAATTTACATACAGGGCCTACGTTAATGGAAAAATGGATTTGTCTCAAGCCGAGGCTGTGGCACAATTAATACAAAGCTCCAACCAATACCAGCTTTGCGCTGCCCAGAAGCTTTTAGGCGGTTCGCTTGAGAAAAAAGTTCGTCAAATTCATCAGGAAATTCTTGAACTTTTGAGTCTAACCGAAGCGGCCCTTGACTTCAGCACAGAAGAAATAGAAACCGGAACGGAAAAAGCAATTGAAACTGCAAAAAAAATCCTTAATAGTCTCGATGAGCTTCTCGCAGGTTCAATCACTTTCGAGCAGATTATCGATGCGCCTTCGGTAATAATTACAGGCTCTGCAAATGCCGGAAAGAGCAGTCTTGCCAATGCACTTATCGGCGCAAAAAGGAGTATCACGTCCGAGCATAACGGCACAACCCGTGATGTACTTGAGCATTGGCTGAAATTAGACGGATGTGATTGTGTTCTGTTTGATTGCGCCGGCCTTAGCGCTGAGCCGGCCGATATGATTACGGCTCTGGCAAATGCCGCTGCAGTCAAAGCAATTAATGATGCGGCTGTAATAATCTTCTGCGTAGATATTACAAAACAGGATTACTCCGTCGATTTCGAAGCCTTGAAATATCTGAACAAGAAACCTGCTATCTACACAGCAACGAAGTGCGATTTATTAAACGCCGATGACACTTCTGGAAAACTTGAGCTGTTAAAAAAGACTTTCAGATGTGATTTTGTTGTCACCAGTTCCAAAAATCTAATCGGCCTTAAAAAGCTCAAAGAGCTTATACGGCAAAATATAATCAATCAAAGGTCCGACGCGGTAGAAACCGCCGACAAAACTGCTCTTACTGAAAGACACAGAGCAGTGGTAATTGAAGCAATCAAAAATATTCAGCTTGCTTGTGAAGAATTGGTAAAGAACAGCGAAGAAACAGCTGCTATGTTTTTACGTTCCGCTTTACAAAACCTTTCGAGTTTTGAAGCCGAACATCTTGACGAGGCAATTCTTGAAAGGATTTTCTCACATTTCTGCATCGGCAAGTAGGTCATAATCTTTATAACCTGTAACTTTTGCCTTTATAAAACTTCCTAAGTCAGCTTTGCAGTTGTTTATCGCACTGATACTGTCGATGTGCGGAGCCTGGCCATAAAATCGGCCGATTGCAAGTCTATCAGGTTGATTTTCGTCAATTAAAAATTCGAGAATCCGGCCCTGACGAGCTTTATTTTTTGCAAAAGCAATCTTTTGCTGGGCGAGCATAAGTTGTTCTCTTCTGCCTTCTTTGATATCATGCGGTATCTGGTTTGGCAATTCTGCCGCTTTTGTACCTTGTTCCGGCCAGTAAGCAAAGCAGCCCAGTGCGTCAAAGCGAACTTGTTCTATAAAATCGAGCAGCTCTTTAAACTGTTTTTCGGTCTCCCCCGGAAAGCCAACGATAACCGTTGTCCGCAGCGAACAATCCGGAATATTTTTCCGCAGCTTTTCAATAAGAGTGGTCATTTTTTCTTTTGTATCAGGCCTATGCATTTTTTTTAATACACAATCGCTAATGTGCTGTATCGGCATATCAATATAATGAACAACTTTTTTGCTTTTCGCAATCGTCTCGATAAGAGTATTGTCTATCCCGGATGGATTCAGGTACATAAGCCTTACCCACGCCAGAGAGTCGATTTTTTCAAGCTCGTTAATGACTTTTACAAGTCCGTTTTTTTCTCCCAGGTCATGACCATAGTTTGCACTGTCCTGGGCGATTATAGATAATTCCACTACGCCGGCCTGGGCGAGTTGATTTGCCTCAGTAACGATGTCGTCCAAGGGTTTGCTCCTGAATTTACCTTTGATTGCCGGTATTGTGCAGAAAGAACAAAACTTATCGCAGCCTTCGCTTATTCTCAAATACGCCCAGTGTGCAGAGTTGATTAAAAGCCTGTCTTTATCGTTCTGTGCCTTATCGGTCCAGCCGGCAGGACTTTCATAAAATTTCGTCGGGCTATTGCCAAAAAGGTTTTCAATCACGTCTGCGATGTTATCTCTTTGTCCGAGACCAACGGCTGCATCTATCTGGCCAAACTTTTGCAGAATCTTTTGTTTCTGGCGCTCGGGCAGACATCCTGCGACAATAACCTTTTTAATTTTTCCCTTGCGCTTTTTGCCAAGAGCTCGGCTTATCACTTCGGCCGCTTCATCAATAGCAGGTTTTATAAAACCGCAGGTATTGATTACCACAACATCGGCGTTATCGGCATCGGCGCCTACGACAAAGCCTCTTTCGGCAATGAGCGCAAGCATTTTCTCCGAATCGACTATATTTTTCGGACAACCCAGCGCAATGAAACCAACGGTAAGTGGTTTTCGCGGTGTTTTGTTTTTTGCTTGCATTGTTAAAATTTTCCCTTAAACCATAAATTATATCTTTTTAAAAGCGATAGTAAAAATATCTCTTTTTTCCATAGCGTATTTTCTCTCATAGTTTGTTCCCACAAGCTCACCTTCGCTTGCGCCGGCAGGACTGATAAACTCGACAGGTTTAAGTTCCCCCGCAAAACCTTCAAATACATCTCGAGCCCACTGGAAATATTCCGCATGGTCGGTAGCAAAATTAATCAGGCCGTTTTTTTTGAGACAGCGGATTAGCTGCGTAACATTTTCTGCGCAGATAAACCTTCTTTTGTGGTGTCGCTTTTTGGGCCAAGGGTCAGGGTAATAAATATGAAAACATTCAACACTTGCTTTGTCTATCGAATTGACGATGAAAGATGCGGCCTCGGTACGTATTATACAAACATTGGCCAGCTTCCTTCTCCCAATTCTATCCACGGCATATTTGTAATACTTGTTCGCCCACTCAATGCCGAGAAAATTTATATCCGGAAAGGCCTGGGCCTGATTAACCAGAAAAGTGCCTTTGCCGGAACCTATCTCAATATGTACCGCCGCTTTGCGTCCGAAAATGTTGGAAAAATCAATTTTGCCGTCAACATCCTCAGGCCTCAATGCAATATTAGGATACTCTTTTAACTGTCTTTTTGCCATATAATAGAGTCTTTTACGACACTGGTACAAATATGCAGCCATTTTTGCTTCCAGCGGCAGCCTATTTTGAACTGAAAACCATCTCAAGTCAAGTCCGACAAAATTCGATACAGATTACGTGGAACTATCGAGCCGATAATAACGTAGAAATTATAAGAGCCGTGCTTGCAGCAGGAACAAAAAAATGATAAGGCCTATAAGACTAAGACGAAAACGAGTTCTTGTAGATGTTGACACACAGAAAGACCTGTTTCTGGCCAACGGCGCTGCCTGTGTCAGAAATCACCGAAGAGTGCTGATGAACATAAGAAGGGCTCTTGCCTGGGCAAGAGTAAAACACGTCAGGATGGTCTCAACCGAACTGTGCAAACCAGGCAAAAACGGCGATGAGTTTTGTATCGCCGGCACAAAAGGTCAGGAAAAAATATCATACGCTCTCCGCAAAAGGAGATTCGAATTCCAAGCTGATGGCTGTACCGATTTGCAGAGAGACATCTTCATACATTACGACCAGGTAATTCTTAATAAGCGATGTGAGGATCCGTTTAATGAACCACGCGCCGAACGGCTTCTTACGGAACTGAAAGCTGACGAATTTATTGTTATAGGGGGTCTCGCCGAGGGAGCTGTTTTGGCTACTGTTTTAGGTCTTTTGCAGAGAGACAAACGCGTAACCGTCTTTATCGATGCCGTCGGTACACATAACAGGCATCAGGCTGATATCGCCTTTCGCAAAATGAAAGCAAAGGGGGCTGTTCTTACTGAAACCCGAGTATACGCAGGGGCAACACATTTGAAAACCGTGGGAATCTGCGATTGCAAACTCTGCCGAACGGGAGAAAAACAACCACAATTCAAAACTTCTATTGGTGCGTAAACGCCAATTTAACTTTATTGTGTTTTTTTGCCGCGATATACAATAACTTTCGTCGGACACTTTCCCATCGCTGCCTCAAAGGATTCGCCCGGCTGGTATTTTTCATAGTTGAGCCTGGCGTAATTTTTCACCATCTCAAAAGCACCATTTTTTTTCGTACATAATTTACAGCCGATACATCCTACTTTGCAAAAGGCTTTTGTATCTTTGCCGCTTTCCTGGCTCCTACAGGCAACAGTCATCATAACGTCGCTGGTAAAAGGCACCATTTCTATAATTCCTCTCGGACATGCTTTTGAGCATGCTGTACAACCCGTGCATTTTTCGTAGTCGATTACCGCAAGACCGTCGATGATGCGGATTGCATCAAATTTACATGATGCCACGCAGTCGCCAAAACCAAGACAGCCAAATTTACAGGCCTGTACATTAGCCAGTGCATTTGCGCTGGTGCAGGTTGGTATGCCGTCGTATTGGCCAAAAAAGGTTTTGTCGCCTGTATGAGCTTTGCAGTGAACTATAGGCCTTACAGGCACATTCGAGCTGCTGACTGTAAGGCTGAGAATTTCGGCTATTTTTCCCGATATGCCGCTGCCGCCGGGCGCGCATTTACCAATAAGTTCAGGATCGGCTGCAACAGCTTTTGCATACGATGAACAGCCGGCAAATCCGCAGGCTCCACAGTCTATACCGGGAAGAACCGTCGAGATTTGTTCTACTTTCGGGTCAATTTGAACTTTGAGCTTTATACTTGCTATCAGCAATACCAGCGCAAAACCCGCAGCCAGAACGAGCATTGTCACACCGGCCGGCCAGGAGGAGTTCCACAAATCAAAAATATCCGCTAATATCATTGTTAATAACCTGACTTTCTAAACTAAAAGGACTATCTCTTGACTTATGTCGCCGAGGCTACTTGACTTAAACCGGTTAATATAACTTTTGCGAACCTGCCGAGCAACGATTTTATTTCATACAACAGACAGGGAACTGCCGCTGCGAGCAGTACTACTATTACAGCAGCATACCTAAATCCCGAGTATGCAAAGACGGCGTGTATTACCGAATACGAAAAAAATATGGCTGCAAACACCAACCCAAATGAATTTTTAAGCTCCTGTCTCTCTTTTTTTTGCCAAATTCCGGCAAGTAAGCGAATTATAGCTAATGCCAGAAGGGTCCATGCACAAAACGTATGAAGCGCTATCTGTGGTTTTCCCGCCCCTGCATAAATACCCATAAACTGCCCAAATCGCCACCGCCAGGCCTCAAATGCCCGCCCAGGATGCTGTTTCCAGTAAGCAAAAACCTCTTTTGTGAGTATCTTATGCCTTTGCACCCAAGTTGTCCCCGGATTATTTTGAAGCACACAATATGTTCTCCAAAAATCCGGATGATGTCTTCTTCCTACAAGAAATTCAACGTGTATCGGCTCGTATATATTGTTCCCGGCATATAAAACGGTTGATCCGTAGGTACCGGTTACTAATCGAGAATCCTTATATCGATAATGTGAGTACGCATATGCCATAAAAACAAGGCTTTCAGCAACTATTAAGAATATGAACCAGCCTCTGATAAATTGGCTCGGCACAAAAACATGTTTCCGTATATAGTGATATAAAATTATTATAACAAAAAATGCCAAAAGGCAGTGCGCCGGGAATAAAAACACCGGCCTTACAAGAATATGAATAAAGAACGCAAAGCCTGATATAACCGCCCATCGTTTGCTAAAACCAGTCTTGTAAAAAACCGCCAGGCTCGCTACCAAAAGCAAATTGGCAAAAATAAGCGAGGATTCTATATTAGCTGACAACCATTCGATATGACTAAAGAATTCGCAGTAAATCCACATTGCCAAAACCAAAAATACATTGCTGTGTGTACAATTCCAGACTATCGTTGACATGAGAATAAAAGATATTATGTAAAAAAACCAGGCAAAGGTTGCCGGAGACATTTTTAGTATTACGCAAAATATCGCCAGCAGGAGCGGATGACCAACAGATGTCATGGCTTCGTCGTTTCTATAGTCTACATAATAACCGGTCCCGTTGACTATATTCCGGGCAAGATGAAAATAAAGCTTTGCGTCTACATTAAGATTTTTCACTTGAGTTTCATACGGCAAATCCCGTTTAAAGTTTAATCTTATTTCAAGTATAAAAAATAAAAAAAACGCCACAAGAACGACACAAAGGATTCTGCTTCGGTTAATATAAGACAAACTTCTGAGGATTGCCTGGTATGCAGTACTTAGCCTATTGTTTTTTGATCGCTCGTTCCACCTTGCCGCAGTCATCCTGCTGCTTCCTTGTTTGGATTTCTGGTAAGTACGCTATGCAACTCACGGAATCTCCAGTTTATAGCGTGAAGTAATATCCCCAGAAAAACGCAAACGCCGGAAATAATTACCAATCCTGTCGCCAGGATTGCAAGGGGAATATGGTATACAGCATGGTCAGGCTCAGTGAAATAATCTCTGATAGGCAAAATTCCTGCCATTATTCCCAAAAACAGAAATAACAATCCGGCACTGCCAAAAAAGGTTAATGGCTTAAAAGCCCTGAAAAGACTGAACAGCTTCCACAAAACACGAAATCCATCACTAAATGTGTGCAATTTGCTTGTACTTCCTGCAGGTCTTCTCTGATATGGTATATTAACTTCAACAATCTTCATACGGTAATACAGCATTTGAATCGTCATTTCCGTCTCAACCTCAAATCCTGATGAAACCACCGGAATACACTCTACTACGCGCCTGTTGAATGCTCTGTAGCCGCTCATAATATCTGTCAGTTGAGCCTTCCCCATCCAGTTAACCAGTCGGCAGATAAGATTATTCCCGAAAACATGAAGCGGACGGAATGAATCGTCTTTGTAATCTGCGAGTCTTGCACCGACAACCATGTCGGCGTCCCCTGCCAACAATGGCTCAATAAGTTTGCCTACATAATCTGTGGGATAGGTATCGTCTCCGTCAATCATTACATAGATATCCGCATCGATACGGTTGAATATGCTCTCTACGACAAAACCTTTTCCCAGACGTGGTTCCTTTATTACAATAGCACCGTGCTCTGTGGCTGCGGAGGCCGACGAATCTGTCGAGCAATTGTCGAAAACGTATATAACTGCCGAAGGAAGTTGACTGCGTAACCCGTCGATTACTTTCCCAATAGTAATCTCTTCATTATGACACGGAATTAGTACTGCTGTTTTCAAGCCGGCCGCCTTAAAACTAATCACACCATTGTTTTTATAAACTCTCTTCAATTTTTATGACACTGCCTTAGGCAATAGTATTATATCAAAACATACTGCTGCCTTAAAGCGTTAAATTGAAAAGATTTACCGCCTTTATACGCCGTCGGCTCATCCCTCTCAAGGAAAAAGGACGCCTTTTCTATATTCCCTGTGTTTTTCGCTAAAATGGCCGAACAAATTTGTCCACAAAACTATTGAAGAATGGTATAAAAACGATTAAGTTGTCGTTTTAAGAATGGAGCTTCTATAGTGAATAAACACAGCCGCAAGGGGTTAATACTGGTAGTATTTGCGATTATTGCCGTGATATTATTTGCATGGTATTGGCACATCAATTCATCATATCCTTATTATTTTATCTGGGATATGGACCATATTACGACACTCGATACGCTGCTGATAAACAGCGAAATGCTCCCTGACCATATATGCCATACAGGGTTTGGGATGTATCTCTTTCTCGCAAAGACGACCTGGCTCGCAAAGACGGCAGGAGCGGTTTCGGCAATAACCCTTTCGGAGGTAAAAGAGTCGCTTAACCCGATTATAACAACCGCGGAGCTGACAGGGTTCCTCAGAACACACCAGCCGTTTATTATACTGGCGATAGGGCTGCTGCTATCGATAAGTCTTTATCTGCTATTTGACCTCGGCGAATGGGTCGCGGTGATAGGGTTTGCGGTGATTGGCACAAGTGAAGCATTTGCCTACCACGCAAGCATGATAAGGACAGGGCTCTATTCAGTGTTCTTCTGGGCGGGGGCTGTGCTGATAAATATCATAGCAGTGCGGTCTGCCAAGACTGCAAAAGCAACTCTGCTGTATATAATAGGCGGGCTGCTGCTGGGACTTTCATTTACCACTAAGGTTCAGTCGCTGTTTTATCTACTCGGGACAGGACTGTTTGTTTTACTTTTGAATTCAATTTATTATAAAGAACAATATAAAAACCCTAATCCAGCCAAAAGTAAATGGCCGATATGGGCAGGGTTGTTCAACTGGGTCGTATTTCTGATTTTAGCTATAGCAGCATACAGACAGGATGTGCCCGCGGGCATACTGACCTGGGCCAGCAGTTTCGGAGTTACGCCGTTAGGGACACTGTTCTTTACAGTGCTGTTCGGATTGTTTATCTGGCAGATAATAACCACAAGAGAAAAGGTCTGCTGCGAGTGGTATAGGGGAGCAACAGCACTAAATTATATAGCCTTCGGGTTTATATTATCGCTTTTTCTGCACTTCGCCGTTTACACAAATATCAGGCTTGGATGGCAATATCTGCTGCTGGATTATAAGATGATTTTCCTGCGGAACACGGTGTTGTTTTCGATGAAAGACCTGGGAACCTGCATGCGGGAATTTGTTTTGTACATAAAATACAATCCGGCAATGTTCACGGCGTTGTGTGCGCTGAACCTGATTGTGATAGCTCTGTACAATAAAAAACGGATAAAAACAACAAGAGAACTGGTTCTGGTACTGCTGATAACGGTTGTATTGCTGGTGAATATCCCTATCGGCACGCGGTATATTCTGCGGGATATACTCTGGAAAGAAACAATAATAGATTTCTGGATTCTATTTTTGGCCGCGTATATTCTTAAAATTTCCGCCGGCAGAGGTCTCACAAAATTTGCCATTATTACAGTGTTGGTTTTGCTGGCCTCGAATATAAGTCATTCTCTTGTGATGCCGAGGCGCATAGACGCAAATTATAATTTATACGGATGGCAGCAGAATAGATTTTTCAAAGAAGTGTATAGCGGAAACCATAAGGTTTTCAGTAAGCTAATTGCAGCCGGTTATACGCATAAAACACTTCGGGAAGCAAAACAGCAGGCAGAGGGTTATAAGCAAATCAGAAGAACAGCGGAATTTGTTTTCATCAACCAGGATATTACATTAAGAAATATAGGAATTGCCCGGGAGGGGTTTGGGATTTGTACGGCAGAGCCGGCCTGGCGGTTAAGCTCTGTACCACAGGTACTGCAAGGGGCAATACTGGTAGATAATGGGGAACTTGCGGATAAGGGCAAATTCCTGCTGAAAGAAGAATATGTCCGAGAGCATTCAGAGTATATGGACAAATTCAAAAGCCAATACCAAAATGATAACCAAATAATAGTCCTGGGCAGGAGCGATTTGCTGATTTTCCTGTTCGCTGCGGAACGTGACATAAACAGGCTTTTGGATTATAATATTGTAAAGACACCTTTTAAAATAACGGCGACAAAGGGAAACGAAACGATGGAATTTATAGGGGCCGAAGTGAAGAATTACGCTCAAATACCACGAGAAAAACTAAACGGCAGATATTTCTTTGTTTTAAGGAAGATATGAGTAAAGAGAAACTTTCAATCACAGAAGTAAAAAGACGAAAGAATCCGGGATACTACGAAGAGGTGGACAGAGCGGTAACCTTTGTAGTGCCTCAGGGAATGCGAGTTCTGGAAATCGGCTGCTCGACCGGGAGACTACTGGCGGCAACAAAACCTGTTTATGGTCTGGGAATTGATAATGATGCAGATTTGATAAACGCTGCACAAAAGATACACGCTGAGCAAAAAAATCTGACATTCACATCCGGCGATGCCGAAATGTTCGATTTTGAGAATACAGAACCTTTTGATTACATAATTATGTCGGATGTACTGCCGTTGGTAGGAGACGTGCAGAATTTACTCAAAAAATTGCAGCGACTCTGCAAACCGAGCACAAGGCTGGTAATTACATACCACTCGAATTTATGGCGGCCGATATTAGCTTTCGCTACCTGGATTGGGCGACGGCAGAAGAACCCAAGCTACAATTGGCTTTCAAGCAAAGATATTACAAACCTTCTAAATCTTGCGGACTACGAAACGATTACGCAAACAGGCAGGACGCTGTTGCCGCTGAAAGTGCCCGTGCTTGGATGGTTTATGAACAGGCTCTTAGCCAAAATGCCACTGTTTAACTGGTTCTGTCTAACATGGCGGATAGTGGCAAGGCCGGTACCAACCGGAACAGAAGGTCCGGCGCCAACTGTTTCAATTGTAATACCAACGCGCAATGAGCGGGGCAATATAGAAATGGCTTTCCAGCGGACACCGAAGCTGGGCAGCTGGACGGAACTGATTTTTGTGGATGGTCATTCCGATGATGGTACGGTCGAAGAGATAGAAAGATGCAGAGCAAAATACGGCGGCCAATGGCATAGCGTAGAGTTATTGCACCAGAGCGGCAAGGGCAAAGCTGATGCTATGCGGCTGGGATTCGCCGCTTGTCAAGGGGACATATTGATGATACTGGATTCGGATTTAACTATGCCGCCGGAGGAACTTGGGAAATATTACGAGGCTATAGTTGAGGGCAAGGGAGACTTTATAAACGGCTGCCGGCTGATTTATCCTACAGAAAAACAGGCAATGCGGTTTCTGAACCTGATTGCGAATCACCTTTTCGCAAATCTGTTTACGTGGCTGCTGGACCAGAGGGTCAAGGACACATTGTGCGGAACTAAAGTACTATGGCACAGAGATTACGACAAGATAGCGGCGAACAGGGCATATTTCGGGGACTTCGACCCTTTCGGAGATTTTGATTTACTGTTCGGGGCGACCAAGCTCAATCACAAAATTGTGGATATGCCGATACATTATCGCAATCGCAACTATGGCGATATCAAGATTGACAGATGGCGGCACGGGCTGCTGCTGTTCAAAATGAGCTGGAAAGCATTTGTGAAGCTGAAAATGTCGTAACCTGCAGTGGTCGTTACTTAATCATCCCTGCAAAACCCATAAATGCAAGCGTTAACAGTCCTGCGGTAATGAGGGTTATCGGCGCACCTTTAAGGCTTTGGGGCACATCTGCGATATTAAGATTTTCGCGAATCCCCGCCATTATGCAGATTGCAAGGGTAAAACCAATGCCCGCGCCGAAGCTGAGAACCGCTGCTTCGACAAAATTATCAATACCCCACAAGTTGATAAAAAGACAAAGGCCGAGTATCGCGCAATTGGTAGTAATCAACGGCAAAAATATGCCAAAGCTCTCGTATAAAGGCGGAAAAAATTTCCTCAGATACATCTCAACAAGCTGTACCGCTCCCGCTATCACAAGTATGTAACAGATGTAGCGGGTAACTTCGAGTCCGTAAGGTATTAAAATCATATTGTCAATCAGCCAGGTGACTGTGCCGGCAAGTGTAATTACAAATGTTACCGCCATGCCCATTCCAAAGGCCATATCGAGCCTGCCCGATACGCCCAGATACGGACATATTCCGAGAAATTTTGTAAATACAAGATTATTTACAATAACTATCGAGATAAACGCCATTAATAGGACATAAACTTTATCCATCGCTAAACCTTTCAGGTCTTTTTGCCTGTAACAACATTGACAAGCCCAAGCATAAGCCCAAGCGTAATAAACGCTCCGACGGGCATTCTCATCGCCGCCCAGGGCACAAATTTATCGGGCATCATCTGAATTTCAAACACCATTCCTGTAGCCAACAATTCTCTTATTCCGCCGAGGATACACAGCACTACCGTAAAGCCGATACCCATACCGATTGCGTCGACAATACTTACAAATAAACCGTTTTTACTCGCACAGGCCTCGGCCCTGCAGATAATTATACAATTTACAATAATAAGCGGCACGTAAGGACCAAGCACAGCGCTCATCTCCGGCTGGAAGGCCTTGAGGAATAAATCGGCAATTGTTACAAATGTCGCAATTGCAAGCGTGAACATAAGAATCCGCAGATGGGGCTTTAAAAGATTTCTCATAAGGCTTACAACGATATTACTGCAGAGCAGGACGAAGATTACACTAAGTCCCATTGTAAGGGCAGGCTTTACCGCCGTTGTTACGGCAAGTGTCGGGCACATACCTAAAAGAAGCCGCAAAACAGGGTTTTCCTGCCACAGGCCTGTTGTAAAAACCTTTGAAATTGAAGGTGCTTTACTTTCCATCTGCACTAATTCCTTTTTCTTTGAGTTTTTCCCTTATCTGCTCGAGATAATTATTGAAGATATCGACAACTGCGGTACTGCTGACCGTAGCGCCGCTGATAGCGACAATTTCGTCGTCAATTTTTTTGTCATCACCCTTCTTCACAAGACCCAAATCCACCGCCGGTGCATCCATAAACTGATTTCTGAAATAATCTCCGGTTATCCTGTCGCCAAAGCCCGGCGTTTCATTACTTGACAAAACACTGTAGCCTTTGATTTTTCCAAAAGCCGCATCGACTGCGATGACAAGTTCAATCTTATCGGCAAAACCTGCGCCTTCGGCCCCAAAACAAAATCCCGCGCAACTACCGTCAGGAGCAGTTGCCTTGTAAATGTTACTCTTTGCGATTTTACCTTTGCCTAAATCGACCTGCACATCAGGCATAATAAGCTCAAACTTCACATCGGAAATCAACACATTCATCAGATTGTTAAGTTTTTTTATTTTGTTCTGTACAATCCTCGGCTGCCAGGCAGCATTGGTTACGGCAATTAGAAGACCAAAAGCAAAAGATGAGACAATCAGCAGCCAGCTTTGTTCGATATAATGTTTTATCGCTTTAAGCATTTACTCTGCCTCCTGTCGGCGTGAGTTTTGTAAAACGGTCGATTAACGGCGTTACCGCATTCATCAGCAGTACTGCAAACATAACACCTTCCGGATATTCGCCGACGATTCTAATCAGCATCGTCAATCCTCCCAAGCCCGCGCCGAAAATCCACATACCCTTTTTCGTCAATGGCGCCGTTACCGGGTCTGTAGCAATAAAAAATGCTCCGAGCAAAAGCCCGCCGCCAACCAGATGAACCCATGGCGCAATATAATACTGCGGGTCGATGAGCCAGCCGATTGAAGCAAATACAAATACAGAGATAAGCACCGCAGCCGGTATAATATAATTTATAGCGCCTTTTATCAGCATATATATCCCGCCTATAATCAGTGCAAGTGCACTTGTCTCTCCCAGACAGCCGCCTGTTTCGCCGAGGAACATATAACTAAAAATGCTGTTTACCGATTTTGCTTTCGTTCCATCACCGGTCGCCTTGCTTTTTATCGCTTCTTTGCTCAACGCAAGAGGAGTTGCCTGAGTTGTTGCCGCAGGAGCTGAGATGCTTTGAACCTGTCCCACCTTCGGCATATTTATATCTATCGTCGCAGGCACTGTCCAGGTGGTCATCATTGTTCCAAAACAAGCGGTTAAAAAACATCTGCCCGCCATCGCCGGGTTGAAGATATTTGAGCCTAAGCCGCCGAACACCATTTTACCCATAATAATTGCAAATCCTGAACCTATAACGCACGCCCAGGCCGGCAGCGTCGGCGGCAGCGAAAAGGCAAGGATAATAGCTGTTACCACGGCGCTTAAATCACCAAGCGAATTGGGCTTCTTGCGGATAAGATTGCAAATCGACTCAAAAACAACACTTGAAACTAAACACGTGCCGAGAACAATTATCGCCCGGGCCCGAAAGAAAACTACCGCTGCTATCATCGCAGGGGCAAGGGCAATTATCACATCGAGCATAACACTCTGCGTAGAGTGATGCTTCCTGATATGCGGTGAATGTGATACTTTTATATTTTTCAACATCTGTTTATCCTATTGCGACAATTTTATTTCGGCATAAGGTTTTTCGCCTTGGCGGCAAGAATCTTTCCGGTTTTTATAAGTCCCGCAATTTCTATATCGGCCGGGCACACATAACTACAGCAGCCGCATTCGATACAGACCGACATATGATAGTCTTCAGCCATTTCAAGAAGGTTATGTTTTACCGCATGGGCTATCTTCGTCGGATTGATATTCATTATGCAGACCTCGATACATCTTCCGCAGCGGATACAAGGCGTCTCTTTTGCCTTCATTCTTATGCCGCCGATTTCCTTTGCGGTAAGAACCGTAATCGCGCCGCCGGTCTTCGTCATTGGCGTAGATAAATCCGCCACGGCAAAACCCATCATCGGTCCGCCGAGAATAATTTTAACCGCGTCATCGGTCAGTCCGCCGGCAAGTTCGATAAGGTCGCCTGCCGTCATCCCAATCGGTGCATAAAAATTGCCCGGCTCTTTAACTCCACTTCCCGAAACAGTTACCGGCCGATATGTCAGGGGGCTGTCAAAGGCAACCGCTTCGGCTATCGCCGCTGCGGTAGCGACGTTATTTACAAGAACGCCTATCATCGGCGGGATACCGCCGGCTGGCACATCCTCGTTAAGTATTGACTTAATAAGCTGTCTTTCGCCACCCTGCGGATATTTCGTTTTGACCGCAACAACCTCAACCTCCGCAGCAGCAGGCATATTTTTGACTGCCTGCTTGAAAGCATCAACTGCTTTGGGCTTATTGTCCTCTACGCCTATGTATATATTTTTGCAATTCAGCGCCTTTGCCGCAAGCAGCGCACCGGCAACAATCTGATTCGTCCATTCGAGCATTATCCGGTAATCGCACGTAATAAAAGGTTCGCATTCGCAGCCATTGATTATCACAGCGCGTATCGGCGACTCGGGATTTGCTTTAAGTTTGACACTTGTCGGAAAACCCGCCCCACCCATTCCGACAACACCGGCATTGCGAACAGATTCAAAAATCTGCTCAGCAGTAAACTTGTCAGGGTTGAAACTGCCGTCAAACTTGCCGGCGCAGGGCTGTTTGGGCAGGTTTCCCTCGTCGGCATCAATAATGATCGCTTCTGCCCTGCCGAGCACCGGATGGGAACTAAGCGCGATATCCTTCACCGTTCCGTTTATCGGCGAATGAATCGGGGCCGATACAAATGCATCTGCGCTGCCGATAAGCTGGCCCGCTGTAACATGGTCTTTTTTATTAACTAACGGCTTGCAAATTGCACCAATATGCTGGCTGAGCATAATAGCAAGCTGCTTCGGCATCAGCACAGACTTTATCTGAACATTCTCGCTTAACTCTTTGTAGTCAGGCGGATGGACACCGCCTTTAAACGTCAATTTTCCAGTAGCCTTAATGCCTGATTCTCCATAATTTCAAAATCAAAAGATACAAACCTATAACAGCCACTGCTGCTGCAAGTGCAAGCATGTTCCGGCCAAGCGGGCTGGCCAGTTTTTCGGCAAGCAGCTTTTCCGCCCCG
>CAYTQR010000033.1:9293-16569 GCA_964440045.1 uncultured Planctomycetaceae bacterium | reverse complement strand
TCGGCGAATCTGATTGCCGCCGCCCCTGTCCTTGCGATTTGGGTAAACTTCTGCGGGACGGTAAAAATACTGTTATGAGAGAATGGCCGTTTACTTATGCCGCACCTGCAGCGGATTTATACCCTGATTTGAAAAATTGCGCAGAAGAAAAAATAATTATCCAGGGCATAGTTGATATGCTGGTTAAAACCCCGGACGAAATTATAATAATTGATTTCAAAACCGACCGAGTCAATCCTGCTCAGGTCAAACAAAGAGCCGAGCACTACTTGCCGCAGTTAAAATGGTATTGTAAAGCTGCAGGTGAAATTTTTGAAAGCAGGAACACAGCAGGTTATTTATATTTTCTTTCTGCCGATAAAATAGTAGAGGTTCGTTAATTTTCAAGTCTGTTCATCAGGTTCAATATGAACTGTGATATTTACAGGCTGGGTAATCTGCCTGTGAAGTTCATTTTCAAGTGATTCGGCAATATCGTGAGCGTCTGTGATTGTCAGTGTTGGGTCAACGAGAATATGCAAATCCATAAAAAGCTCTCTGCCGACAACTCTTGTTCGCAACTTGTGCCATTTACGTATTTGTGATTGAGATCCAATTATTTTTGTAATTTGTTCGTTTGTCCTCGCATCAACGGAGCGAGCAGTAAACTGTCCGAATGAATCAAACAAAATACGTGCTGCGACAATAATTATCATAAGCCCTACGATAATTGCAGCTATCTGGTCGCCGTATGCAAAACCGAACATAGATGCAACAGCTCCTATCGCAACGGCAACCGAGCTTAAAGCGTCCGAGCGGTGGTGCCATGCGTTAGCGTACAGCATAGAGCTTGCCAGCTTAACCGCAGCATTTTTTGTTATTATAAACGCAAATTCCTTTGTAACGATTGAGATACACGCTATAACAAGAACGGTCATACCTATTTGCGAAACTTTATGCATCGCGATGCTCATACCAGCCTTGTATATCATAAAGCAACCCGCCAAAGCGAGTATCACAGCGATAAACACCGTTGCAAAAGTTTCTGCCCACCCATGACCGTATGGATGATCGCTGTCAGGCTCTTTTGCTCCTATTCGTGCCCCTACGATGACAACGACATCCGTTATCATATCGGAAAGTGAATGCAACCCGTCTGTAATCAAAGCCATAGACGAAGCGGAAATCCCAACAACGAGTTTAAGTGCGGTATTTAAAATATTTATAATGATTGTATAGAGAACAACCCGTTGAGTCTGTTGCCTTGCTACATCATTTTTTTCTGCGTAAGCCATTATTTGCCGGAAATCACTTTTTTGTGAATCTTGGTTATCTTGTCAATATAAGGCTTTGCAGCATCAGAACTTTCAAACTCAGCGATAAGCCTCATAATAGGCTCGGTATTGCTCATCCGCAGGTGTATCCAGCCTTCATCGAAATCGAATCTGCATCCGTCATCGATATTGACCTCTGCTTTTTTGAAGGCTTTCTTTGCCTGCGTAATTATTTTTTTGGTTGCCTTTTCATCAGCGTCAAATTTTTGCTTTATCATTTCATAAGCGGGAATTTCTTCGACAAGCTGACTGATTCTCTTTCCTGTCTTTGCGCAAAGCTCCAATATAATCGCCATCGCGACAAGGCTGTCCCGCACAGGCCCGACTCTCAGGTCGATAACTCCGCCGTTGCCTTCGCCGCCGATTATACAATTGTTTTTTATCATTGTCCCTGCCACGTTTGCTTCACCTACCGGCGTGCGAATGACCTTGCAGCCTGCCTGCTCGGCGACATCGTCAATCATACGGGATGTGGATAGATTTGTAGCAGCGATGCCTCTTTTATTGCTGAAAATATGTTTCGCAGCCAATGCGAGCGCGTATTCTTCGCCGATACATCTGCCGTTTTCATCTACGATTGCCAGCCTGTCAGCGTCCGGGTCCTGGGCAAAGCCGATATCAGCGCCGGCCTTTGTTACGGTTTGACACAGTTGAGTCAGATTTTCCTCCAATGGCTCAGGTTCATGTGCAAATGAACCGTCGGCATCGTAGTTAATAGCCTTGACGTGACAGCCAAGCATCGAAAGCAGTTTTCTGCCCGGTCTTGCGCCTGCTCCATTTACACTATCGAGTACGACCCTCAATTTTTTCGAGGCTATTACACCTCTATTGACACAGGACATAACCTTTTTGAGATGAATTTTATCGCCGCTGTAGTCTATTATTATCCTGCCGCAATCCACAGAGGGCACATAGCTGAAATCTTCTTTCAAAAATAGAGCTTTTATCTTTTCCGCCATTGCCGCAAGCGGAGCAATCCCTTTACTTGTAAGCAGCTTGATTCCATTATATTCGATTGGATTGTGAGAAGCGGTAATTATAATACCACCATCGCATTCCATATGCCTGACCATAATCCCTACCGTAGGGGTGGTTACCAGCCCTAAATCGATTACATTTGCGCCGACTGAGCATAATCCTGCCGCTACAGCTGATTTAATCATGCCTCCTGACGGTCTGCTGTCTGTGCCCATGGCAATGGAAAGCTTCTTTTTGCCCTTGGAACCTTTAAGAAATGTTGCAAACGCACAAGCGTAGTTTGTCGCTGTTGATGCGTTTAGATTTTCTCCCACTATCCCACGTACACCGCTGATTGAGATAATTAGTTCCTGTGCCATTTTCTACTTCCTACTTTCTACTATTTTACATTTGCCTTGTTTTTTCGAGTACTTCTTTAAGTCTCGACACCACGGTTTTAACCTGTTCGTCCTTAAGGGTCAGTATATCCTGCAGAGCTTCGCCGATATACGGCAGATAAGTTTCTATATAGCCCCTCTTTACCATTTCCTGCTTTATACGTCTTTGTCTTCGCAGATACACCCCGAGCTTGCGTCCGCATTCCTGGATGGCAAGTTTAATTTCCTTAATGATTTCAGGATAGTGCGCAATAGCTTCTTTACTTTCAGACGTGAAGGGCACCCATACTGAAGCGATATGTATCATTAATACAATCGGTCCGGCAGGTAGCGCCCCCCTCGATTGCGAAAGATTATAATTCCGCCAGTTCGTTTCGATAACAGCTTTATGTATCGCACAGGCTCCCTGCTGATATAACAGCGGCACGCGGTTGGCAAAACGTTTCAGTTCCATCAACGGCTGTTTATCGGGATCACCGTTTCCGCTGCCCCCTTTGCCTTTGAATCCGTATGCAATGGCCGCTTCGATAAGAAACGGATTGCCGCGATATACGCTTGGTTTTCTTGTACAGGACGAGTAAAATTCCGCATCGACCACTCTTTTGAGTCCCTGTTCAAGTTCTTTTTCGCCGATCGGCCCGATACAGTTGACAGGCGGCGACATTATCTTTGTTTCATTTATAGCCGAGTGCAACAGTTCCGCTTCCTTTAAGGTCATCTTTATCGGCCGCATATTTCTGGAAAGTTTTGCCTTTTTGCATATCTTGTTGGCAAGAGGCAGACTTACTCGTGAAAAATCATGCTTCAAAAATACCGAAAGACGCTTGGTAGAACTTTCCCTGGCCATTTTATAAAGCAGGCCCAGTTCAACGCCGTATGGATGAGGTTTAATCTCGATAGGCATAAAGGGCTTCTTCTTTATCTGCCGTTCGTATTTACAGCTCTCTCCATTAGGCGCATTGTAAATGAATGTTGCATGAGGATTAGCCATAGCCGTCTGAGCAATATACTCGTCGACCGACTGTTTTCCCTTCTGATATTTTCCTTCGAGTGTTATTATTACCTGAGTTCCGGTAGGCAGTTCGAAATCGCAATCCTCATCAAGCACTACCTCGGGCTTGTTTTTGCTGGTATCTATTTGTACATGATAATGCGATGCTTTTTTATGTCTATTGGTTCTTGAGATAATCTGTACGGGTTCGCCCGTAGTAAGCAAGCCGTACATCCCGGCTGCCGATATTCCGATACCTTGTTGTCCTCTGGACATTTTCAAACTGTGGAATTTGCTGCCATAAAGCAGTTTTGCGAAAATATTTGGAATCTGTTTACTGACAATACCCGGCCCGTTGTCTCGGATGGTTATAGTGAATCGCTTTTCGGAAATCTGTTTTATGCTGACCGCTATTTCCGGCAGGATATGCGCTTCTTCGCAGGCGTCCAATGAGTTATCGACTGCTTCTTTTATTGCGGTAAGAAGTGCCTTTCTCGGATTATCAAAACCAAGCAGGTGTCTGTTTTTAGCGAAGAATTCACTTATGCTGATGTCCCGCTGTTTTGCGGCCATCGACTCTGCCGTGGCGGCAGCTATGCTCTTCTTGGATTTTGTTTTTATCGGCATTTTCAGTCAAGTTTGCAAAGATAAACTTCATTGACAAAATCAAGCTGAGACACTTCCTTTATCGCTTTTTCATCCGGCCTGGCATCAAGGCTGACAGCTAATATCGCTTTCTTTTCAGCAGCCTTTTGGCCTACACCCATAGTCTGGATATTGATGCCGTGTTTGCCAAAAACAGTACCTACTGCACCGATAACGCCGGGCTTATCGTCGTTGAAGATAATCATAACCGTATCGGCCGGTGTCATTTCCACATCGAAACCATTGATTTCAATAATTCGCATTATCTTATCGCTGAAGACCGTGCCGGTAATGGTATTTACCCCTTTTGCAGTGGTAACTTTAGCGCCGAAGCCGGAAGCGACATTTTTCGATTCTGTATTTTTCGTCTCATCAATGCTGATACCTCTTTCCTTTGCCAGTATGGGAACATTTACCATATTAATTGTCTCTTCAAAGTGCGGCTGAAGCAGACCGATTTGGAACGAAGCGGTTATTATATTGGTATCATGCTGTGCGATAGACCCGCGATACTGCACTTCGATTTTTTTGATTTGTCCGCCCGCTATCGAGCTCATAAGTGTTCCGATACGCCTGGCCAGAGTCGCGTAAGTATTTACTACCAGCGGAACTGCGCCTCCTGTGGATGGTGCATTCAGAGCGTTTTTAATTGGTCCGCCCTTGATAGCGTCCACAAGTATTTGTGCAGCCTCGACTGCAACTTCAATCTGCGCCTCTTCCGTGCTGGCGCCGAGGTGCGGCGTAACAAGACAATTAGCGACTTTCTCGAATCGCTTGTTTTTCGGGGGCTCTTCAGGAAATACGTCAAGTGCGGCCCCGGCGATAACGTTTTTCTCTAATGCATCGTAAAGTGCATCTTCGTTTATAATTCCGCCGCGAGCGCAGTTCACTATCCTTGTTGTAGGTTTCATCATCTTAAACTGTGCCTCGCCTATCATATTGAGCGTCTGCGCATTTCTTGGCACATGCAGTGATATAAAATCAGCTTCTTTGAATATTCTTTCAAGGTCTTCTGTTATTTCCATACCGAGCTTATCGGCCTCTGGCGGAGTAGCGATTGGGTCATAGCCTAACAGCTTCATATTGAAACCTGCCGCCATTTTCGCAACAGCCATACCGATTCTGCCTAATCCGATTATTCCGAGGGTTTTGTTATTCAGTTGGTTCCCCATATATTTTTTCCTGTCCCAGGCTCCGTCTTTAAGGCTGTTGCAGGCAGGCACAACGTTCCTGCTCATCGCCAGAATAAGAGCCATTGTATGTTCAGCGGCGCTCAGGGTATTTCCGCCCGGCGTATTCATAACTAAAACTCCCTTTCGTGTCGCTGCCGGCACATCGATATTATCAACGCCCACGCCTGCTCGTGCGATGCCTTTCAGCTTTCTGCTCTTTTCGAGAACTTTTGCCGTAACCTTTGTACCACTTCTGATTATCAGCCCGTCATAATCGCCGATTATACTTGCCAGCTCGTCTTCACTGATACCGGTCTTAACCACCGGCTCAACACCGTCTATCGTTTTTAAAAGGTCGATACCTTCTTTTGCGAGCTTGTCGGTAATGAGAATTTTAATCATTTTTTGCTCCTGTGTTAAAAGTTTACTCCAAAATTTTATTATTTCTTACACAACTCCCGTTTGGCCGTCGCCGGCACGGCGACAATATTTAGCCCCCACTTTTAGTGGGGGTTTTGTCTCAAAAACGAACTTTATTTTATAGCCCCGGCCTGCTTTAACAAACAGACTTAGCAGGTATTTAGCAACCACTGTAAGGGCCCCAAAATCAACCTTCCCACAACCGCTCTTTTACTCTCAGCAAGCTCCTTTGTAAAGGAAATAATCATTATTGCCTCTGCCTTCCCCAGCCGTTCAAAGCCGTAACTACCCCAAATACAACGTATTAGCAGTCCTTTGAGTTTTGAGTGGTTCTTTTGTCCCAAAACTCCGCGATAAAAGGGGAGAGGGGGGAAATCCATTTGGGGTTTATAAATTCGTTTAGTTGTTTAGCCGCCGTCGGCACGACGGCGTGGTTAGCCCTGCCAATACGGAGTTTACCCTCGCGAAAGCGGGGGGCAGGGTCAATAAAATCTCCCGCCTTTGGCGATTCCTCAATTTTTCACTTTTAGTTTTTCACTTTCAGTTTTATATCCCCCAAAACTCCGCGATAAAAAGGAAGGGGGGCTTTTAACTAAACTTGTTTTTGAATGCCTCTTTACTTACTTTTCTTTCCATTTGCGAATTGCATTTGGGGCATAATTTTTGTTTTTTACCAGCTATTTTCCATTCGTAATATTTTTTCTTAATAGGAAGATTACATATACCACAACTATTTCCCTTTGAGAATATTAGTATTACAACAACTAATATAACAATACCTATTACCCACTGCATTGATACAATCCTTTCTATTTATCTGTTTTCTATTCTATTTAAAACCTCATTCATTTTATAACGAACAAATCACCTTGTCTTAAACATTTAATTGTTTGGTCGGGCATTTGATTTATTTATTGACTTTACAAATTTCTATTGATCTTCATTGGCCTGGGAAGTTGGCATTCCTTTTTCACCTAAATATTTTGCAACAGCCTTGGATGTTGGTATCCCTTTTTCATTTAAATAATTTGCAACATAATTGTATAACTCAGTCGTCTTATCAGTCCAAATATGCTTCAATTTATCATTTTCCTCTTTGAATTTATTAGGATCAGTTCCTTGCAAATTTTTATTATTTTCACTATAGCTATTAAAGCTATTTTTTGCATTCCACATGGAATCCCACAAGGTATTGAATTTTTCAAATCTGCTGATTATATCCTTGTATTCCTTTTTTTCTTTAATTTTCTCTATGTTAGGAGTGTCATAATCATAGGTATTCTTTCGTAATAACTCTCCAATATCTTGTAAATTAAGTACAACAAAACTAGACCAATTTATAACGATGAATTTTTTTATTTCAATTGCGCTGATATCGGG
>CAYTQR010000033.1:5698-9283 GCA_964440045.1 uncultured Planctomycetaceae bacterium | reverse complement strand
AGGTAACCAGTTTCTTCTCCAATTATCTTTTTGTAACTCTGGTATATTATAGAATCAAAAACCACTAATTTATGTAAAGAGAACCTCAATTTTTCAGAACCTTTTAATACAGAATGAAATGTATTTCCTCTCTCTTCTATGCTCTCGATATTATCCTTCATTAAACTTAAATTCGTGGCTACATTCTCTGCGTAAGAGGATAATTCATAAGTAAATATGTCGATATTGTTATCCAAATAGCGAGTAATCACTTTTTGATAATTACTTTCTCTACGATAACTATCATATTTAAGATAGGCAAAAACACCTCCTGCTACTATTGCGGCAAGTGTAAGATATGATATAGTTAACTCCGTCCATTTATGATAACTTGATTTATCGAAACCACCACGACAGCATACTATCAAAAAATAGACTATCCAAATCAGGACTACTACAACTATTCCTATAATTATAATTAAGTTTTCCATAAAACCTCTTTTCCTTAAACGTATAACCCCTAACTCTTTCGCCCTCGGTGTGGCTTCGTGGTGAAAATATAAAACAAGTTCCGCCGACCTGTCCTCCGTAGCTTCAGCGAAGGATGGAAGGCGGATTTGACAAACGAGATACGCTTCACGAGCGACGAATCACGCTCAAACTGACCTTCGGCCAGTTTGAGTAAGTTACCATTTATAATAGTCGAGTTCTTTTTGTTCTTCCGCTATTCTGAATTTAACAACCTTGCAGTTATAAAAATATCTTGTAACACAGTGTGCGGTAGCGTCTGACAGTCTTTCAACCGCTGATTTTGCCGTTCCTTTTAAGGCTTCGAAGCCAAGCGTAAGGACCCGGCATTCGTCTTCCGGCCAGAGCTTATCGCCCTTAATATCATACAGACAGCTTTTTGTCTGTATCATCCCGTTAAAAAAATCTTTCTCAGCAAACGTACTTAACTCAAAGTCCATTACCTCGACAACGAGCACATACCCGGCTCCGAGTTTTGAAGCGATTTTAAACGCATCGTTTTTTTCGTTTACCGGCAATCCCATTCGCAATTTAAGAATATCTGTATATGGGATTAATCGTTCTTCTTTTAATCCTGCCCTGTGCTCAAAAGCCTGATTGAATGCATTTGTCAGTGAAGCCCGCAGGTCCATAGGCGATTTTACCCATGCCAATTGACTGGCGAAGACGAGTATTTTGCCTTTTGTCCGCCTTAGCTTGAATTCGGCCGGCACCTCCTTTTCAGAGGATGTTGGGGTCCCAATAGCTGCGATACCTCCGCATCCTGCAATCAAGGCTGCCCCAAGAGCCAGGCCCAAAATTGAAATAATGGTTTTTTTGCTCATAAACACCTCGATCGGAAATCCTTAATTTTATGGTATTTTAGCCAACGCCCTGGCCAAATTAACCGCCCATCCGCCAAGGAAGATGAAAAAACCCGTAATTAATATGTATTTTAACTGCCAAATTCTCACTGGCGGCAGAAACGAGAAGTTTACTCCCAAAACGGCACTGAGTAAAGAGAAAAACGCCGTCCATAGCAGCACTAAGCCCCCAGCCGTAGCCCCCGGCTGGATATAAAATGCCGTCAATATTCTGCCCTGCATAAATGCATCGATAGCTCTCGTAAAGCCGCAAGTCGGGCAGGGCAGACCGAAATTTCTTTCAAATGCACATCCCTCGACCGGGCCGAAACCCACAAATCCCCGTTGGATAAGGTAAGAGACGCTGAAAAGAAGGACGATTATCCCAAAAACGACCAAAAAACTTATTCGGTCCTGTCTTGTCGATTTAACATACCATTTTGACTTTTTCCGTTCTGCCATTATAATATAAGGTTACTTCTATAAAATACTCTGTCAAGTAGGTAGAAAATAGATATAAAAGGTAAAGAATTATCCGATGAGAGCGGATTTCATAATCCCCGCTTTCGCGGGGACAAGTTTTTAGTTTTTATTTTTTAGTTTTGGATTTTGAATAATGGCTCTTGACCATAAAGATTTAAGTTATTTGCTCGAAGTTGCTGTTGTTGCTGCTCGGCTGGCAGGCCAAAGCGCTATGGAGAAGATAAATTATGTAAAATCTTCCGCCAAAAACGACTCCGAGCTTGTAACCGATGCCGACCTGCTCTGTCAGCAGATAATTATCCATACAATCAAGCAGAATTTCAGCGACCACGGTTTTATCGCCGAGGAGGGCGAAGGTAATAAACTCTTCAAACAGCCGCCTCGCGGCGATGACGATATCTACTGGGCTATCGACCCAATCGACGGTACGAACAATTACGCTAAAGGCATTTACAATTTCGCCGTCAGTATTGCCTGCCTGCACGAGGGGACGCCGGTACTTGGCGTAATTTTTGACCCTGCCGCAGACCTGATGTTCACTGCTGTCAAAGACGCCCCTGCCCAGTTCAATAATATAAGGATTGAAACGAGTCAAAACGATATTTCTACGTTCGAGGCGGTAGGTATCGAAAGTTTATTTGCCGATGGCTTTCCAAAATGGGCTATAAAGCTTTCGACTATGCTGCGCTGCAGGGGCCTGGGCACAACTGCTATGCACCTTGCTTATGTTGCAAAAGGTTCATTCGTCGCTGCCATAATTGGAAGGCCTAAACTGTGGGATATTGCCGCAGGCGCCTTTCTGGTCGAGACGGCAGGGGGTATCGCTTCAGATTGGCAGGGAAAACCGCTTTGGCCGATAGATGTGAATAATTACAACGGCCAGGCTATAAAAACATTAGCCGCGAACGAAAAAGTACACAAAAAAATGATTGAAATACTGAACCACTGATTACGCCGATTACGCGGATTATTTTTCACCACGAATTGACACGAATAAACACAGGTAATGTCAATTTTTTATCCTGTCATTATGATAAAATCTCCCGCATCTGCCGGCTGGTAGCCTGCATTATAGAATAGACTTTCATAGCTGCGAAAATGGTAACAGCAATAATCAGAATGGTGATAATCCACTTGACGATAGGGCTATAGCGGGGATTTGACCAAACAAGACGTAACGCGAAAGGGCCGAAGCACAATAAGGCGATTATCACGGAAATGTCGGAATAATACCATGCTATGGTCTTGTGGCCGATTTCTTCAAACTCTTTGCCGCAACGAGGACACTTTATCATAAACCTATCACTTATTTATCAGATGTGTAAAACCCTCGGCAGGGAATGGTTATCTCTTCGGCACCTTTTAGCTTAATATGCAGCACATCAGAAAAGATACGTAATTTACCTTGTTTTTCCGGCGGGGTTATCTCTACCTTAAATTCAAACCTGTTTTCAGTCTTTTCCTGGCTGACAACCTTGACTATATTTTTATCAGAGGCGACCGACTCAACTTCTATAGGCAGATTGTAATTACTGGTAATATAGATGGACCGTTCCTGAACTTGGCCGGCGACTGCATTGCGTAGAATAATCACCGTAGGAGAGGTCTCGAACTTCTTCAGGCATGAATACTGAACCCGCACATTTTTGGCTTTGGGATGGTTCAATTCGAAAACTATATAACCGTTTAAATATTTACGCAGATTATCCATATTTACGACAGGATTGAAAACGTGTTTATCGGAAATATTATT
>CAYTQR010000033.1:0-5688 GCA_964440045.1 uncultured Planctomycetaceae bacterium | reverse complement strand
TGATATAACTGTTGTTACAGCAAAGTGTTCTCAATCGGCACTGGCAAGAGTTATCCGGCCGGCGCCGGCGTTTGGCTCCAGCAGCGACAAAGTCATATTATCAGGAGTTACTTCAACCTCGGACTTGACATAAGCTTTGATTGTCAACTGAAGTTTGGGATTTTCAGCGTCATTATTGAAAACCGTAATATGCTGTGAAGCGTTGCCAGGATATTTGGGTGCGTGATATCTCACGCTGATTTCGCCGGATTCGCCTGGGGCATAGTCCTTCTTTTCCAACTCCGGGACCGTGCATTTACAAGTGCCCTTGAGGCGATCGATATGAAGAATACCTTTCCCCACATTTGTAAAGGTAAATTTACAGTCATTATAGCTATCGAGCGCTACCTGACCAAAATCATGCGTAATGCTGTCAAACTTTATCTTTGCATCTGAAGCATTAGAATCTGCCGGTTGATCGATATTACTTTTTTCCGGGGCAGTAAGAATCTCGGCGCTATTTGGCTCAACAGCCGGTTCAGGACTTTTCGCTCCAGACTGACAGGGTGAAAACAAAAACGGCGAAACTATAATAATAATCAGAAAATTGTAAAACCTGTTATTCATAATCTCTTCTCCGTTAATCAAATACACAAAATTGTAAACCATATAGTCTAACAAAAAAATACCTGTCTGGCAACAGTAAATTTTATATGGTCAAAGAAAACTTGTGAAACCCGACCCACTATGGTAAATTAACCGCAAAACAACAGAAGAAATAGAGTTCTTTACAAGCGAGGGAAAAATGAACGTATTATTGATAGGAAACGGCGGAAGAGAACACGCTATCGCATGGAAGCTGGCACAATCGGGGCAAATAAAGAAGCTCTTTATCGCGCCCGGTAATCCCGGCACTGCTAAATGCGGCACAAATATCGATATAAAAGCAGATGATTATGACAAACTGCTTTCCTTTGCCAGGGACAACCAAATCGGTCTTGCAGTTATCGGGCCGGAAGACCCACTGGCGGCAGGTATAGTTGACCGATTCGAGCAGGCAGGGATAAAGGCCTTCGGGCCAAGCGGAGCAGCGGCACAGCTCGAGGCAGATAAGGCCTTTGCAAAACAAATTATGAAAGCAAACTCCATACCCACCGCTGAAAGCAGAACGTTTGATAACTTTCACGATGCTAAAGCCTACATCGCAAGCAGAGATGAGGCGGTGGTAATAAAAGCTGCCGGCCTTGCCAAGGGTAAAGGGGTGTTCGTATGTAATGAGCCTTCTGAAGGAATTCTCGCGGCTGAGAAAATTATGGTAAATAAACTTTTCGGCGAGGCAGGAGAAAAAATTCTCGTCGAAGATAAACTGCTCGGGCAGGAAGCCTCCATACTTGCTCTTGTGGATGGAAGAAACATCTATGTACTCGAGAGTTCACAGGACCATAAACCTGCCGGAGACGGCGATACAGGTCCAAATACCGGCGGGATGGGCGCGTATAGTCCGGCTCCGATTGTTACTGAAAAAATGATGGACCAGATTACACGGGAAATACTCGTACCAACTGTCAATGGTATGAATAGAAACGAGACGCCTTATAAGGGCATTCTGTACGCAGGAATTATGATTACCCAGGGCGGGCCGCGAGTTCTCGAATTCAATGTGCGGTTCGGAGACCCTGAAACACAGCCGATTCTTGCAAGACTTAAAAGCGATTTGCTCGAGGCGATGCTGGCGACCTGTAACGGGACACTCGATAAAATCACGCTTGAATGGGATAGCCGAGCCGCTGTTTGCGTGGTTATGGCATCGGGAGGTTATCCGGATAGTTACGAAAAAGGGAAAGTCATTACAGGTCTGGACGAGGCCCAGACAGATAAAGATGTTATTGTGTTTCACGCAGGAACGGCAGAAAAAGACGGCCAAATCGTTACCGCAGGCGGAAGAGTGCTTGGCGTAACAGCTTTGGGAGACGGTATCGCCCAGGCTCAGGCTAAAGCATACAAAGGTGTCGAAAAAATAAATTTCGAAAAAGCATATTACAGAAAAGATATAGCCGACAAAGCTATCAAAAAAAACGTGCCCTAATTTTATTCGAATTGCCGGCGGGTTGCTGTGGTAAAAAACAAAAAGATTATCTGCTGGATTATAACCATCATTGCCGCTGTTATTCTGTGGTTTTTCTACAACTGGGGCGGGAATTTGTTAAGGCCTCTTGCTATCCGTAAAATCAAAGAAATGACAGGGGCAAGGGTTGACATTGATAGTGTAAAATTCAAATTTAGTGGAAAAGTAAGCCTCGGCAACATACAAATCAGACCGTTGCTAAAGACTACGCCGGACAACGCTATATTAACCGCTAAAAATCTCGATGCTTATTTTTCACCGATAAGTATATTGCGATTCAAGCCGCGGTTAAAACGCCTCAAAATCGAGGATTTCACACTGAATGCACAATACAACAATGATACGAAACTGTGGAACATCACCGCATTGAAACTGGCCACAGACAAAAGCGGAGATCTTCCGCCACAGTTAAGATTCAAGCGGGGAAAAGTAAAATTTACGCAGATTAATGATGCCAAAGAAGTAGAAACTATCGCCTGTTATATCCGTAGCGGAACTGCAATAACAGAATATAAAGATGATTTATATACATTAATCATCAAAGAAGATTATGCGACCGAAACAACAGGAGACAGAATAATTGTAAAATGGACAAAAGATGAAAAGTCTCGGGTCCAGGTCGAAGGCTTTCTGCCTAAGCTTGACTTAAATTTGTTCGGGAGCAAATGCACTCTCAACAGTTTCAACTCAAAAATCGCTGCGGATAAAAATAATATAATCTTTGAAAACACTAATATCGCTATTGGGCCGCAAACCGTTATAGACGTTAACGGAATAATAAAAAATCTAAAAAAAGACCCGTCATTCGTATTCGGCGTAAAAATAAAAGACCTGACTGCCCGCAGCGGGCCTGCTGAAAACTGTTTTGCATACGGGAGCAGAATCTTTGAAAACTTCATTCCCCTGCTGCAGGTCTTTTTCGACTATTTCAATCCCCAGGGGCTTCTCGACCTCGATGTGGTTTTGACCGGAAAGGTAAGCCAAATAGCGAAAACACAGTGCAAAGGGTATCTGGATTGCAAGGATATCTCCATCAAATATTTCCAGTTTCCATACCTCGTGGAACATATGGCAGGTAAAATCGATGTCACCGAAACCAGTATGACAATGAAAGACATCAAAGCTGTACATGGCCAAGTTGATATCACAATGAACGGCTATTGCGGCGGATTCGGCGAGACGATGGACTGTAATGTTGTTCTTTCGAGTAATAATATGCTGCTCGATGACGACCTCTACGCAGCATTACTTGAGCACCATAAAAAACTATGGTATATCTTTTCGCCGGCCGGAGTGGTTTCGGGAGATTTTGTCTATACGGCAAAACCGCCGGATACAAGAAAGATGCAACTGTATGCTGATTTGCTCAACGTTTCAATTATGTGCCAGTACTTTCCCTATTCGGTACAAGACATTACGGGCAAAATTGCAGTCGACAGCGATACAATAGAATTGAAAGACCTCGTAAGCCGGCGGGACAGCGGAACCATAAAAATGTATGGGAAAATTACACAGGCAAATACGCCCAAACCGGTATATGATTTTCAAATCCAGGCGGACGATGTTGCTATCGACAGCCAACTTATAAATGCATTTCCCAAGGAGCAGAAAGAATTCTTCAGCAATTTCGAAATACAGGCAAAAGGCGATGCAGATATCGATATTCACTCGGTCGATAATAACGAGATGCCGATAGACTATCTGGCCAGGCTTAATATAAAAGGTGATTTGATAAAGCATCCGCTTCTGCCGGAGCCGCTGACAAATATCACGCTTGACGCAAATTTGACGCCGGCGACTCTCGATATCAAAAGTTTTAAGGCTGATTTCAACAACAGCCCGATTGATGCGGCAGGTACTATATGGACCAGTTCCGGGAAAGAGGCTATGGGTTACTGTATGCGCCTAAAGGCTCTAAACTTCACCCTCGACAGTAATACCGTAAAGCCGGTACTCGGACCAGGCAGCGCAAAACTGCTCGAAGATTTTCAGTTTAACGGAGCGGTAAATCTCGAAGCTGTCCTTGGAAAAAACTCGAGGATTAAATGTCCTCCATACGAGATTGCCGTTGACTGCCTGAGTGATACCGCTGTTATAAGCAAACTTAATCTGCCGTTGAAAGATATTACCGGCAGGATAATCGTAAAACCAGAAAATATAGAATTTGTTTCGCTCTCAGCAACACCTGCCAACAGTATCCAACTTGAAACTCCTTCAAGAATCAAGCTCGACGGAAAAATAAAAATGACAGAGGATGCTCTCGATACCGCTGAGCTTAAACTAACTGCTACAGATATGAGCTTTGATGAAAGCCTTGCCGCTATGATGGGAAAGATTGGAAAATATTATACGAAACTTGAACCAACAGGGAGATTTGACCTCAATTTCGACAAAATAAAACTTTATAAGGATGACGCAGGCGATAAAGCAGTTCACTTTGACGGAAACTTAGCTTTCAAGAACTGCTCTATTGGGAAGAAGAAACAAATCAGTAATATATATGCCCTGCTCGATATCGATGCTCGATACAAAATCGGAACTGGACTGCAGAAATGCCGGATGTTTTTGAATACGCAAAATGTTTCGGTTAAAGACAGGCCTTTTGAGAAGTTGAAAGTACCGATAATTATTGACGTCAATGAACACAAAATTATCGTGGAAAACTTTATCGGAGATTTTCTCGGCGGCAAGGTAACCGGCACAGCAGAATTTGAAACCGACAACGATGGGAAATTTTCAAACTACAAGATTGATATGGCTCTTTCACGGGTCAGCACGGAACGTTTTGTTTCGCCGCAGGCAACAAATAAGCCGGACTCAAGCGGGAAAGTATATGGCGAACTGAATATACATGGTGATTTTAAAAATCCCCAGGTTACACGAGGAAGGCTTATCGCCGAGATTACCGGATTAAAACCAAAACAAACAGGAATCCTGGCACAACTCCAGACGGCCATTTACGAAGCTGTTAAAAAGGAGCTTGCGTTCGATAATATAAAAGTCCTGGCAGTAGTAAAGGGAAAGACCGTACAAATAAGCAGGTTCGATATGTACGGTCCGACAGCCTCACTTAGAGGCTCGGGAACATACAAGCCCGACAGTGATTTGGTCGATATCAAATTCACCGGACACAGCGCAGCAGGAAAAGACGAGCCAGGCTTTATCGAATCTCTTACCGCAGGTTTCGGGGCGGCATTTTTAAGAGTCGAGGTAAAAGGAAAACTCGAAAGCCCCGAAATAAAAGTCATACCAATGCCGATTTTTCAAAAATCGCTCGAAATAATCGGAACAAAATAACTTGACCTCTCTAAAGAGTAGGTTTATACTCCTTTTGTGCAGGGGTGGTCGAAAAAAAGGCCTGAGAAAATACCCTTTGAACCTGAACAGGATTACCCCTTAGGGGATGCCTGCGGAGGAAGCGATTAAAGCAGTAATAATCGATTTTTTAAGGGTCGCCCGTGCTAAGGCGACCCTTTTTATTTGGAGCAGATATGACTACACAAATGAAGTTAGCCAGCAACGGTATCATAAGCAGGCAGATAAATACCGTGGCGGAGACTGAAGAGATTCCGCCACAAACTGTC
>CAYTQR010000032.1:0-16634 GCA_964440045.1 uncultured Planctomycetaceae bacterium | reverse complement strand
ATTATCATCTTCTTGATATTTCGCCCTGCATTGACGCCGGCGTTCCGGATTTTGTCCCAGGACCTAACGAAACTGACATTGACGGCGAAGACAGAATTTACTATGGCAGAGTCGATATGGGCGCTGATGAGTTTTATTGGAGTTCGGGTGACTTTGGCGAAGATGGAATGGTTAACTTCATGGATTATGTTATCTTTGCAGCGGCCTGGCAAACTAAATCAGGGGATGGTAATTACAATGAAGACTGTGATATTAAAGATGACAATACGATTAACATAGAAGACCTCGCTTTGTTCTGCGAAGACTGGCTGTGGGTGGCCGGCTGGTTATGGGAGGATTACGGTATGACTGCCGGCGGCGGTGCATATTTTGCGGAAGGTTTAGCCGGCGGCGAATTGCTTATGGCCGGCGGTTTGATGGAGGCTGGTAATATTGGGCTGATGTCTGTTGAGACGGCGGTTGTTGAGCCGATGGTTGTCTCTGAGCCGGAGCCGGCTGATATTGATGAGATTCTTGATTGGCTTGACGAGGTTTGGCTTAGCGGCGATATTGCTGATATTATGACTGAGGAAGAGTATTTGGAGTTCAGGAATTCTATTGAGGAATCAGAGGATTATTAACACTCTATAAGTTCTAATTCCTTGGTGTCAATTTCCATCAAGTGGTCGAGGTATTTGCTCAATTCTGAAATTGGAAAATGAGCTAAAAAATCGGGCCTTGCGCTGCGGTTAATCTGGCAGATAAAATCAATTATTTCTCGCTTGCTCACTTTCACATCTCCAAAATCAGATTACCTTATTGAACCTTTAATGATATCGGAACACAAAGCGATTTTTCTTTAAGGCTATTGAAAATAACGACTTAAAGACCTATAATAAATACCACTATATATTGTTTGTATTCCGGCAGAATTACATTATATTGTTGTAAGCTGACTGGGGCCTGACCGGACAGTTCTTTTGTCCTATAAAAACAACATTTGAAGTTTAGACAGCGGAGATTATTTTTTCTAAAAATCTCTTTAGAAGAAAAAATGCTTCAGTTAAATGACAATGTATATAACAAAACTGCGGCCCCGGACGAGCCCAAATTGAAATTATGGACTTCGATGGGTCTTTTGCTAACCTACCAATGCCCTGCCGAATGTGAATTTTGCTATTACAACTGTGGTCCGAAAAAGTCAGGCCTGTTGAGCATTGACAATGCTGTTGCCGCCTGGCGGGGATTAAAAGACCTTGCCGGCGAACATGCAAAAATTCACATAACCGGCGGCGAACCTTTTCTTTACTGGCAACACCTTCAGCAGGTACTCTGTAGGGCAGATGAGCTATCTCTGGCGCTGGTGTACGTAATAGATACCATTGCTTACTGGGCTGAAGACCGAACGTATAGAATTGAAAGACTCCTCGTTCTCGATTCCGACAAGGTGAGCAGGCTCAAAATCATCTACGACCCCTTTCACGCCGAATATGTGGATTTCGGCCGGGTCAAATTACTTTATGAAACCGCTTGTGATTTGTTAGGTATCGACAGGGTGATGCTCCGCTGGCAGCAGTATCTCAAAGAACCGCCGCAAATTGACGGCCTATCAGAAGACCAGAAATTGAGTCTCTTTTTACAATCTTACAGGCAATATCCCTGCCGGTTCACCGGAAGAGCGGCCGGCAGATTAGCAAAAGAGCTTGCGGATAAAGAAATCGACCAAATCGCAGCGACAAACTGTAAAAAGGCGTTTTTAGGCTCAAAATCCGTCCATATCGACCCTTTTGGCAATGTTTTTAACGGCGTATGCAGTGGGATTATTATTGGAAATATCAATGAAATACCCCTCGAAAAACTCTGGCAGAGGTTTAATCCTGCCGAAGAAGAGTTTTTGAACGTACTATTTAACAACGGACCTGTTGGATTTTTAAAAAAAGCGGCTAAATCGGGATACAAAAAATACCGATTATATGCAGGTAAGTGCCATTTATGCACTGATTTACGGCAATTTTTCTTTGACAATGGTCTATTCAGACAGATAATTGGCCCGGAAGACTGTTATATATAAGAATTTTACGGAAGTCTAATGAGCGAAACAAATTACGATTCTATTTTCGGCAAGCTGGTTCTTGAACAGGGGTTTTGCACCGAAGAGGAACTGGCTCATTGCAAAAAACTGCTCAAAGAGCACGGCAAAGACAATCCAACGACACTTGAGCACCTTTTGGTGTCCAATCGCTTCATCACTTCCAGCCAGGCGAAGAGAATTAGAAAGACAACAAAGGAGAGTAAGGATGTTGCTGAACATATTCCGGGTTACAAAATTTTGGGCAAGCTCGGCGCAGGTGCGATGGCTATTGTTTACAAAGCAAAGCAGATCAGTCTCGACCGTATTGTGGCCATAAAAATTCTTCCCAGAAGATTCAGCGAAAACCCGGATTATGTTATGAGGTTTTACAAGGAGGGCAAAGCTGCTGCCAAGCTTAATCATAACAATATCGTCGCAGCTTATGACGTCGGTGAAGCCGGCGGTTATCATTACTTTGTGATGGAATATGTCGAAGGCAAAACCCTTTATGAAGACATTGCCAAGGGCAAAGTCTTCTGTGAAGAAGAGGCGATAGATGTCATCACTCAGGTGGCAAAAGCGCTGGAACACGCTCATGCACGCGGGCTTATCCACAGGGACGTAAAACCCAAAAATATAATGATTAACCCCGCAGGAACAGTCAAGCTGGCAGACCTCGGCCTTGCTCGTGATGCCTCAGATGTTCAGATGGCCAAAAGCGAGGTAGGCAAGGCTTTTGGAACACCCTATTATATTTCGCCGGAACAGATAAGAGGTGAAATCGATACTGACGCTCGAAGCGATATTTATTCGCTCGGCGCAACTTTCTATCATATAGTAACCGGCAAAGTGCCTTTCGAGGCTTCAACCCCTGCCGAGGTAATGAAAAAGCATCTAAGAGAACCCCTGATTCCGCCCGACCATATTAATACGTCGCTTTCGGCAGGAATCTCTGAGGTTATTGAAGTCATGATGGCCAAACGTAACCAGGATAGATATATCTCTGCCAAAGAACTCCTTGTAGATCTTGACGCTGTCAGCAGGGGCGAGGCGCCGCTGAGAGCGAGAAGAAAGTTTAACATAGGCGACCTTGAGCAGCTTCAGCAAGGCCAATCAATTGAAGTCGGCGATTCGGAAGAAAGGATCTACTATGAACAGGCCATCAGCAAATACAAGGTAATTGTAACTGTTTTGGGCTCTATCATCGCTATATTGGTATTGCTGGTTGTTTTTGTTTTCGCATCAAAATAAGTTATCCTGCGATTTACATTGACTAATCCCTGTTTTTTCCTCATTATATTATCGATTGGATTGATTTTTGCGGAGTTTTTATGTCCAGAGGCGGCGCTCATTTTACCTCTCAGGAACTCGCTCTTGTTTTGAGCTATTATGACATCGGTATTATCCAGCAGATAAGACCGCTTGTTGCCGGTAACAAACGCGCACCGAAGCAGATTATCATATCTGATACCGGCAGATACCTGCTCAAGAGACGGGCAAGAGGCAAGGATGACCGCTATCGTGTCGCATTCGCACACGCGGTACAGCAGCGCCTTAAAGAAAAAAACTTTCCCGCATCCAGGCTTGTACCCACCAAAGAAGAGAACAATACATTCATCGAACAGGACAATCACACTTATGAACTTTTTGAGTTTGTAAGCGGAACGCGTTTTGAGGGCCGAATTGAATCCGTCATCGATGCAGGCGCTGTTCTTGGAAAATTCCACAGCTTTTTGAGCGATTTCTCATATCAGCAGATGCCGCTGAAAGGCAGTTTTCACGATTCAAGGCCGGTACGGGGTCATCTCAAAAAAATCGGCTCTGGAAAAAACAACGACCAAACCGACGAATCTCTGCGAAAAACGATTAAATCGCTGATGACAATGTACAACAATTCAAGTGTAAACGTTAATCAGCTTGGCTTTGACAACTGGCCAAAACAGATTGTCCACGGCGACTGGCATCCGGGTAATATGCTATTCAGTAACGGAAAAGTCGTTGCCATTGTCGATTTTGATTCACTAAAGGTTTCAAATATGCTTACCGACCTTGCAAACGGCGCTCTGCAGTTTTCCATTGTCGGCGGAAGACCTAACCCTGCCGACTGGCCAGATTATCTCGACCAGTCAAGACTGGTACATTTTATCTTCGGTTACTGTGAAGTAAATAAGCTCAAAGATGATCAGCTTAAAACCCTGCCCGATTTGATGATTGAAACGCTCATTGCCGAGGCCGTTCTGCCGATAGCAGCAACAGGATTTTTTGCGAATCTTTCAGGCGCCGATTTCCTGAAGATGATTCAGCGTAAATGCTCCTGGATTGACAAACACCGAGGCGTACTTTTAGAAGCAATCGAACATTCGCTGCAGGATTTATCCCGCCACCTTCCAGATATTTAATATTAATCTTTGAAAGGAATAACAGCTTGTATTTTGTATATACCAAAGTTTTAAAGAAGACCGAATACAAAGAAGGTGCGGGATTACCGAAATGACCGCTGTAAAAATAACTACGAGACAGAAAATTTCCGCTGCCGCAAAAAATCTCTTCAGCACGCACGGCTACAGCCAAACCACAATCGATGACATAATAACCGCTGCCGGCGTTACAAAAGGCGCTTTTTACCATTACTTCAAGAGCAAAGAGATTATCTGCAGCGAAATTATAGACTCCATACAAAATGAATATCAAAATATCTTTGAGTCTTTGCCGAATAAATTAGACCCGCTTGAAAAGCTAAAAGCTGTGATAAAACAAATCCTCAAATTGAACCGGTCAGGCCAATGGGTCAACTGCAGGCTAATGCTGCGACTCAGCGGAGGCGCTCAACTTTCGCAGACTCCGATAAAGCAAAAACTGGACGATTTCTGGAAATGGTACATAGACCAATACCACCGGCTTATAACACAATGCAGGGATTTGCATCTGATAAGCGATAAACTTTCGGTACAACAGCAGGTTGATATTGTTATGAGTACTTTAATTGGGAATATCTGGACAAAAGTGATTTTCGACAGCAGTCTGGACGATGAAATGGTTGATTACATTATCGAAAAGCTGTAGTTCTCGTTTCAATCGGAACACAACTTATGTAATTCGCTGATTTTAAGCTGCCTTACCAAATCAACTATCATTTCCGCCTCTTTCAACTCCTCAGTCGGGTAACTGTTGGTAACAGCTATTACATACATACCGGCCTTTTTTGCGGATATGATACCCCATCGTGAATCCTCGAGAACAACACATTGCTTTGCGGATATAGGTGAATCTGAAACGGCATTGAGCCTTTCGAGAGTCAGCAGATAACTTTGCGGGTCGGGCTTGCCATTCGTAATATCATCGGCAGAAACGATAACATCGAAAGAATTTTCAAAGGCCACCCCTGCTAACATAATCTTTATATCAGCAAGGCTGGCGCCGGAATTGACAGCAATCTTTATTTTGTCCTTTTTAAGCTGTTCGATAAGCTCTGCAATACCGTCAATCAGATGGCCGTGCTGTTTGATAAGTTTTTCAAAGGCTTTTGCCTTTTGCTCGACGAGCTGTTCTATAGAAACGCCTTTATAATCTGTCTTATGCTTTTTCCCAACAGCCTCAAACAGCTCATAATCCGTAAAGCCCAGATAATCGGCGTAGTAGTCCTGCTTTTTGAGTTGAATCCCGAAACCCGCGAGCGCTTCATTTGTAGCTGTAAAATGGCAGGGCTCGGAATCCGCAATTACTCCATCAAAGTCAAATATTACAGCTTTGAGCACTATTATTTTTCCTCTGGTACCGGCCCTGCAAGAGCCTGATACTGTTCGAATGTCGATTTGTCGCCGCTGAGCACCTTCTCGACAAGGGCTTTTATTACAGCAACGTTTTTTGTTATATATCTGCGAGCCATCATTTCCTTGCGTTTTTTCATACTGATTGTTTCCTTTTGGCCGTTGCCTTTGCCGTCAGCAATGCCAACCTGGTAATCTGCTTTACTGCTCGCCTGGTCGCAGAAAAGATATCCGCAAATCAGACAAATCGCTATATCCACAAGGTCTCTGCCGTGAAGGTCCATATAATCGACGCCTTTTTCCTTTACGAATCCAACAGCCTTAAACAGGAGGTTTGTGTCCTGCTTTAGGATATCGAGCAGATCTTTAACCTGCGGGTCATACTCGGCAGATTCAAAACCTTTGAGATATTTTTCCGCCATACCGCTGCATACACCTCGAACCGCAGCTACTACCTGCAATTGGCTCGTACCTTCGTAAATTGTCGTGATTCTCGCATCCCGTGCAAATTTCTCACAGGGATAATCTCTCATAAAACCGCTTCCGCCGAGAACCTGAATTGAATTATATGTAACCCTGTTGGACATCTCAGAGCTAAAATATTTCGTCATCGGCGTAAGCATACCCGCACAGCGTTTATAATACCGTGAACTATCCTTAATCTTCTTTAAAGTCTCTTTGTCATCAGGCGGATTGAATTCGAGTATCTTGGCATGGCCGATATCATGGTCAACTACCCTGCTTGTCTCGTAAAGCAGCGCCCTGGCCGCTTCGATATCAAGTTTCATATCGATAACCATATCACGAACAGCAGGTAGTTTTTCAATCGGACCGCCGAACTGCTTCCTGCTTGCCGCATAGTCTCTTGCGACCCTGTACGCAGCTTCTGCAATCCCAAGCGACTGGCCTGATATTCCTAATCTTGCCCCATTCATCAGACTCATAACATACGGAGCTAATCCGCGCCTTCTTTCACCTATAAGTTCACAGGGCGTATTGTCAAAGAACAGCTCACAGGTCGGCGAACCATGAATACCGAGCTTGTCCTCGATTCTGCGGACGTGAACGGTCGGCCCCTTGTCGCAAACGAACAAACTCAGGCCCAATCCACCGCTTCTGTCCGGCTCACTGCGAGAAAGGACCAGCAGCACATCACCGCAGCCATTGGTTATGAATCGCTTTACACCGTGCACATTCCAGTTGCCGCCGTCATCCTGAAACGCCTTTAATTTACAGCTCTGCAACTCGCTTCCGGCATCCGGCTCGGTAAGCACCATAGCTCCGGTTACCTTACCGGCCGCGAATTTGGACAGGTATTTCTGCCTTATTTCTTCAGAAGCAAAAAAGTTGATGGTCTCAGAGATACTCTGCAGGCCAAACAAATTCATAAGCGAAGCATCGGCACGTGAAACAATTTCAGTAGCTATCGAATAAATGACATTGGGGAAATTAAGACCGCCGAATCTGTGCGGCATCGTAAAACCCATTACATTGGCTTTTGCAAGCATCTCAAGCGATTCTCTTATGCCGTCAGCGTAACTTACCGTCCCATCCTCATCGAGCGTACTGCCCTGCCGGTCAATATCCTCAGAACGCGGAGCTATAAAATCTCCGCTGAGTTGGCCCAGCGAATCAAGCACAAGGTCATAATTTTCAATCGCTTCAGCCGCATCTGCCGGGGCGTAATCAAATTCCTTTGCGAATTTGAATCCTTCTTCTATTATCCCTGCAACACAACTGACGTTCATATGCCTGAACAAAAACTGGATATCGTCATTATCTTTATAAAAATTCGCCATTTTTTTAAACTCTCATTTTTATTGCTTTTATCATCTTCGGAACTACTTCATTAAGGTCGCCGATGATTTTATAATGAGCAACATCGAAAATCGGCGCCTCGGGGTCGTTGTTGACGGCAATAATCTTCTGGCTCTCGCCCATACCTGCCTGGTGCTGAATAGCCCCGCTGATACCGACAGCGATATAAAGGCTCGGCCTTACCGTAGTGCCCGTCTGGCCTACCTGATGGTCGCGGTCTATAAAGCCCAAATCAACCGCTGCCCTTGTAGCTCCTGGCGAAGCACCGAGTGAATTTGCAAGGTCCCAGATAAGGCGAAAATTCTCCTTACTGCCAACGCCCGCCCCGCCGGAAACGATAATCCTCGAAGCCTTGAGATTGACCTTCTTTGGGCGTTTATGCTCGTTAATAATCTCTAACGGAAGCTCATCGTTTGTCAGATGAACCTTTTCTACAATAATTTCAGCTTTCCTGTTACCAGCCGAGGCAGGCATAGGCATAACACCTTCGCGAACAGTCGCCATCTGCGGCCAGCGGTCGTAATTGATAATCGTTGCGATAATATTTCCGCCGAAAGCCGGTCTTATCTGCAGCAGAAGATTCTTATGTAATACGTCTTTATTCTCATGGTCGCCGATTTGTAAATCTGTGCAATCAGCGGTAAGTCCCGCTTTTGCTGCGCTTGCTATGCGGGGAGCAAGGTCTCTGCCGCAGGGACTTGCGCCGTAAATTACTATCTGCGGCTCATATTTATGAATAAGATTATATATCACCCTTGCGTAGCTGTTGGCCTGATAGTGCTCAAGCAGCGGATTTTCGAGTACATAAACCTTGTCGGCTCCGTAATGGCAAAGCTCATGTGCCAGACCTTTGACCTCGTCGCCGATAAGAACGGCTGCGACTTTCACGCCAAGCGTATCGCCGAGCGTCCTTGCTCTGCCAAGCAATTCAAGGCCGATATCCTCAAGTTTGCCGCCATGCTGCTCAGCAAAAACCCAGACTTCTCCATTTCTGTTGACTGAAATCATCGATTATCCTGAAACTAACTTATTGTCTTATCGCTTATTAGTTCGTGAATCATATCCGCAATGTTCTGCTCGCTCGGCTCAACCGTTTTGCTTTCTCTGGCAGTTAGAACAACGCTTTGAATACGATGAACTTTTGTCGGCGAGCCGTCTCTGCCGCACCATTGCAAATCGGCGCCGAGAAAATCAAGGTCCCATTGTTTGATTAAAAGACCTTTTTGGTTCAACTCATCTGTTTTGATCCGTTCAAGCTGGGCCAGTTCATCATCACTGGCATGAGGGTTATCTTCCTTTAACTGCATTTGAATCTCAACAGGCGTCCTGGCCTTTTTGTATTTCATCAGTCTTTTCCCAGCAGCAACTCTCGGCTCATTTGCCTCGTCAACAACGGTAAGCAAAACAGGCAGCTTGCATTTTACTTCCTGCCAGCCGTTGCCGACATTGCGTCTTGCGGTTATCCCGCCATCGGCAAGCTCGACAAGTTCCTCTACATAAGTAATCTGTGGAACGCCAAGTTTTTCGGCAAGCTGCGGACCTACCTGTGCGGTATCGCCGTCAATAGCCTGTCTTCCGCAGAGCACAATATCATACTCGAGTTTTCTAATGGCACAGCTTAATATATAGCTGGTAGCAAGCGTATCACTGGCTGCGCATCGTCTGTCTGTGATAAGTATTGCCTCATCGGCGCCGCGATAGAGCGATTGGCGCAGGATAGCGCTTGCCGCCGGCAGACCCATAGTTATTACAGTAACCTTACCGCCGAATTTATCCTTTATATACAGCGCCATTTCGAGAGCGTTAAGGTCTTCAGGATTGAAAATCGCCGGCAGCGAACCCCGATTAACCGTTCCATCATCATTCATGGCATCGCCGGTAATTCGTTTGGTGTCGGGCACCTGCTTGATCGGCACAACACAGTTATAAGCCAATTTAAACTCCTTTTATACAGGGATACTAAAAGACCACAAAGAGCGGATAGTTTAGCTAAATTCGCAGATATGTCAACCCTAAAAGGAACTTTCCGACAAACAGGACAGATTATTCCCTAACCGGCATAATTCCCACCCCGCCGCCGAGAACAGCGTTGGCTGAGCCTGTTTTAATATTATACTCTATGCCGTTGGCAAAAATGCCGTTGAGCATACAGGGCATATCTTCAGACCCTGAAACTGTGAGAAATTCTTCCCGGCCGTTCAAATAAAGGTCCTGGCCGACAAATTCATATCTCGGCTGTTCGTAGTAAACAATACCGCCTGTTGCATAAAGATTCTTCAGTTGAGTTTTGCCCTTTGCAGGCTCAATATAGTCGATATCTATCCGCCGAGTATCGATGGTAATCCGGTTTCCGTAACCGCCTTCCTCAATAGGTATATAGCCGATGTGAATTCCTTTGCTTTTGTCGCTAAAGGCCTTTACCTGCAGCGAATTAGTATCCCATATGAGCTTGTCAAAGCCCTCCACAAGTGCATAACAGGGCTTGTCCATCGCTGATTTCGAGGATTTAATATTACTGGTTTCGGTATTTCCGTATTCGATTATGCCTTTTCCTGTAGCGATGATATCTTCACTGGTCCTGTCGTAATCAATTCTTTTTGATTTGAGCCTTACATGGCTTAATTTTTTCCCGTCAAGCCTTCTTATCGACTCAAGCCGTACACCTGGTCCCGTAACAGTGACATGTGAGATATTAGATGACCCGACAAACTCGGCGCTTTGCTGTGCGCCTTGCAGGTCAACAATCAGTTTGTCTCCATAGAATACATTTTCCTCATCGTAGTAGTCCGTATGTTTGTTGAAGCCGCCTTTGACATTGCCATAAAAAACCGCCTGGTTCTGCGCCGATATGAATTCAGCGCCTCTTTGAGCGCCTATTATAAAAGGCTCTTTACTGCTGTTGCCGCCGGTCTCTACCTCAGGATAGAAAACCAGCTCAACCTTTCCCTTTGCCTTTGCGATTTCTTCGCCATAGTCATAGTCTATCTGTTGAGTCAGCAGGACGTTTCTTCTGCCAATCCATTGCAAAGTTCTATCAGGCAAATTTAGATATTTTCTGAACTCCTCAGGCACATAGTCATCAGTTTCAGCGGAAGAACTCGGCCTTATTATCATAGGCCCATCGCATCTTAACCTTGCGATAACCGGCTTTTGCTCGTTAAGTAATGCTATCGCTTTGCCGTGCTCCTGAACCGATATCGGTTCGCCAAGGCCTTGGTCAGCAGTTTCGTCGGCCGGTTTATCTGTTGTTTCGGTAACAGCCGCCGATTTTTCCTGCTGCTGCTGGCCGATGGGCTTATCTGCCGGTTTTTCAACGGCCATAGCTTTTGGCTGCTGCTGTTCGCCTTGGGGCGAAGACAATAATAGATTAGAAATCATAATCTCACTGGCAAATACAACCTCATCTTCTTCATATTCGAGCACAACATTATCCCTGAAGAGACATTGCAAATCATCTCTGTCTTGTTCAACCTCAACTATCGCAGGCCTGGTTTCGGCGGGTTTGGTTTTTGCGGGTTTAATTTCAACGGGTTTAGTTTCAACAGCTACAGTTTTTGGGATAGTTTCGACCGGCTTGATTTCAGCAGGCACGACAGAAGAAACTGTAGAAGGAGCAATTTGTTTAACTTCTTCTTCCTTTTTTGAGCTTGTCTGTTCAAGTTTCTTTATATGCAAAAAATTAATATGTTTTATCTTCAGGTATTCCAGACGATTTGTAATACCGTTATATACAATCTCCAGCCCCTTTCCTGTAAGATGTGCATCAGCGGAGATAAAGTTGACATCGTTGTCCGAGTAAAACATCGAGCGGTCAGAGTCAAATGTAACTTCGTCAAGATATACGAAACTGTCGGATGTACTGGCAACCATTTCAGGAAGAATATGTATGATGACATTGCCCGTAAGAACTGCCGATTTCGGCGCAGGGTCTTCGCCTTCTACGTTTTCAAGTTCAATTGTCCCCTTATCAGCTGTAACATTGTATCGCAGATTATCCTGAAAAACATTCATATAGGGCTTGTCAAGTTCCCATTCATCGCCGGTCTTGTGCAATACTTTTTCAAAGCCTACAACACGTTTGAGTTTTCTTGTCTTTTCATCTACCGTTTCAAAACGGGCACGTTCCAGATATTCAAGTTTTGCCTGCCCGACTTGCCCGGCGCTGGAATCGGTAACTAACTGATTTGACTCACCCCGCCCGGGACCATAATCAGGTTTGATCATTTTTATTGCATCCGTATTGCTCCTGTACAGCATAAAAGCCACAAGTATAACAGCGAAGGAAACAAGCCAGATTTTAAATTTTCTACCTAAAACCATATCAAAGCCGTTTTACGTTTATACGAGATACCGCTCCATAAGTTCCGTCCACCTGCCGGTATTTTTCAGTATATACTCAATAACTTCCCGTACCGCTCCTTTACCGCCCGGCCTTGAGGTTATGTAATGGGCATGGCCCTTGAGTTCATCGACCGCATTTGCCACAGCGATCCCGAAACCTACCCTTTTGACAATAGGAATATCCAGCACATCATCGCCGATATACGCTATATTGCAGAGCTCAAGCTGTGAATCAGTCAGAAGCTTTTCAAAACAAGTCAGCTTCCGCTGGCAAGGCTGATACAGAAAATTTATCTTCATCTGGTCGGCTCTTTGTTTTGTTACCACGCTTTCTCTGCCGCTTATCAGCGCTGTTTGCAAGCCTGCCCTGTGCCACATTCTTATACCGTGTCCGTCAAGCAGGTTGAACGTCTTGAATTCCGCCCCGTCAGAGCCGATTGTAACTGTACCGTCCGTTAGAACGCCGTCCACATCCATCGCAAGCAGTTTTATCTGTTTGAGGTCTGTTTTTTTTATATCCGTCATTAGGTCTAACCGACTATCTTTATTGCAAATACGTCCTGAACGTCAACCAGACCGACCGGCCGCCCCTGCTCATCGACTACCGGCAAATCATCAATCCTGTGCTTATGGAATATCGCCATTGCCTCCGAAGCAAGTGCATCCGCTCTGATTCTTTTGCACTGTGCAGTCATTACATCCTTTACCAAATAATCAAAAACTTCGGCTCCTTTGAGCACCATAAGTCTTCGCAGATCAGCATCGGTAACGATACCCACAAGTTTTTCTTTGGAATCGACTATCATCACCGCACCGTGTCTTTTCACGCCGCTGTTTTTCTTCAGTAATTGTCCGATAGTATCAGTAGTCTTTGCTAACGGCAAATCTTCCCCGGCCTTGAACATCATTGACTGTTCCACCGTTATAAGTTTTGCCCCTAATGAGCCGCCTGGATGGAATCTGGCATAATCTTCAACGCTGAAGTTCCTGGCCTTCATTACCGTAAGAGCCAGTGCATCACCGACCGCAAGCATACAGGTAGTAGATACGCTAGGAGCGACTCCCAAAGGACAGGCCTCATCAAGCCGGCCCATACACAAAACGATATCGCTGTAAGCTGCAAGGCGAGACTGACTGTCACCTGTGATTGCTATCAGTTTTATTTCAAGCTGCTTGACGATATTTATCAGCCGAACAATTTCGTCGGTCTCCCCACCGTAGCTTAATACAATCACTATGTCTTCTTTCCTCAATCTTCCCAAATCGCCGTGCACAGCCTCTGCCGGATGAAGAAAATGGCTTGGCGTACCTGTCGAGGCCAATGTAGCACTGATTTTTTGACCGATGATTCCTGCCTTTCCGATGCCCGCAATTATAACCGACCCTTTACAGTTATACACAAGTTCTGCAGCCCGCATAAAGGCTTCATCAACAAGATTCGCCATTTGCGCCACACCCTTGGCTTCAGCATTTATCACCCGCCTTGCATATTCAAGGTCAAAGGTCATCAAATCGCTCCGTTAACATCCGAAAAAGACTAAATCTTTACGACTCTGTCATGGTCGTCAAAACATACTATCTTATATTGCTCCGCAGAGCAAGTTTCATCAGGACGAATGATTATCTGTTTACGTTCATCTACCTCTATTCTGACGATAACGCCTCTGCGTTGATTAAGCAGAAATTCAGCCACACCGCCCGGCACAGACAATTCTATCCTTCTGACTTCTCTTCGCGAAGCAGCCATATTGAGAGTTCTGATAATTTCTATCGCAGCCGATTCCGGGCTTTTAACCATACCTGCACCCCCGCAATGCGGGCATTTAAGATAAGTACTCAACTGCAGTGAAGGTCTGATCCTCTGCCTTGTCATCTCGATAATGCCAAATGTGCTTATCCTGAGTATTCTGCTGTGAGCACGGTCGCTCTTTAGGGAAGCACGAAAAGTCCTTTCAACATCTCGTCTGTGTTTGCTGTCCCGCATATCGATAAAGTCGCAAATAATTAAACCACCCATATCTCGAATCTTCAACTGACGCGCAATTTCCTTAGCAGCTTCGAGATTTATCTTAATCGCGGTCTGTTCGGCGTTTCCATGTTTCCTGTACTTGCCGCTGTTTACATCGATGGCTACAAGCGCCTCGGTCTGCTCGATAATGATGGAACCTCCGCTTTTGAGTTCGACACGCTTTGAGTTAATTCTGCGGATTTCATCTTCGATTTTATACTTGTGAAACAACGGCACTTTACCGTCATAGTATGTTACACGTTTTTTCAATCGAGGCTGAATAATAGCAAGAAAATCTCTTACCCTTCGTGCTACCGTCTCACTATCACAGATAATCTTGCTGATACTGCTGTTGAAAACATCTCTGATTACTCTAATAACAAGATCTGATTCTCTGTACAACTCAGCCGGCGACGATACAGTATCGATTCTCTTTTGAATCGCTCTGAACAGCCTGCTTATATATCCAAGGTCCTTCTGCACATCTCTTTTTGAACACCCGGCGCTTGCAGTACGAAGAATAAAGCCTGCCTTTTCCGGCAGTTTGACGCCTTCAAGAATCGTTCTGAGTCTGGCGCGTTCCTCCTCATCCTCAATCTTCTGGGAAACACCGAGACTATGCATCCACGGCATCATAACCAGATACTTCCCCGGCAAAGACAAATAGGTCGATAGCGTAGGTCCTTTGGTATTTATTCCCTCTTTGGTAACCTGAACTATAACGTCCTGGCCTTTTTTAATACATTGCTGAATGGGCGGCCTGTCTCTCAGTGATTTTCTCTTGCCGATATTCTCGGTGTAGTGCTGACCTTTCCGCATAAAATACCGCGGGTGCAAATCACTAACGTGCATAAAACCATTTTTACCAAGACCGAAATCAACAAAAGCCGCCTGTATCCCCGGCTCGATATTAACTACTTTACCCTTGTAGATGTTTCCGACCCGGCTTGCCAGTGACGGCCTTTCAATATAAAGTTCTTCGAGACTGCCGTCCTGAACGACTGCGATTCTGCATTCATCCGCCTCGGCAAAGTTTATTAGCATTTCTATTGCCATATAGTATCCTTATTTGTATCCCATTATATAAAATATTATGCATCTATCCGCCAATGTACTTGCTTTTTGATAACTGACCTGCTGATTTCGCTTGGCTCCATACCCAAAAGTTTCAATATCTCATCGGGCCTTATTGTTCCTGTCGGCAAAACTTTGCAAAACACCATTACGCCCTCTTCGGCAACCTTAAAAAACTTCAGAAATTTTGCGACATCAACGGTTTTTACATCACCTTTCTTATTTACAGTTCTTTCAATCAGGATTTTCTCGCCATTTCTAATCTGTTCATTAAGCAGTTCTATATTTGAAAGAAACTTCTGTTCCTTTTCCGCAAGCTTCACTTTCACCAGATATTCGACTTCAACGCTCCTGTACGTAACCGGCTTATTATGAATCTCAACGGACATAAGTTCAAAACCATCCGGCAGTTGCTCGGCAATTGAATCTGCAAAGGAAATATTTTCAGATTGCTGCTGGACTTTCACACAGAAAAGTTCGTCATCTGAAGCAATCCCGACACTTTTCGGCAACGGCAGTGATAACTTTGGACGCGGATTATACCCCTGACTGTAAACCAGCCCGATTCCGCTGCGAATAATCGCTCTTTGAATAACCCGCATGGTTTCCTGATGCGACAGAAACCTCACATCGCCGTGTACTTTATATCTTCCCGCCAGGGTAACTGCGATCGAATCTATCTGCCAAACTCCTTAAACGCCAAAATTCATAATTTTTCCTATAACTATCGACAAACGTTTGTCGATTATCTTTTAAAACACTTCCGGCAGAACCTTCATCGCGGCATTTCGAAGATAATTTATCACTTCGCGTTCCGAGTTCATCAAAAGAACCTTTCTGGCAAGACCGTTACATGACTCTATTGTCACCGAACGTACAAGCTTTTTTATTTCCGGTATCATCGGCGGAGCAAGCGAAAATGTTCTAAACCCCAGCCCCAGAAGCAGCATCACATATTCAGGTTCTGACGCCATCTCGCCACAAACACTGATATTTATGCGGGCCTTGCTCGCATCGTGAATCACACTTCTAAGCAGACTTACCACTGCCGGGTCGGCTCCGGAGTAGAGGGTAGAGACATGCCCATTTCCCCGGTCAACAGCAAGAGTGTACTGAATAAGGTCGTTTGTTCCTACGCTGAAAAAATCACATTCGCCGGCAAGTATCCCTGCCGTCAAAGCTGCCGAAGGCGTCTCTATCATAATCCCTATCGGCATATCTGATTTGTACTCAATGGACTCCTCTTCGAGGTCTTCCATTACGTCACGGATTATCATTTTTGCCTGACGCAGTTCATGCAGACTGCTTATAAGCGGAAACATTATACGCACATCCCCGTGAACCGAAGCTCTCAGGATTGCACGCAATTGTGTTTTGAACATCACAAGATTTTGCAGACAGAACCTTATGGAGCGAAGTCCAAGAAACGGGTTGGTCTCCTGCACAAAACGCTGGCTCTGAGTAAATTTGTCCGCCCCAAGGTCCATAGTTCTTATTACCACAGGCATATCGCCGAAAACCCGTATAACTTCGCTGTATGCGTTATAATGGTCTTCTTCGGTAGGTTCGGTCTCAC
>CAYTQR010000031.1:0-16898 GCA_964440045.1 uncultured Planctomycetaceae bacterium | reverse complement strand
ATTTAGGGCAGATTTTGAGTGATTCCGAGTAGAGCAATTTAATTTTTCGTGCTCGCTTTATGCCTGTTGCGGCTTCGGCTGGCGGCATCGGATTTGCTCGCAATATTTCAATATGGCTGTGCAATCCTCTTTGCCAGCCTTGTCCTCACGACGGCCTAAATACGAGCAGAAAATATTAAAGTACTCTAACTTTTTATTCAAAAGTCAAGCCTGTTTGCAATAAATGGATAAAGTAACACCAAAATTCTTTTAGTTTATACCTTGTTTGTTTGAACTTTCTAAAATTGTGGGGTTTATGAATTAAGTGGTATACCTACTCCCCTATTTTGCCGATTTTAAATAGGTAAAAATTGTCGCAATAACGTACTTTTACGGTGGTGTATTTTGCAAAAACCATCTGTCGTATATATAATTTTCTTGCTGCAATGAAGTTATAGGTGTATATTGATTGTAGAAGATTAAATAGATTTTATTGACTTATTTTTAGTTTCGGAGGTCTATCATGGCTAAGGACATTCCGATAGAACAGTTGCGGGGCCGAACATTGGGTAGAATCCTTGTTAAAATGGGAATTTTAACAAGGGATAAAGTTCATCAGTGCCTTTCTCTTCAAAAGGAAAAAGGAGGAGGGATACAGCTTGGCCAAGTGGTACTTGAGCTTGGTTTGATAGATGAAAAGCAGCTTAATAAGGCGCTGGCTGCTCAGAGAGGGATGGAATATGTGGACCTTGCCGGCATGGAACTGGGACATAATATTATCGGACAGATACCGGCTCAGATGGCCAATGCCTACCGAGTAGTACCTCTGGAATATGACAAATCTCAGAACACTATGATTGTGGCAATTGATAGTCCCGATAATTTCAAGGCCACTGATGATTTGAGTACGCTGATGGGTTTTAAGGTAGAAGCGAAAGTTGCTTCGCCTGGTGACATTGATGAGACTCTAAAGAAGTACTATTCCAAGGAAGAGGAGAGCATAAACGACCTTATAGGTACGCTGGAGCAGGATAATTTTCTGGCGGAGTTTCAGGGCAGGGACCAGAGCATAGACCTTAGTGAGCTTAAGGAGCTTTCCGAATCCAACCCTGTAAGGAAACTGCTCAATCTTGTTTTGCTGCAGGCTATCAAGGACAAGGCTTCGGATATTCACTTTGAGCCTTTCGAGGACGAATTTAAGATGCGGTATCGTATCGACGGTGTGTTGTATGAAATGGTACCGCCGCCCAAGCATATTGCCGTGGCGTTAAGTTCAAGAATAAAGGTTATGGCAAATCTTGATATTGCTGAAAGGCGTTTACCTCAGGACGGCAGAATTCCGCTGACGGTTCAGGGCAACCAGGTTGACCTTCGTGTGAGCATTTTGCCGACGATGTTTGGTGAGAGCGTGGTGCTTCGTGTGCTTGACAGGTCACAGCTCGATTTGAAGCTCGAAAGACTTGGCATGAATGATGAGGACATGGCTTTGGTGCGCGAGCTGATCAAGAAACCCAATGGGATTCTGATTGTAACAGGTCCGACCGGCAGCGGTAAGACGACTACGCTTTATTCGGCGCTTAAGGAACTTAATACAATCGACAGAAAACTGATTACCACCGAAGACCCTGTTGAATACGACATCGATGGCATTATTCAGGTGCAGATGAAGCCGGATATAGGTCTTATCTTCGCAAGGTGTCTGCGATCTATATTGCGGCAGGACCCTGATATCATAATGGTTGGTGAAGTTCGTGACCTTGAAACAGCAGAGATTGCAGCACAGGCATCGCTCACAGGACACCTTGTTTTTACAACGCTTCACACCAATGATGCTCCAAGCGTAATCGCAAGACTTTTAGACCTTGGTCTTGAGCCATTTTTGATTACGGCAACTATCGAAGGTATTATTGCCCAGAGGCTTGTACGAAAGATATGCGTTAACTGCAAAGAGGCTTATGAACCCACTGAAGAGCAGCTTATGGAGCTTGACCTACGGCCTGAAGCTATAAAAGGCAAGAAATTTTATTATGGCCGCGGTTGTGACCAGTGCAATAGTACCGGCTACAGGGGCCGATTAGGAATATTTGAAATAATGACCTTTAACGATGAGGTACGTGAGATTGTGATGAGTCACGGCTCTACAAATGTTATTCGCAATGCTGCAAAAAAGAACGGGATGAAGATGCTTCGCGAAAAAGGTCTAACTGCCATATATGACGGCCTGACGACTATAGAAGAGGTTGTCAAAGAAACAGTCACGGAAGAAGTGTAACGAAAATAAAAAATTAAAAATTAAAAATAAAAATTGCGGAGTCCCCTCCGCTTCTTGCCAGCCCCCGCGTTTCACGCGAAGCGGGGCGGCGGGCGAAGCAAGAGAGGGGACGACTTCCTTAATTTTTATATTTGCATTTTGATATTTTATATAATTTTTAGAAGGTGACATATGCCTGTTTTTCAGTATGAAGCGCTGGATTCGACCGGTCAGGAGGTAAAAGGCCAGGTTGAAGCTCTCAGCGGTGACGAGGCTCTGAGCAAAATACGCAATATGGGTTATTTTCCCACTAAGCCGCCCAAGGCAAAGGGTGGGATGCATGAAAGAAGGGCCAAGTCGGCCAAGACTAAATCGCGTCGCGGAGCAGGCGGCAAGGTAAAACTAAAGCTGCTCACGCAGTTTGCCCGGCAGCTTTCGACGCTTCAGGATGCGGGTTTGCCGATTCTTCGTTCGCTGCGTATTCTGGAAGAGCAGCAAAAGGCCGGAACGCTTAAACGTGTCATTGGTTACGTGGCCGATGACATTGAAGGCGGAGCGACGCTTTCCGAGGCGCTTGGCAAATTCCCGCGCGCGTTCAACAAATTATTTGTCAATATGGTTGCTGCAGGCGAAGTTGGCGGAGTGCTTGATGTCATTCTGTCCAGGGTTGCGGATTTCATGGAAAAGGCTGAGCGGCTCAAAGCCAAGATTAAAGGTGCCACAGTTTATCCTGTTGTGGTTATGAGCGCTGCAGGAATTATTGTGCTTGGATTAATGATCGGAGTTATTCCTAAATTCACTAAGGTTTTGCAGGAAATGTCGGGCGGCGAATTGCCGGCCCTTACAGTATATATTATGAAAATCAGCAACTGGATTGCGTTCCAATGGGGTTGGCTGATACTGATTGCAACGCCTATAGTGCTTGCTTTTGTTATGCGGTTTATAAGGCGGTTTTCTCTCGGTTCGCTGATACTCGATACTATTAATCTCAAAATGCCTGTTGTCGGCGGTATTGTTTACAAAACTTCTATCAGCCGCTGGACAAGAACTCTCGGCACACTCATTAGTGCAGGTGTTCCGATACTTGAAGCGATAAACATTACCTCTGACACCGCTGGTAACGAGGTTTATGCAAGAATGCTTAAAAAGGTCCAGAATGCAATTCGTCAGGGCGATACATTTGCCAATCCGCTAAGGAAGTCGAAAACAGCAGATGGACTTGTTGTGAATATGATTGACGTCGGCGAAGAGACGGGCGAAATGGACAAGATGCTTATGAAAATTGCCGGCAATTTCGATGAAGATGTGGATGTGCTGGTCGGTTCTCTTATGTCGCTGCTTGAGCCGATAATGATTATTGTTCTCGGCAGTGTAGTAGGCCTCATTGTGCTGGCAATCTTTCTGCCGATGATAAAGATTATTACATCGCTGATGTAAAGGAAACAGTGACTAATTAGCAGGATTTATAAGCTTAGTTTAGATTATGAATAATAATAAAATAAATAACAAGAAGGAATGGGGTATGTTTATGTATCAGAAAACGCTGATAGTAGTTGGTCTCGTTTTCTGTTTGTTTTCGTCGGTCTATGCGTACCCAGATGGAAACGGGACAGAAATCGACCCATACCAGATAGAAACCGTTTCCGACTGGAACGAGCTGATGAATACGTCTGCCGACTGGGACAAGCATTTTATTATGATAGCCGATGTAAATTTGCAGGGCGTCTCAGTGACGCCTGTCGGCAATTCTACCGCCTATTTTAATGGAACCTTTGACGGTGATGGATATATCATTTACAACGCGGTTATAAATGGCGGCATCAATGTCGGCTTGTTTGGTTATGTCAGCGATGACGGCCGGATTCGCAATTTAGGCGTCGAAGACGCCAATATAACTGGAAGCGGTTATATCGGCGGTTTGGTGGGACGCCATTATGGCGCTATCACCGAATGTTATGTTACCGGAAAGGTTGTAGGAAGTGGCAATTTTGTAGGCGGTTTGGTGGGAGGTAGTTACGGCAGCATTGTTGCCTCTTATTCTACGGATGCGGTCAGCGGAATCAACTATGTCGGCGGTCTGGCGGGAAGTAATTCTTCTTCTGGCAGTGATGTTAACTCCTGTTACTCTGCAGGTGTGGTGACCGGAAGCGGAGGGCGTGTCGGGGGTCTAATGGGATATAATTACGGCGATGTTCATACTTCTTTCTGGGACGTTAATACATCCGGTCAAATGAGCAGTGACGGCGGAGAGGGAAAGACCACAGCCGAGATGAAAACTCTTTCCACCTTTACATCTGAATACTGGGATTTTTTCGGCGAGCTTGCAAATGGATATTTAGATACCTGGCGAATGTGTGTCGATGGTTCGTATTATCCAAAACTTTTCTGGCAATTTCCGTTGGGTGATTTTGTCTGTCCGGACGGTGTCGATTTTTCCGATTTTGCTGTTTTTGCGAACCAGTGGCAGCTTGAAAATATGTCTTATGATATTGTTCCCGGCATCGGCGACGGCATTGTAAACTTTTCGGATTGGGCCCTCTTTGCGAACGATTGGCAGGGTGATATGAATGAGCTTGCAGATTTTACCTCTCAATGGCTCAAATCAAGCGCTTATTGCGCTGATATTGCTCCCGCCGGCGGCGATGGTGTAGTCGATATGCTGGACTTCGCTGCTTTCGTTGACGACTGGCTTGAGGGCGCTTAACTTAATTTTAGTTGGTTGGCAGTTGATAGTCGTTGGTTAAATAAAGTAATGGCAATGATATGAAAGGTTAATAAGATGAAGAAAAGAAGAAAAAAAATTGGTTTTACTATCGTTGAGCTTCTGACGGTAATGAGCGTTATTGCGCTGCTGCTTGGTATTCTTGTGCCGGCCCTTAATACGGTGCGCAGAATAGCCAAAGACACGAGGCAAAGGGCACAATTTCACAGTATTTCCGTGGCCTTAGAGGTTTATGTCGGCGAAACGGAACAGTACCCCGAATCTACTATACGGCCATCAACAAGCGGCATACCGGACGCTGCTCCTTATACAGTCGGCGCCCATCATTTGGCCGAGGCCCTTCTCGGCAGGGATTTTCTCGGTTTTGACCCATGGACAACGTGGGATACACTGGCAGATGAAGCGGAGCCAAATATATACGCCAGTACGAATAAAGGCGCTCAGCCAGCAGATATTGAGGCAAGTCTTGACCGCCGGAAGGGCCCTTATTTGAATCCTGAAAGCGTCGAGGCCTACCAGATTGCTCAGTTATATAGTACTGCTACCAATGTATACGAAGGCGATTATGACGAGCACGGCGATTTTATCTCGGATCAGGATCCCGCACCTGTTCTTACTGATTCCTACCGTGTAAAGACACTATCCTTACCCAACAAAAAGCAGGTAAAGGCCGGGACGCCGATTCTCTATTATAAGGCAAATCCTTTGTCCAGGACATTCCCTGACACTACTGCCGGAACAGTCGCGGATGCTACTGCTGCGGGTAGCATCTATAATAGTTTGGACAATGAGGCATTGCTTGAGCTGGGTGTAATAACGGATGCGAGCGAGCATCGTTTTAAAAAGGATTACAGTGGGGCATTACTGGGACGCGGGCGTTTTTATGAGTCGATTACAAATTCCAAGATTACAACTCAGATAAGACCCTACAACCAAAAAAGCTATCTACTCATCTCGGCGGGTTTCGACAGCGTATTCGGTACGCCTGATGATATTTATAATTTTAGAGAATAGTCGGAGTAAAATTAGTTTTAAATTTTGAATTTTTAATTTTGAATTGCGGAGCCGCCTATGGCGGATGAGTTTTTTAAATTAAAAAGGGTAGAAAAATGAAGACTGAACAACTTAAGGGATTCACGTTAATGGAAGTTGTGACGGCAATCGTGGTTATTGCGATTTTAATGAGTCTTCTTATGCCGGCTCTTAGTCAGGTAAAAAAAATCGCCCTCGAAACCAGGCAAAAGGCGCAAAACGCCAGTATCGGGATCGGCATAGAAGTTTACAAGAACGATTTTGGCGAATATCCGCCGTCACACGGCTCGAATCCTGCTAATTGTAGTTCTCGGCAGGCATACTGCGGCGCTCAGACACTTAGCGAGGCAATGTTCGGCCTCGACCTGCTCGGTTTCCATTCTGAGTCGGTGTATAACCCTGATGATAGCAATGACCCGGTGGGATTTTATATGAACGACCCCAATCTCGAACATAGAGTAGGCCCTTATCTTGACAGGACAAATATCGGCGTATTTACACCTTACCAGATATTTGAGAGGAACACTTGTTCTGAAGGTTTGGAGCCAAGCAGATATCTTATATGTGATGTTTTTACTACGGTAAACAGAACTGTTGGCAGAAAAATCTACAAAGTCGGCACACCCATTCTTTATTTCAGGGCGAATGAATCTGCACTAAATACGCAGCTTATCCCCAGCGCGGCTGCCAATGGAGATAACATCTATGACTATACGGACAACTACTATCTTATGGCTCTTAAAAGAATAGCTGACGAGCAGGAACATCCGATGTGCCCGCTTGATACTGCTGCCACTGAGGCACAGGATGGTGTACAGTTTTACGATTTTATTAGAGACCCGATGATTCCACCTCCACCTGCCCCCACTGGAAATCTTGGACGTCCTGTTCGGCCGGATACGTATATCCTGATTTCGGCCGGTTACGACGGCCTGTACGGTACGCAGGACGATATTTGTAATTTTAAGCCTAATATTGACTGATGCGGTTAATTGATTTTAACAATGAAAAGAAAACAAAACAAATCCGGCCTGACGCTTTTGGAAGTTCTGGTCGCTATTGCGATAATAGCGATTCTCGCGGCAGGGCTGTATTCTGTCAGCAATTATCTTGAAAAACAATCCGAAGAAAAACTTACCATATCGACAATCGATACTTTATGCACCGCACTTGAGCAATATCACGACTTTTACGGCAAATTTCCCGACCCAAATGCGGTCGGTTATCCTGTCGACTGCAATGGCATAGAGAAACTGTATTACAAGCTCTCTCTTGCTCCGGATGCAAAGAAGATTCTCGGCAAACTGCATTCTTCGCTGATAGTAGATGTTAATACGAACGAACACTTGTTGATGCCGACAGAGATTTATCCGGAAATCATTGACGCCTGGGGCCAGCCGTTTGATTACAGATATAATTCGGGCGATAATTTTCCGGTAATTACTTCAGCCGGGCCTAATAAAAAATTAGGCGATGATGATGATATTTCCAGCAAATGATTTATAGCCACAAAGGCGCAAAGGCACGAAGAAAAAATATAATTAAAAAACTTTGTGTCTTGGTGACTTAGTGGCAAAAAAAGTTAATAATTAATTTAGTGTCTTGGTGTCTTAGTGGCTAAAAACATAAAAAATGCTTTTTCTCTTATTGAGCTGCTTGTCGTTATTGTGATAATCGCAACACTTGTCGCTCTTGCCATTCCTGCGATAAATGCGATGCAGAAATCCTTCGCCTCGACCGGCGCCGAGAGTATGATTGGCACAGCGCTTTCCACCGCACGGACCCTTGCAATAAGCAATAATCAATACGCAGGCGTCAGATTCCAAAAAGCCGGTGACCCAAACGCAAACGATACACTTAAAGCAGACCAGTATATGATTTTTATAATCTATGATAAAAAGAAGACGGATTTGGTAGATGGCTTTGTTGCGGTAGAAGGTTATAGACCAATCAAACTGCCTTCAAATATCGGCGTAATGGACATGAAACTTGGTGTAGGTACAGCGGATGTCAATTCAAATACAGACATTGATACTAACGAAGAATTGATGGATACAACTGCTTTTTCAATAATATTTTCACCTACAGGAAAGCTTATAACTCGTGATGTTAGAATAAGAAATAAAGACGGCATACCCGATACCGAAGCTAGGCGTTTAAATCCTAGTTCTGATGATGTTTTTAATAAAAAGGGAGATGTAGATAAAAAGACACCGGCCCTTGTTGCTATGGTAATGGGAAATGAAACAGGCATGTTCTATCAGGATGACTACTTTGGCGCATCTCTCAGCGGATCTGATACCCCTACTTATCCTGATGTTGCCGGCCCTAATCCTAACCTTGGATTGGGACAGGAGCAGAGCCGGAATAAATTTGTTATTTATAATCGTGATAAATTCAGAAAGCTGGACCCCGGCCAGCGTTACACGCAATATTTGGGAAATTTGCCGATGGTTTATATAAATGCTTACACCGGAGAAATTATTAAATAAAGGACAGTAAAATGTATCATAAGACTTCCAGTACTACTCTGCGAAGTGGCGCTTCGCTACGAAGCACGAGTACTTTCAAAGTTTTTTTGGTTATTTTTGCTCTGCTATCTATCACAACGATAATCTCGGCAGAGCCATATGAGTATCCTGATTTGGCGGGCGACGCTAATTTTGTAAATTTTGAAGATTTTGCTGCCTTTGCAGAAAACTGGCAAAAGACCGGCACCGGCCTGGCAGGTGATTTCGACGATAGCAATGTTGTTGACTTTAATGACCTGGCAATTCTATGTGACTACTGGCTCGAGGGCCTACCGCCTGAAACTGTTTTTAATTCATTCAAGGCTGCACTATCAGCAGGCGATGTGAATGAAGCTATTGGTTATTTTGCCGATTTTGTGGCGGACGATTACAACAACATATTTAGTGAAAATATCGATAAATTACCGGATTTGGCAGCCGATATGGGAAACCTGTCGTTGGAGTATAGAGATAGGGATATTGCCGTATATGAGGTAAGCAATAGCAGCGGCACGTTATTCTTTCCGGTTGTTTTTACCCTGGATGACGAGGGCAAATGGAAAATTGCGGTTTTCTGAAAAATTGTTGTATTTATATCGGAAAATAAAAAACATGCAGAAAAAGAAAAGAAAAGCATTACTTGTTGCTGTTGAAATATTTCTGTTGCTGATAACCAGTCCCTTTATATACCGATACGTCGGTGCCTTTTGTTTACTTTTATTAAAACTATTCAAGGTAGAATACGGTCCGTATAGATGGGTTGGTTTTGCTACTATTTTATTATGTGTCGGTTTGATTTATGCGGTAATAAAATTGCCTTTCTTAAAAAATCTATACTTAAAAATACTCTTATCGTACATAGCATTTTTTACCTCTTTGTGTATGTTATTTATAATATGGTATTTCACTTTTGTTCCCGTAGGTTGAAATAGATATTGCAATTATTAAAGGATAAATTGAAGAAGCAAAGGCAGGGATAATGAAAAAGAAAATTTTTATCTTAACGGTTTTTTCTGTAGTGTTTATGTTGTTCACTCAAGGTCTTTATGCCTGGGAAAATCAAAAGACCCATCCGGCATTAACCCAAAGGGCTATTGATAGCTCTATCTGTATTTTAGATAGTTATCTGAAAACAGGACTGGGAATAGCTGGAGGGCTGTCAACCGAATTATATTGGGATTTTCCTTCATCAGTAAAAGAAAGAATGGAGAAAGCTGAGCCTGATAAGACAACCAGAAGTATATTGGATTGGATTAAAGCAGGTAGTATCATAGAAGATGACCCCATAAGTAGAACTCGCAATCATTTTCATGACCCATATCGAAATGCTGGTTTGGATAATACTGAAAAAGCTAATTTACTTAGGTATCTTTTTTATGATGGTGATCCCGCCAGAGATTGGGCGATAAATCATAGTTCGAATGAGTTTGATTGGCAGGCTGTAAGGGATGATTTTTATTTTGCTCTCACTAAGCAGACTCAGTCTGAACGTGAAGAATATTTAGCCTCCAGCTTTTTAAGATTGGGTCATGTTCTGCATATGCTCGAAGATATGGGAGTTCCTGCCCATGCAAGAAATGATTCACTTTTTGCGCATGTTAGAAATGAATTCCTTGAAAAAGGCAATCCACTTGAAATGTGGGTTGAAAAGATGATTCCAGGCGGTGGCTCTTTGGGAAGATGGATTTCGACGGGCTGGACGCCTACGCCGCAAATTTACGATAAAGTTTCGGACTATTTTGATACTGATATATATACAGGCAATTATCTCGGAGATGGCGTTCCAACTCCCGGAACATGGGGATTGTCGGAAAGAACTAATTATCAGTTTTTATCCTGGACAACGATTTTTAACGAGGATTTTCTAAACAGCTTATACTATTTCCCTAACCCTGCAAGGGCCTATACTGTCGACGTGAATGAATCGGGGCGTATTTACCTGGCCGGCTATGGCGTGGACCATTTGGCAAGAAAGACGATGTCGTTTCATCATTTACAGCACGACCATGTGGATAAGGCCTGGTGTGTGCTGGGAGAAGCTATTTATGATGATTATGGCGAAATAACCTTACCGCGCACGATTAACTATGCGACTGGTCTGGCTAATTACTTCTTCCGCGGCAGATTAAATGCAACAGCCCAGTGTATAGAATGTGGTGTTATAGAACTTACAGTTACCAATCAGTCGGTTAATTCAGGTATTCCGCAGACTTTAAAAGGCGGCACATTTGAACTCTATTGTGATGACGCAAATAGTAACAGGACTCAGATAACAGATTTTATTATCGATGGTGGCTGGACACCAGCCAGTACCTTAGCCAATGATGGAACGAGCAATATAAAAGTAACATTTGTCAAACCTGATACAGAAGAACCGACCAAATATATCCTGGTTTACAAAGGTAATATCTGCCAAAACCCTGCCGACCCTGATGCGGATGATGAAAATGCCATAGCCGTAACTACCATTACCCCTCCATCGGACGATTGCTGTGTTGAGTATTCGGCAAATGACTGCTGTTGTTTTTTAGACCCGACACCTGCCGGATGGTCATCCGCTACTACCTATGTGTGTGGCGATTGCGTAATGTATAATTCCCTCCAGTATTACAGCATATATCTGCTGGACAATAAAAATCATCTGCCGACCGATACTGAATATTGGTCAAGATATTATCCTTGCGATAACGAAGACTGGGATTCCTATCCCCCCTTCGGTGGCATAGGCTTATCACCTGAAGTAGAAAAATATACATTCAAAAATTTTAAGATGCAATGTTCAAATTGGCAACCTAATCATAATTATGATATTGGTGATTTGTGTTGGTGGTCAGATATTACATATTGGCCCTATATATGCAATAGTGCTTATACTTCCGGTTCCGAATCGCAGCATTATACCAAAGAAGAATTCGATCATTGGGAACCAGTGAACGGAGTTTATTATACAGACGATGGCAGCGACAATGGTGAATGTTATGAGGAGGAGTTTATGCCGTCAGTTTGGCCAAGGGACATTTGGCATAAAATACCATCTCCAAATAGAAGTTTTATATTGCATCAAACTAATGGATGTAACTATATGTGTGGTTCTGCGTATCCTGACCCTGATAAGGTGGAGCTTTGTGTTCGGCGATATAATGAAGAATGCGTGCTTTATTTGGCTTATTTATGCGGGATAGAAAATGGGGTTAAAATATATGCACGAGCCATGTTGTCTCATATGTTCGATTATGATATTTGTTTATTTGATGAAGAATTCGGTGATAGTCAAGCTGTTAATGGAGAGTATGAAGATTGTGGATATGAATCAACTTGTAACATTGGGTATTATCAACAACCTACCGTTTCAATAGTTCCAATTGCTTATCCACCTTCATATTCTTATTGGACTCTCGGTTATGATTACGAAGAAGGCGATATAGTCATTGGCTCTGATATCAGTAAGTACATTTGTAATGTTTCGCATACTTCTACAATTGATAACTGTCCAATTACAGGAGCAAACTGGCAGGATTATTGGAGTTTGGTTACGGAATGTCTATGAGTCGCTGCGGCGGAAAACGATATATCGAAAAAGGAAAAAACTAAGAAATTATAAAGAATTGAAGATTGAAAATTTAAGATTTAAGATTGAAGAACTAAAAATTGAAAATTATCTCTGTGTAATCCGAGAAATCTGTGGTTAAAAGTATGAAGTTAAAAATTATCTCTGTGTTCGGCGCCTGCCCCGTGAGATGCCGCAGCTATCTCATCGGGGTGAAATCTGACTTCGACGAGCTCAGTCGAGTCGTGGCTAAAAAGTAAAAAAGAAATAATTATTTTAAAACTTTGTGTCCCCCGCTTTCGCGGGGACAAGCTTGGTGCCTTTGTGGCTAAAAAATTAAAAAATAACGGTTTTTCGCTTACCGAGGTCTTGATGGCCGTGGGGATACTGTCCATAGGTATGATGCTTATTGCGACGATGTTTCCTGTAGGGATTTATCTTACGACCGTTGCCTCTGAAAGGACGATGGCTGCGATTGTTGCCGACGAGGCCTTTGCCAAGATTCAGCTTTACGGCCTTAGTAGTTATCCTGCTGTTATAAATGACAGCAATGACTATAACGATATTTGTAATCCAATCGACTCTAATGAATTTTCCTATCCATCTACCGACCCCTGCTCGCCTGTCCAGTATTACTGGTCTGCCCTGTGCAGGCAGACTGACCCTAATGACCCGAATATGTTATTCCAGGTAACTGTTTTTGTAGCCAGAAAGACAAGCCCGAATCATACGTATCCCTATCGTCCGGATATATCTTCTCCCATTGTTCTTATTGACAGACCAAGACTGATAGAAATTCAAATTACTGCTATAAATGCATCCGATGTGTTGACAGTTAATACTGCTGGTGAGGCAAAGTATATCAATCCGCCGACAGCGGTAGTGGATAATGCAACCGGCAAAATATACCGTGTTATTGACAGAAAGGAAGTAGCAGGAGTTCCTATAGTAACACTTGACGGAGTCTGGCAAGATATACCAACCGCAACAGATTCCATCTGGCTTATACCTCCGCCTGTAAACGGCGGGAAAAATGCGGGCGTGGAAGTCTTTCAAAGGATAATAAGATTCTAAGGAAAATTTAATAATCACAGATTACGCAGATTTAAAAAATTCTTATTTTTGATTATTTAAAAACAATCAGTGTAATCAGCGATTAAAAAAGCGACTAAAAATATGAGAAAAGCATTTACGATATCAGAGTTACTTGTTGCGATGGGCCTGCTTGCGGCTGTGATGGCGGCATCGTCAATGATTTTTAATTATTCGATAGATGCACAGAGGACGGCATCGGCCACTTCCGAAATTATGCGCACCCTGCGGGCGATAACTGACCAGCTTAACATTAACCTGGGTTTTAAAGGTTTGCAAAAAGATGGATATCTGGTTTTATGGTCATCGAGCGACTCAAACGATGCACTATATTTCTTCAGCACGGGCGATTTCCAGTCCTGGTATGATTCGGATGTTAGGTCAAATACCGCACGCATTTATTTCGGCCCGGCAAAGAATTCTCCAAACAATCTGGCACTGGATATGGTGCTTCTGACTCCCGGCGAATCGCCGCCGACACCACCTCCATTTCTTGATTATAACGATGTCAATTTTGCAGAATGTCAAGCCGATATTGTTACGAATTTTGAAGATCCCTGTAGCGTGCTTTCTTTTTACAGGCCGACGATTGATATTGCCGGCGACTCTAATGATGTTAGGAGGATTTTGGCCCAGAACGTCGGCAGCATTAAAATTGAATGGACGTCTGATAGTTCGTTTTGGAATGACCCGAACCACCCGGATGCAATAGAATGGTTTGGTGTGGGGCATGATTTCGGTGATCCGACCTTTGAAATTACCGGCCCTCCATATATTGCTTTCTGGAGTCCTGACAATCCGAATGATTGGCCAAAGGCTCTTAGATTTACATTTACGCTTTATGATTCCAAAGGCATATTAAAAAACGGCAGGACATTTGAGCATATAGTTTATATAGGGGATTAGGATATAGGGTATAGATATGGAAAAAGGAATAATAAAATTTGAAACAGCCAGGAATGGCTCAGCCCTGATAATGACGGTTGTCCTGACCGTACTGCTTTCGATAGTTGCCGTGATGTTTGTGGCTGTGGCGCGGATGGACGTAGCCTCTACGAGCAATATCGCGGATAATAAAATGCTCGATTCCGCCGCGAGATCCATTATCGCTATCATCAGCAAAGAGCTTGTATTGGATACACCCGGCGTGGCAGGACAGGAATATTATGATTATGCTGATGCGTGTGATACCTGGCTGGCAAGCCTTCAGCCATATTTTGATAATAATAGTACGCCTAATCCGAATGATGACACATATTGTTGGCACCAAATCAGCGATGTAACCGGGTATTTGCGGCAGGAAGGCTTTAACTGTGCTCGTGTTTCAGTCGGTTCTACAACCATCGAAGATTATCCTGATATAAAGCTTAACATGGACGGCAGTCTTCAGGGGCAGCTTGCCGATGCCGACGGCGACGGCATCGCGGACGCGAAATGGTTCGAGCTTGAAAATCTCCATTCGTCCAAGGGCAAACCGATTTACGCCGCTATCAGAGTTATGGATAACAGCGGGATGATTAATATCAATACCGCCCATACATTCGATGTTAACAGTGCCAATGATGTAGATATTGACGGTTCAAGCCAGATGCAGATAAATCTTAAAGGCCTGCTAAAATGGCCAGACAGCATCAACAGCCTGCACAATACCCGTTTGGGTACTGCTACTCCCCCGCAAACCTGGACTAATTATAACGATAGCGTTATCTGGGATTTCAATGTGCCGACCGGCGGCTATCTGCCATTTGATATATCCGATGAGCTTGAACTGCGATACCGCTACTGTATAGACAGCAAATTCACATCCCGTATTGAGACAGAAGCATACGACACAACAAATGCTTTCGGTGACGAGGGCAAATTATATGATAGCAGTACAAACTGGAATCTTAATGCCTGGAAAGACAGAATTATAGACCCTAACTTTCCCAATGATCCCAATGTCGACCGAAGGCATTTACTGACAACGTACAATTACGACAGAATTATCGACCCCAATGGCGACAGGATGATTAATGTAAATACAGAATCTGACCCGAATAAATTGTACTATGCGATTCGCCAGGGCCTGCTCGATGCTGAAGCTGATAAAAATTTAGTTGATGTAAACGGAGTTTCCGCTCAGATTGCAGTCAATATAAAAGATTATCGGGATAATGATTCAGTCGTTACTGCTCTTCTCAATCCTGACGATAGCCAAACTTATTATGGTTTCGAACGGCCGTGCATTTATATCTCTGAACTGGCGTTCAGTAAGGATGCCGGTTCCAATGCATCATATGCGGTTGAGCTTCATAAGCCTTATTTATTAGATAACGATCCCGCCACTGGCTGGCAGCTTTGGATAAATGGTTCGCCGTTTAGTATTATCTGGTCGGCAGGACAGCAGTATCATGTTATACTGAACAACAGCTCTCCTCCCGTTAATTTGGATTGCAGTTCTTGCGGCTTAAGTCAGAATGATCCTGCCCTTGTCTTTACCGGAGACGATGTAATTTCATTAACTCGCACTGTTGGCATCACTGATATTGTTGTTGATTCTGTTATTGTTCCGGCCGGCTGGCCGCCGTCGCTGGCAGTCCCGGCGATAGTAATGCCTGAGAGTATTGAAAGAGATATTACCCTGCATAAGTGTATAAGACGTTTGTGGAATTTGGGGGTTGTAGATCCGACGCTTGGAAGTAGTACTCCTTATGTAGATCCGGACCCGGCTGTTATCCAGGCTCATCCTGCCGATAGCAATTTCACAAATGTCGGCCAGATAGGAACGGTTTTTAGAAAAGGGGCCTATTATAAATTTGGTGACCCGAACATTGGTATCGGCTACACCAGCGCTGACAATGAGGAATCAGAAGTGCTTTTAAATCTGGCTGACCCAAATTATCAAAAACTTTTCAACTATCTGACCGTTTTCGACCCGTGTAATTATGGTTACCCTGCCGCCGAGATGAGGGTAAAGGGCAGAATCAATCTCAACACGGCTCCGTGGTATGTAATCGCACAACTGCCCTGGGTCTCGCAGAGAAAGAATCCCGTCGGCTACAATGACCCCAATCTGGCCAAAGCAATCGTTGCTTACAGGGATAAACTCGATATTTCATCTACCGGCGGCCCTGATTATTATCGTTCAGGTGCTGCCGACAGTAGATTTCAGGAGACCGGCATTAATGGCATATCTGAAAATGACGGTTTTTCTTCTATAGGTGAACTGATGAATGTTATTAACACATCCAGCACAGGTGATTATGACATACGTTATTACAGCCTTATCTTGGGAGACCTGTTGGGATTTCCTGACCTGACTGCTGCTGATACTGTAGCGGACGATTTTGAGGAGCGGGATTTGATTTTCTCACGAATCAGTAATCTTGTAACGGTCCGCAGCGATGTATTTACCGCTTATATATTAGTGCGCGTCTGCACGAATGTTAAAGATGAGGGAACGGGCCCGACAGCTAAAAAGTTAGTTGAAGGTCCGCAGAAAAGGTATATGGCCATATTAGACCGCAGCGGCGTGACAAGTTCCGGCGGCAAGGTCAAGGTAATATCTTTCCATCCCGTACCCGGAGCGAGATAGCCACTAAGGCTCGAAGTTTTTTAAATATATCAATTTCTTAGTGTCTTGGTGCCTTTGTGGCAGTCATGGAATTTTGCGTATTTTAATATTGAAATTTTAGGATTATTTTGTATAATACCTTACTGTAATATTAGGCTTATCCATAGTTTACAGAGGGATTTTGCGAAAGATAAAAAACAACGCATATA
>CAYTQR010000030.1:0-16932 GCA_964440045.1 uncultured Planctomycetaceae bacterium | reverse complement strand
TTCTATGTTCGGCGATAATCGAATCGGGTATCGATATTCCAAACGCCAATACAATTATCGTAAATGACGCCGATAGATTCGGATTAGCACAGCTTCATCAGCTTCGCGGGCGGGTTGGAAGATTCAAGTACAGGGCCTTTGCATATTTTCTGCTGCCGAGGTCAAGAACTATTACTCCCGTGGCGGTAAAGAGGCTAAAGGCCATTGAAGAATACTCGCAGCTCGGAGCGGGATTTAAGATTGCACTGCGCGACCTTGAAATACGCGGCGCCGGTAACATACTCGGGCCGGAACAATCGGGGCATATAAATACCGTCGGTTATGAACTTTTCTGCAGGCTGCTCGGCAATGCTGTTAAAAGAATCAAAAACGAACCAATCGAGAAAGAAGTATTGGCCGTTATCGACCTGGGTTTTTCAAGCTGCATACCCCGCAATTATATACCATCAGATTCGCAGCGTATGAATGTATATCGCCAGATTGCTTTGGCCAAGACAAGCAAAGACCTTGGGCGACTCACAGAGCAAATGAACGATATGTTCGGGCCGGTGCGGGACGAGATACAAAGGCTGGTTGACCTTGCCGAGATACGGATACTCGCATCGGGGCACGATATCATCTCAATAACAAAGTCCGGCAAAGACGTTGTTTTTGCTTTCAGGGCTGATACAGGTAAAAATCCTGCTGAACTTTTCGCAAATTCGCCCGGAATAGTCAGGATTCCCGATTCGGCGACCGTGCATATAAGGCTCGAGGAGAAATATTTCGAGCCCAAGACGCTATTTGCAATACTTAGAAAAATTCTTCGCAAAAAAAGTTAATTCAAACTATAATCACGGCTCGCGAACAATATTACAGAGACTATATATGAATAAGAGAACGATAGGACTGCTCACAGTGTGTTGTGTACTCGTTTTGTTGTGCGGGTGCAAAAAACGGAAGAAGATAGATGTTGAGGAAACAATACTGGCACCAAAACCGGTACTGCCGGCCCCTGCCGGCGGAATCGTGCTGTCTATCGAATCAACAGCGATAACCGCTGACGAGCTTATTGAGCCGGTAACGCCTCAACTAATTGAATTGGCTGGGCAGTATGACTATCCGATTTTCAAGAAAAAGGCAATGGCTCTGATGGGAGGCCTTTTGATGCAGAAAATTGCCGATATAAAACTCTACATAAAGGCCAAGGAAGCTCTGCCGGACAATGTCGATGAGGCAAAGATTGATCAAATTGTCGAGCAGGAAGTACAGAGATTTATCGCCACCTATGGCGGGAACTATGCTACTGTCGAAGAGATGCTGAAAAAAATGGGGATTACCTGGCAGGATTTTCACCAGCAGCAGAAAAGAGCGATACTTGTTCAATCGTTTGTTTCGCAGGAAGTGAAAGTAGAAAAACCGATTACGCATTCAGAACTTCGGGAATACTACGAGTCCATAAAAGAAGGGTCTTACGGCCACGAACCTTTTTTTGAGGTTCGTATTATCGATATAAATATCGAAAAATTTACCGATGCAAATAATCCGTCGGTAGATGCAAGGGAAAACGCAATGGTCTTTGGGCGCGGGCTTACAGAAAAAATCAGAAACGGCGCTGATTTTGCTGAGCTTGCCAAACAACATTCGCAAGATGCCTCGGCGCGAAACGGCGGATTGTGGAAGCCTGTCCGGCCGGGCTCGCTTGTAGCGCCGTATGATATGATAGAAATCATTGCAGAAAATATAGATGTGGGGCGGGTTAGTGAGCCTACCGCTGCGGACAGTCATATCTTTATTGTAAAACTTGAAAATAAAGATAAAGGCGGCTATGAGCCTTTTGAAAAGGTTCAGACCGAAGTCGAAGGCAGATTCGTTATCGAAAGAAGACGGAAAATGGTCGATAAAATGATCGGTGAGATAATGTCAAAGGTTGATTTGTCTTACGCAGATAACTTTCTGGAGTACTGCGTACAAGAAGTCTTGCGGAAGGCGGCGAAATAAGGAAATGGAAAAGATACTTCACGGTATAGACCTGGTTGATTTTCGGCGGATAGAAGAAATGATTAACAGGCACGGCAGTCGTTTTCTCGATAGAATTTTTACCCAAACCGAGCAGCAGCAGGCAAGCGTAATAAAAAACCGGATAGAAAGACTGGCCGGCAGGTTCGCAGCGAAAGAAGCGATCCTTAAGCTTCTTGGTACAGGCTGGCGAGGCAAAATTGCCTGGACGGATATCGAAGTGGTCAATAACAGGTTCGGCCAGCCGCAGGTTAATCTCGACGGTGAGGTGAAAAAAATAGCATCAAAAATGCGAGTAAGAGATATCAGTTTGAGTATTACGCACACAGCAAATTTTGCTATCGCTTCGGCTGTCGGGCTGGCAGAAGAAAATGAAGCCTAATCGTTTTGAGTGTATTGTAATCGGCGCAGGACACGCCGGAGTTGAAGCGGCATACGCAGCGGCAAAAATCGGGACAAAAACGCTTCTTGTAACCATCAGCAAAGATACCATCGCAAAGGCGAGCTGTAACCCTGCCATAGGAGGAATCGCAAAAGGACAAATCGTCAGAGAAATCGATGCACTGGGCGGACTAATGGGTCTTGCGACAGATACGACAGGGATACAATTCAGAATGCTTAATCGTTCCAAAGGACCTGCCGTTCGCTCGCCAAGGGCACAAATAGATAAATACAAATACAGCAAATTCGTTCGAGAAGCACTTGAAAAAACGGCCAATCTTACAATTATCGAGGCGCTTGCCGCTGAAATTCTTGTAGAAGAAAATCAGGTCAAAGGCATCGTCTGCACTGACGGAAGGACTTTTTACAGCGGCGCGGTGATTGTTGCAACTGGGACGTTTCTTAAAGGCATAATGCATACGGGCACAAAACAGTGGCAAGGCGGAAGACTTGATGAGCCTGCAGCAAATGAGCTGTCGGATTCTCTGCGGAAGTTAGGACTCCAAGTAAAACGATTAAAGACAGGTACGCCGGCGAGGCTCGATGGAAAAACAATCGATTACGACAAGACAGAAATTCAATACGGCGATGAAAAGCCTGTGCCGTTTTCGTTTATGACAGATGCTATTGATAGAGAGCAGATTCCGTGCTGGAAGACATATACAAATGAAAAGATTCACAAGCTGCTTCGTGATAATCTCGACAGGGCGCCGCTTTACACAGGCCAGATAAAAACTACCGGGCCAAGATACTGTCCGAGTATAGAAACAAAAATTGTTCGTTTCCCCGACAAAGAACGGCACCTCGTATTTCTTGAGCCGGAAGATGAAAAGATAACAACAATTTACTGCAACGGTATAAGCACCTCAGTGCCGAAAGATGTGCAGGAGCAGATGCTCAAGCTGATGGCGGGGACTGAAAATGCAAAAATCATTCATTACGCCTATGCGATAGAATATGACTACTGCCCTGCTGTTCAATTAAAGCCGTCTCTTGAGACAAAAAAAATCAAAGGTCTTTTTCTTGCCGGCCAGATTAACGGAACAAGCGGCTACGAAGAGGCGGCCGGTCAGGGACTTATCGCAGGGGTAAACGCAGTGAGAACGCTCGACGGCAAAGAGCCATTAATTCTCGGCAGGGACCAGGCATATATCGGCGTGATGATTGACGATTTGCTTACAAGAGAAATCGATGAGCCATATCGAATGTTTACGTCAAGAGCTGAATGGCGATTGAGCTTAAGGTCTGATAACGCGGACAGAAGACTTACGCAAATCGGCAAATCGGTCGGATTAATTTGCGAAAAACGATGGGGAAAATTTCAGCTTAAATGTTCACAACTCGATGAGCTTACAGAAGTTCTGAAAAACACACAAACGCAAGGTCAGAGTCTGTGGCAACAGCTTGCCCAGCCAACCAGCCCGCTTGCGGGGCAATTGGCCGATGTGCCGGTGATAGCAAAACTGGACTTCGCCCCTGACGTTCTGGAAACTGCAATTATCGAGGCAAAATATGAAGGCTACCTTGTCAAACAGGAAAAAATTGTGGCACGGATGAGAAAAATGGAAGACTACAAATTGCCCGAAGGGTTTGACTATGACAAGATTGAACACCTCCGCGCAGAGGCAAAAGAAAAACTCAAAAAGTTTGCGCCCTATACATTAGGTCAGGCCGGCAGAATCGGCGGTATAACACCAGCCGATATTATCGTCATACAGATTCACCTTAAAAAATATCATGGGGCATAGCGAATAGTTTTGAGTTCTTAGTTTTGAGTTGCGTTAAGAACCGTTACACCGGCATCCGCTAACTGGTTCTGTTCGGCGGGCTTGAAAGGCAAGGGCTCTGTAAACTGTACGGCTACGCGTTTTAGCCGGCTGTTTCCGCCCCCGATACGGCAAATTGTTGCTATGCGTGTAAATTTTCTGCTCTGCACAGTTCCCTGCGGCGAAAACCAGGGGACTGAAAAGCGAGCCGTAATCTGCCGACCCGGACCAGTACAGTTTTTCGTATTATAACAGCTAAAGGCCAGCCCCCTGCTGCTTATATCTACCAGTTGGCCCTGTAAAGTTATGTCCTTCTCTTTTGGTGTGAACCAGATATTGCCGGCCAATTTGAGGCGTTCTTCTCTTCGCCGTTCTCTGAAATCATAATCATCAGTTGTGCCTGAGGCGTCTTTTAAAATCCACATTGTCTTTTCAATGACCGCTTTCCATTCAGCAGCATTAAACCCCTGCTTTATTGTTTCCGGCGCAATGTGCGATATGAATCTTGCGTTTTTAGGCATAACGACCCTTGTGCCGCAGATGATTTTGCCGTTATAGACGTAGAGGTTTAACGGAGCATTAGCAGCACTGGGGCGATTTTCAATCGCTTCGGAAATAAGTTGTTCTATTTTGGGTATATCCATACCGCAGCCTTAAAAGAATTACCAGACGGCAATATGGTATCGGCATATTAGAAAAAGGGCTTAAAAGCTAAAAAAGGAAAACCCGCTGAAAACTGAAAACCACAAGAATTATAGGACTTTGGGAAAATTGGCCTTGAAAGCCGGGGCGGATTTCTCTAAAATCCCCCCCAAGCGTATAAATCTGCCGAATTTCGCTATTTTGAAAGGTTAACACTAAAATGTATGTAATGCCCGCAATCGACCTTCTCGGCGGAAAATGTGTTCGCCTTATACAGGGTGAATACCACCGCAACATCAACTACGAAGAAAATCCTGCAAAAAAGGCGATAGAATTCCTTCAGGCAGGGGCCGAATGGCTGCATATAATTGATCTGGACGGGGCGAAGGTCGGCAAATGCGTCAATGTCGATGCAATTCGTGATATTGTTCAGCACGTAAAGGAATTGAAAATCCAGGTCGGCGGCGGTATCCGCGACAGAGATTCAATTACGAGGATACTCGATATGGGCGTAACACGGGTAATCCTCGGCACAAAGGCTATAAGCGATTTTGACTGGTTCAGCAGTGTCGCAAACGAATTTGCGGACAAATTGGTGCTAAGCCTCGATGCCAGAGGTAGTAAAGTCGCCACCCACGGCTGGAAAAAAGATAATCCCCTGGAACTTATTGATCTTGCCAAACAGGCAGCCGAGCTGCCGCTTGCGGCGATTATCTATACCGATATCAATAAAGACGGTATGCTGGCCGGGCCGAATATCGAAAGAACCAAAGAGCTTGCCCAGGCAGTAAATATTCCCATCATCGCGGCCGGCGGAGTTACGACCGTCGAAGATATTAAAAAGCTCGCCGAGACAAAGGTAATAACAGGAGCTATCGTCGGCAGAGCGCTCTACGAAGAAACTATGAGCCTTGCAGAGGCTATAAAGCTCTGTAAAGAGCTTGACGGGTAGAGGCAAGCCGAAATTTCTTTGACTGTTCGGCTAAAGTCATTATACTGACTGACTCAAATAATCCGGTCTGGTTTTTCATGGAGATGTGCGATGTATAAAGGCAAAATTGTCTCAGAAGGGATTACATTCGATGATGTGCTGCTGATCCCTGCCAAAAGCGATTTCGTGCCCACAGAAGCCGACACCTCGACAAGACTTACAAACAATATCCGGATAAATATCCCCATAGTCTCAGCGGCAATGGACACCGTAACCGAGTCTGCTCTTGCAATTGCACTGGCCCAGGAAGGCGGTATCGGGATGATTCATAAAAATCTTGATATCGAGACACAACAGCGTGAAGTAGCAAAGGTAAAACGCAGTGAAAATGGCGTTATCCAGGACCCTGTTACCCTGACCCCTAACCAGACCGTTCAAAGGGCTCTGGAAGTAATGAACGAACAAAATGTTTCAGGTATTCCGATAGTCGAAGGGAAAAAGCTGGTCGGAATACTAACACGGCGAGACTTGAAATTCCTCAAAGACCAGAGCGTCAAGCTCAGCGAGGTTATGACAAAGGAAAACCTTGTTACCGCAGCGGCCAATACGACACTCGAACAGGCAAAAGAAGTGCTCCAGAAACACAAAATTGAAAAGCTTTTGCTGGTTAATGATAATTTTGAACTTGCAGGCCTTATAACAATGCGGGATATCGACAGAGTTCAGCAATATCCAAATGCCGTAAGAGACGAGCGCGGCAGGTTGCGAGTAGGCGCCGCTGTCGGGATAAAAGACTTCGACAGAATCGAGGCTCTGATTAAGGCTGAAGTCGATGTGCTGGTGGTTGATACAGCTCACGGCCATTCGCAAAACGTTATTGAAACCGTAAAAGAAATAAAGAAAAAACACGATATTGACGTAATCGCCGGCAATGTCGCGACCACTGAAGCAACTATCGATCTTATAAAGGCGGGTGTAAATGCCGTAAAGGTCGGCATCGGGCCCGGTGCAATCTGCACAACAAGGGTTATCAGCGGCGTCGGTGTGCCGCAGATTTCGGCTATTATGGACTGTGCCGCCGCTGCGGACAAACACGATATACCTATTATCGCTGACGGCGGGATAAGAATGTCCGGCGATATCACAAAGGCTATCGCGGCAGGAGCAAGCAGCGTTATGCTCGGTTCGCTTCTGGCCGGTCTTGATGAAAGTCCCGGCTTGCTGGTTATATACAAAGGCAGACAGTTCAAAGAATACCGCGGTATGGGTTCGCTCGGCGCGATGGTAAAAGGTTCTGCCGACCGTTACGGACAGAAATCATCGACCGGCAGAGACAAACTTGTGCCGGAAGGCGTCGAAGGGAGAGTGCCTTATCGCGGGCTTTTAAGTGATTTTGTCTATCAGCTTGTCGGCGGTCTGCGGGCAGGGATGGGTTACTGCGGGACACCGAAGACAGAGCTTCTGCGAACAAAAGCAAAATTTGTCCGCATCGGCGCCGCGGGCATCAATGAATCGCATCCGCATGATATTCTGATTACGAAAGAAGCGCCAAACTATTCAATAAGAGATATTCTCGAAGACTGATACGGCAAATACTATGAACGAAACGATAGCTATCGTCGATTTCGGCAGTCAATACGGTCAGTTAATCGCACGGCGTGTTCGCGAGCACAATGTCTATTCGACCATTTACCAGCCAGGCGTATCGGCGAAGGAACTTTCACAAATAAAAGGTCTGGCGGGCATAATCCTTTCCGGCGGCCCGGCAAGCGTCTATGCGAAAGATGCCCCCGGCTGTGATGAAAAGATTTTCGACCTGGGCGTGCCGATTCTGGGTATCTGCTACGGGATGCAATGGGGCTGTAAGGTTCTGGGCGCAAAAATCAAGCCGGCCGAGAGCAGAGAATACGGCAAGGCGGTCATTTCTATTCTTGATACAAGTGATTTATTTGCAGGTATCGACGATACCGCAACGGTATGGATGAGTCACGGCGATGAGGTTGAAAGTCTCGGCAAAGACTTTGACATTCTCGGCAAGACAAAAACATGTTTGTATGCAGTTGTAAGAAACAAAAGCAAAAAATTCTATGGTCTGCAGTTTCATCCGGAAGTGAGCCACACGCCTAAAGGTAATATAATGATGCAAAATTTCCTTTATAATATCTGCCAATGCAACGGTGATTGGCAAATGAAGGATTTTGCCAGCCAAGCAATTGAAAAAATCCGCGCCCAGGCCAAAGACAGTATCGTTATCTGCGGGCTTAGCGGCGGAGTGGATTCGGCCGTTACCGCAACGCTTGTTCATAAGGCTATCGGAGACAGGTTAGTTTGTATCTTTGTCGATAACGGTCTTTTGAGAAAAAATGAAAGAAGTGAGGTTGAAAACACATTTAAAGACCATTTCCATATCAATTTGCGTGTGATTGACTGGAGCAGTCAATTCTTTGCGGGGCTGAAAGGCGTTATAGAGCCGCAGCAGAAAAGAAAGATAATCGGACATCAGTTTATCGAAGCTTTTAAATCCGAAGCAGGGAAAATCCCCGATGCAAAATACCTCGCTCAGGGCACATTGTATCCCGATGTAATCGAATCGGGAAACAGGGACGGTAATCTGGCGGCAAATATAAAACTCCATCATAACGTAGGGGGTTTGCCGGCAGAGCTTGGTTTTGAGCTGATAGAGCCGCTTCGGGACCTTTTTAAAGACGAGGTAAGGGAGTTGGGTAAATATCTGGGGCTGAGCGAAGAAATCGTCTGGCGGCATCCATTCCCGGGACCGGGGCTTGGGGTGAGAATTATCGGCGAAATTACAGAAGAACGGCTCGGCGTGCTAAGGGAAGCCGACGAAATACTAATTGATGAAATTAAGGCAGCAGGACTCTATAAAAAAGTTTCGCAAACCCTTGCTGTGCTTATACCTGTGGCAACAGTCGGCGTAATGGGTGATGAACGCAGCTATGAAAATGTCATCGCTGTCCGCTCGGTGGATACAAGAGATTTTATGACAGCCGATTTTTCAAGGATACCTTATGACGTGCTTGGGCTTATCTCCAGGCGCATAACAAATGAGGTTCGGGGCATAAATCGAGTCGTTTACGATATAAGCTCGAAGCCGCCGGCGACTATTGAATGGGAGTAAAAACAAGTTGAATCCCGTTAGAAATTACAAAATGTTGATATATATAATAGGAAAAAGGATTTCTAACGGGATGAAAGCGACAAAGTTTCATACAAGATTGCTATGTGTATCTTTAATTCTTTGCATATTTCCTGGCACTACGACGATTGGGAAATCCGCTGATTCAAATACTGCTCCTACAAATGCACTTACAGATATAACACGGAACTTAAAAAAGCTCTCATCGGAAACTATGCAAGGCGTCACATCTTTGGCTAAGGCCCTTGATCCGAATGCAATTCTGACATCAGAAGGCGCTACAACTCTGGGGCCGAATTTAAAGAAGCTTATCCCCAAGGGCCTTAAAGATGCTGAAAGGACTTTCTTTGACAAAAACAACCTGATGCTTTTGCTAATGGCCGGCGGCGGAAGTATCGCACTGCACGACAGAGCGGATGACAGGATTGCCGAGCATTTCGAGAGACATCGCTCGATACCGCGAGACCTCGATAAGGTCGTCGATCTGACCGGCAACCCTGGTATTCACTTTGCCGCGACAGGTTTGTGGTATTATATAACTGCCAATAATAAAAATGAGACCAGCAAACAACGAAGCCTGGCAATGATAAGGGCATTGGGCGTTACTAATATAACCACTATAATACTTAAAGGCATAACTAATACTCACACCCCTAATGGCAAGCCTTTAGCCTGGCCCAGCGGCCATACGGCAAGTTCGTTCTGCGTTGCTTCGGTACTGGATGAATTTTATGGGCCTAAAGTTGGAGTTCCTGCATATCTGTTAGCTGGTTTCGTCGGCTACCGCATGATGGATTCGAGCGACCACTGGGCAAGCGATGTTCTTTTCGGCGGTGTGCTTGGTTATGTCATCGGCCACAGTGTAGGAGGAGAGCATAAAAAGGTCGAACTTGCCGGCTTTGATGTCCAGCCGCTTGTTGGTACTCAAAGCGGAAGGGCCGCTGCAGGCGTTCTGCTGACAAAAAGGTTTTAGAGCAATTTAAGCTATTGAATTCTTCTGATTATCGAATATGCCGGCAGTTTCTGCTCAAGTAAAATTTTTTGAGGGTTATTAACGAATTCTACTGATTCGCCGTCAATGGTTTTTAACGGTTTTGAAGTTATGATTTCAAAGATATCGCCCGTGGGTGTTAAAACTTCCAGTTTTTCTCCGGCAAAAATTTTATTTCTTACAAAGCAGACACTACCCTCGGATTTTTCCTCTGTAATATCACCTACAAAAATTGCGCCGGAATTTGACTGGCTCTTTTGATAGTTGTAATCTTCCGGTTCAATTGAGCCTTTCATAAAACCCGCTGAATAGCCCCTGTTTTTGACTCTGCTTAAAAGTTTGAGGCAGGCTTCGTCACTGATTTTTCCGCCGTCGATTAACTGGCGATAAAGTGAAACGACCGATGCGATATAATGCACCGATTTCATTCTGCCTTCGATTTTAAATGAGGCGACGCCGGCTTTTTTGAGTGGCTCGACGAATTCAAATAACGCAAGGTCCTTGCAATTGAAAAGATATTGGCCGCGCTCGTCCTCAAAGACAGGAAAATACTCATTCGGTCTTTGTTCCTCGACAAGATAATAATTCCATCGGCATGGATGTGTGCATTCACCTCTGTTTGCCTTTCGGCCGGTCAGGTAATCGCTGATAGCACATCTGCCGGAGTACGAAAAACATACAGCGCCGTGGATAAAAACTTCAAGCTCAATGCCGGTATGTGCTGTATCTTTGCATATTTGTTTTACCTGCTCAAAGGACAACTCTCTTGCAAGGTTGACTCGCCAAGCGCCAAGCTGACTGTAAGCAAGGACTGTCTGGCTGCTTGTAGTATTGGCCTGAGTACTGATATGAATCGGTGTCTTTATTCCCGCTTTTTTGAGTTCACAAATCAGGCCGAGGTCGGAAACGATAAAAGCGTCGGCATTGGCATCTGAAAGCCGGCCGGCTATTTTGAGCAACTGGTCATATTCGTCGCTAAAGGGATAAATATTAAGCGCAACATAACCTTTTTTGCCCTTTTTGTGCAGAAACTCAAGACCTTCGGCTGCCTGGTCAAGTGTAAAATTGCCGGCATAGGCCCGCAGTGAACCAAATTGAGTGCCAAAATAAACCGCATCAGCACCGTATCGAACGGCCCAGATGAGCTTTTCATACGTCCCTGCAGGTGCTGTAAGTTCCGGTTTCAACGTTACTTCCTTAATACTATTCCGCTGGAATTCAATATATTGCGACAATCAGAACAAAAAATCAACTTTTATCGATATTGGGCGGTTAATATAAAAAAACAAGATTTTTATTGAATCTTGGCAGGTTTAGTTCATAATAAAGTGTTCGGGATATCCAACAAAGGATTAAAAGGAGCGTTCATGGGAACGGTGCTTAATGCTCTGGTAAAACTTCAAAGCGTAGAAAATCAGTTAAGGGCAGCCAAGGCCAAGCTTGCCCGCTGCCGTAGAAATGTTATATTGAAGGAAAACCAGCTCCGTGCACTTCAAAACTCACGCGAAGCTAAAAAGGAGGAAATACAGCTTACACAAATCCAGGCTGACCGGCTTGAGCTCGAATTAAAAAGCACAGATGAAACCCTTGCCAAGTATCGAGCTGCACTTAATGCCGCAAAAAGCAATAAAGAATACGCTGCCATACTGACAACGCTGAACACAACAAAGGCTGACAGCAGTAAAGTCGAGTCGCAAACACTGGAGCTAATGAAAAACATCGATGCCGATAGGCAGCAATGCAACGAGATTGAACAGCAGATAGAGCAGGAAAAAAAGGAACTGGGCGAAATTCGAAAGGAATCCGAAGAATTGGCAAAAAAATACGAGGATGAAATCGCCCAAATCGAGCAGGAGTGGGAAAGTGCCGCCTCAGAAGTGCCCGGCGAGACGTTGAAAATTTTCCAGAGGGTGGCCGAGACATATGACGGTGAAGCTATTGTGGAAATAGAGGTGCACGATGACCGAAGCGGGGTTTATACCTGCGGCGGATGTTTCATGAGTCTGACCGCCGAGACAGCAAATACTCTCTTGAGCCGAGACGAAATCATCAGATGTCCAAACTGTACCCGTATTTTGTACTTTAAAGAGGCGGAGAGCCGATAGTTTGGCGCGAACTCTTACCATTTATACTGATGGCGGAAGCAGAGGAAACCCGGGACCTGCCGGCGCGGCGTTTGTTATTTTCGACGCGCAACAAAATCAGCTTTGCGCAGAGGCAAGGTTTCTACCAGTTGCCACAAATAATATCGCTGAGTACACCGCACTTCTTAATGCACTTGTAAAAGCAAAATCCCTTGGCGCTGAGGCTGTGAAGATTTTCAGCGACAGCGAATTAATGGTTAAACAACTCAACGGCGAATACAAAGTAAAAAATGACAATATACGACAGATTTTCAGCCAGTGTATCGACCTCTTTGCCGGTTTTTCAAGCTGGGAAATAAAACATATCAGGCGAGAGAAAAATAAACTTGCAGACAAGCTCGTAAATCGTGCTATCGATATCGCCGGTGATATTGAACAAAAAGAAGACCCAAAGAAAGATAATAAAAACTCAAAACATTTGCGACTGGGTATTCTTATCAGCGGTTCAGGTAGAACTATGATAAATATCCTCGAACTGATAAAACAAAAACAGCTCAATGCTGAAATAGCAATAGTGATTTCTTCAAGGTCCAAGACGGCAGGTGTAGAAAAGGCAAAAGCGGCCAAACTGCCAATGGAAATCATAAAGAAAAAAGACTTTGGTGATATTGACAGCTTCAGTGAACAGTTAAAAAAAACACTTCTTGCCGCTAAGGTTGATCTTGTCATTCAGGCCGGCTGGCTGTGTCTGTGGAAAATCCCGCCTGAATTCGAAAATCTTGTAATGAATATCCACCCAGCTCTTTTGCCCCCTTTCGGCGGTCAAGGAATGTGGGGGCATCACGTACATGAAGCAGTTTTAAAGGCTGGTTGCAAAGTTAGCGGCTGTACAGTACACTTTTGCACAAACGAATATGATAAAGGACCGATTATTATTCAGCGATGCTGTCCTGTCAGGGAAGATGATAACCCTGATACGCTCGCTGCAAGGGTTTTTGAGCAGGAATGTATCGCATATCCCGAAGCAATAAAATTATTCTCACAGGGAAAAATCAGCGTAAAAAACGACAGGGTTTTCATAAAGCAAATATGAAATCAATCTCCTGAATATAACAAATTTTTTTTGCAGGGCTTGGATTTTTGAACAAACAACAGAAAAAACTTGTTGTCAATGTCGTCATAGTTACGATTTTTACAGTGGTTATGGTAGTTGGCTTTGCAAATATCAAAAATGTAATCAACCGTTCCGAATCCATACGGGCAATGGAACTACTCAGCAAAGAAATACTCCAATACCGAAAAAATCACGGCTCGTTACCGCCGGAATACCATGTAAAACGGTTCACAGATGTAATCGGCGCCGTAAGAATCACAAATTTTCGCTATAGGGCAACATGGATTGAATTCGGCGCAGAACCAATGACCACCATCCTTGCTTATTCTCAAAAAAATTATAGAGGTTTTGTGGAAGCAGGTTACATCGTGCTGTGGCTGGACGGTAAAGTAGAATGGATGAAAGAAAAGCAGTTTAAACAAATTCTTGATAAACAGCAGAAACAGCAGGAACTTCAATGGATACAGGAGCATTTGCAAAAGGGCAAATACAACTCTAATCCTATACTGCATAATAGACAATTAAACCGATAATTATCTAAGCCAGATAAACCATATCGCCTGATTTAATTGGCGGAACTTTACCTTTCTTTTCTGATATATCCTCTTTGCACAGTGCAAAAGATGGTGCAATTTCAATTCGGCAGTTTATTGAGCCGTCAGGTTTTCTGGGGATCTCTATACCTGCCTGCTCAAGCCACAGAGCCGAACGGGTAATCATCATCTTTTTTGTAACCTGTGGACTGTCGGTACCGACAGCATTTTTTACAGGTGCAAATTCGTCGCTACGGATTGTTTCAAGAATAATTGACCGGCTGGTAAGCGATAAGGCATCAAACACAAATGTCTCAATTTTAATATCGTTTGGTTTTTGAGTTTCTATTTTTTTGCCGGTTTGCAAGTCAATGTGCGGTATCTTTTTATTCGCTCTGTGGTAAGGCAAAGCAAAACCTTTTGTATTAAGCTGCTCAACAAAGATACGGTTAATTATATGAATCGCTATACTGCCGAGCGAAAAAACAAGTGAACCATCTTCTGTTTTCTTTTCGGCAAGTCCGTCAGGTAAATCGCTGTATTCGATAACAGTTACTTTGCCGTCGGCAAGACAAAAATTGCCGACTCTCTCAAACGGCCCGGTTTTTATAAGAGCTTTTGAGGACATTTCAGCCTTATCCGTCGCGTGCAGACCAACAAAGAGCGGGTCGAAAATATTTATTAAGGGGTTATCCACCTGAAAATAGCTGATGTATTCTATGCCGCGAGTCTTCATATCATCAACGGCGCCGCTTTTATAAAGAGCCTTTAAGCTGCCGCCATGACCGTCCGGTGATGTCGATAGTTCATCTTTTTCAGCGAGCAGAATTTTCCCATCGGATGAGAAATTTACTTCCGTGCCCTGCTGAAAGATAAACACACTTGATTGGGCAAGACCGTAAAAATCGTCTCGCTCGAAAATTTTCTTTGTCTGAGCGTGATTTAGCGAGCTTGTCATTATGTACCAGACAGGTTCAAAGCCGTATTTTTGCCCCGTTGCTTTTATGGTTTCTGCAAAGAGCTGAAATAAGGTTTTGTTTTTTACAGGGCTGATTGCAAAATCTCCCTTCGGCCCGTCAAAGCCGAGTCTTGTACCCTGACCACCTGCGACAACAAACGCAGCAACTTTGCCTGCCGATATCAGTTCTGTGCCGAGCCGTTTTGCTTTTGTGTATTTTTCTTTCTGTTTGTCAGTTTTTGGCTCTGCCGGATATGCAGGGGCACCAGAAAAATCGTTCGGCAGTTTGGCAACTGTAGGATTTTTGATATAAAGCTCGATTTTCTCTTCAAGCAGGTCAAAATCGAGCTGTTCAATCTGAGATAATACATTGAGCTTTTGTTTTTCGCTCAACTCGGGCCAAAATGTTAGAAGATGGCTTTGATTATGCTTGTTCAGCAGTTGCTTGACTTTTTCGTATCGTTGCGAGAGTTCCATAGTTATCCTGTCGTTTGTAATTTCCTATTAATTATCTGTAATCTTAAAAATGACATTAAAAGCAAGAATTATAACATCTCAAAAATAATTATCAATTCTAACCATATACGGATCGATCCGTTTGCACAGTTAATTACCAAATTTTATTCTGAAACTTTTTTTAAGACATAATAGCACGGCTCCATCCCGCGGATAGTAACGTCTCCACTCAGCCATGGGAAAAAGAGGTACAATTCGCCGTTAATTGATTTTATATGATATTGAGCTTTTATTTCTCCATCATACGTATATATCCAATCTTTGGTCCATTTCCAAGATTGCGAGGTCCAGCCATTTTCCTTGAATGTAAGTTCTTTCAGATAAAGCTCGCCCCTCCATCTTTTCACTACGGGTTGAAAATCATTAACATCATCGACAAAATCTACACTTTGCCATGCTCCAATGAGCTGAGGGTCGTTTTCAAAATCTCTAACAGCAACGGTATTCTGGGTATCTCGAGCACCGTGTGGCATAAAGTTTCCCAAAACAGCATCCATGCCAAGAACGCTGATAAGCAACACTACAATGAGGATTTTGGAAACTATTTCGGCAGAAATCAAACCTATCGTGAACGTTATGGCAGCTTTTTTACCCTTAATATTACAGGACACGGTATAAGCTTTATACATCAAAATTATCACCCAGATTATCATCAACAGCATGACGATGATTGCTATAACAAAAAAGACTATATCCATACTTTTGACCGCCTCTGCCGGTTTCTGTCCTGTAGCCAGAGATACTAAATATTCAGTAACTCGAACAACACCTGAAGGCAGTACTGCCAGAACGGTCAGGAAATGAGGAGCTCTCGCCAGGGCCTGAGTACCAAAAACATCAATCGCTCTGAAAGATGAACGAGATACGAAAAAAGCTATAATAAACAATACTACCGAAATACAAAGCCAGTCAATTATCACTTCGACAAAAAATACCCATAGCGGCACAACTAAACCATTATGGACGTCCAGTACGCCGTCAAAATGTGTATTGGTCCATGACCCTATGTATGCTGTAGCAAGCATGATCAAAACGCCCAACAACAAAGCATTACTGCCTGCAATAAATTGAAACGGATTGAACAGCCATTGAGCCAGGGTTCTTTTTGGGTTTTGGTTTTTTAGTTCGGTATCAATCATAATTATTCCCCTCTAACTTTTAATCCTGATTTTCAAGAGTTTTAATCTGTTTAATAATATCATCAATATGATTTCGCACGGTTGGATAGCTCAGCTTTAACCGTCGAGCGATTTCTTTTAACGAGCCGCTGCATTTGACAAATTGCAGAATAAAATCCTGATCCTCAATAGACAATCTGACTAAGGCCGGCAGAGTAAATAACCCTTCTATTTCAGTGTCACATTTGGCACATGATAATTTCTTGATGCTTAACTGACTTTGACATGCCGGGCACAGAGTTGGTAATCTTTTCATAACTTCAACCCTTACACAAAAAAGTTTGGTATATATTTCTTAATATGCACTTTTAAATAAATAAAATCAACTATAAAATCAATAAAATTAAGGGAATTTTTTATATTTGTGACTTTTTTATTCATTTTATACAATAAACACGCTATGTTTTGTGAAAAAGATGCTTGGCTGTCATCCTGGCAGTAAACAGGGCATATTTGCAGGTAATACAAAGAAATCTATCCTGCGGCGTATTTTATAACCCTTTTCTGTATAAATGGTTACGGCTTAAAGGTATTTGTTTTTGGACTGTGGCACATCATTTGCAATATATAGCAATGTTGTATTTTTTGCGGGCAGATTATGGCTACAGATTATATAAACGTAC
>CAYTQR010000029.1:0-17445 GCA_964440045.1 uncultured Planctomycetaceae bacterium | reverse complement strand
CTTAAATTGTTCAAGCTGTTCGGGTGTCATAACCCTGCCTTTTAAATAAAATTGTTAATTTACCGTAACGGGGCCTTTAACTCCACTGTTTAAATGAAAAAATATTGCATTTGCCGGCTGGTTTGCCTAAACTATTTGCAAGCTGAATTTAAGCAAAACAAGAAACAAGGAGTTTCAAATGCCTACTGTAAAAGACGTTATCGTCAAAAAACCCTCTCATGAAGAAATTGAACAATGCAAAAGCTGGCCGATATGGACTTGCGGCATCAGCACGTTTGACTGGGACTATACCCAAACGGAGACCTGTCTGGTTTTGGATGGCAAAGTTAGTGTAAAGGATCGGCCCAGCGGCGAAGAGGTTTCATTTGGTCCGGGCGACCTTGTAATTTTTCCTGTCGGCCTCAAATGCACCTGGCAGGTCGCCGAGGCGGTGAAAAAGCACTACAACTTTGAATAAAAAAGTCGTTTCCGGCCTGATTGGACGCGGTCACAGCACCGTTACCCACTACGGGCATATCCTGCCGAAAACGACTGCAAAAAGTATCCATTCTTACCATCGCCCGACATAAAAATTATCTCCACAGGTATTTGAACGCAGTGCCACCTGTATGACAGTACAAATAAAAAAAGGCCCCCGCGCTTTCTTACGAAAGCAAGAGCGGGGGCCTTTTAGGGGTTTAAAGTAAGCAGGGGGGGTTATTTCAGCTCATCGTCAATCCAACCTACGAGCTCTTTTACATCCGCCAGGGTAATATCACCCATATGCGCGATTCTAAAAGATTTTTCTTTCAACTTGCCGTAGCCGTTGCCAAAAACGGTGTTGTGCTTATCCTGAATAGCCTTAATCGTATCAGCCACGTTAATACCGCGGGTATTCTTAATGGTAGTCAAGGTATTGGATGCATATTTTCCCTCGCAGAACAGGTCAAATTTCTCTTTCGCCCAGCCCCTGACAAAATCACCCATCTCTTTATGTCTTTTCCAGACATTTTCCATACCTTCTTTAACGAGCTTATTGCACTGGTAATTTAGCGCCATAATATGAGGAATCACCGGCGTCGTCGGGGTCTGATTCTTTTCTGCGCTCTTGGCAAACTGCTGGAAATCAAAGTAATAACCCCGGCCGGTAACCGTTTTGCTCTTTTCCATCGCACGGTTGCTTACCGCAAAAACCGCTAAGCCGGGCGGAATCGCAAAGGCCTTTTGAACCGATGCAAACACAACATCCCAGCCGAGCTTATCAAAATGCAAAGGCAGGCCAACCATTCCGCTGACCGCATCGACAAATACCAGCACGTCCGGGTATTTTTCCTTCATCATTTCACTGATTTCGTAAACCGGATTTGTAAGGCCCGTACTGGTCTCGTTATAAACAATCGTCACGGCAGAGTATTTACCCTTGGCCAGTTTCTCATCTATCATCTCAGGTGTAATCGCGCCTCCCCAATCGACCTTAAGCTCTTCGACGTTCCTGCCGCACGCTTTGGCGACAGTAGCATACTTATCACTGAACGCTCCGCACATCGTACACAGGACTGTCTCGTTATGGTCCACACAGTTACGAATACTGCCTTCCCATACGCCGGATGCCGATGAGGTACTCAAAAAGACATTCTGCTCGGTAAACAGAATTTGCTTAAGCATATCAACAGTTTCCTTATGCAGTTGTGCATATTCCTTGCCTCTGTGGCCAAGGGTATATCTGCTCAACTGCTCAAGCACCTCTGGCAAAACATGCACGGGTCCGGGAATAAACAGTCTCGGCGGATTTTTCCAGTCAACCATCTTCATTTCTCCACAAATTGTTAAAGTTTATTTATTGTTAATCCCGAAAAAATCTTCGGGTAAAAAAATGTCGATTTTTGAGGCATTTTCTCATTCGCTGCCGCAACCTGTTTTACCTGCTCAGCCCGTGTCGAATTCATAAAGAAAAGTATCTGTTTTTCGGCCTTATCTACCGCTGCTATTGCCTTATCAACAGCATCGCCGATATCCTTTATATACTCGATATTTGTCTGGCCCGCAAGCTGCTGCTCGCCGATTCCGAGCATCTCGTCCAGAATCAGTCGGTGTAATATAACCACGTCAAGAGATTTAGACGCATCGCTTATCTCCAGCGAATTTAGCTTCTTATGGTCCACAAGAACAATGAAATAAAACTTACTGCCGTCATAAATCCCGAAAGCGTTTTGTCCCTGCTCAAAAGCTCGATTCATCCGCTTGAACATCAGGCCTCTGGCCTTTTGTTTCGAATCATCGTTGCTATAGATAAATTCAATTACTTTGAATTCCGCCTGCAGCTTCTCAGCCAATTGGCCAATATCAAAATTATTCAGATTACCGATGAGCCTGTGGGTCGGCAGGACAACAAGACCGGAATTCTGCATATTGACAAACGTCATCATCCGCCATTGTGCCGCTGGATTGTTCGTCTGCCGCCAATAATTAAGCGCCGTTTCGTATCGATGATGACCATCTGCAATCAACGTCTCTTTAGTCTTCATCATTTCTGTTATCGCAGCAATATCCTGTGCCTGGTCTATTACGAACAACCTGTGTCTGACTGTATCTTCATCGATAAAATCAACAACTGCCACTTTAGCAGCGACAGTTTCCTCGATAATCTTGTCCACTGTTTTTGAAGCATCCTCATAGAGCATAAAAATCTGGCCGAACTGCGCAGCCGTTGCCTGTGTAAGTTTCAGTCTGTCCGCTTTCGGGCCGTCGAGTGTTTTTTCGTGAGGCTGAACGCCTTCGCCGAATTCTGTCAGTTTCCCCAGGGCGACAAAGCCGCTTCGGCGGTAATTTATACCTGCAATTTCAAAATCCTGGACGTAGCCGTAAATCGTTTCTTTATCATCTGGCTTTAAAACGCCTTTTTTTATCCAGTCCTTCAGGCAATCCGCTGCTCTTGTGTACTGATTCTTTTTTTCATTGTCGCCGGTCTGTGTTTTTCCCTTTATAATTCTGACTATATTGTATGGACTTTGCTGATAAAGCCGTTCCTGCCGGCCGCTGTTTATAACATCATAAGGCGGCGCAGCACAGGCGCCATTGTCGCCGACAATGTCAGGATTAAACCTGTACGCCTTAAATGCCTTTATTTCCATTAAAAGTCCTTAAGCCTTCTGCAAATAAACACTTGTGTTAATTCCATCCCGTCCTGGCAAATGAAAACCCAGATAATATCAAAACCGCTTCGTCTTTTCAAAACAATTCCCAGATGCTGATTATGCTTGACTTAATACGCTTTTAAGCAAAAATATAGTAGATTATCACTACAGAATTTAGGAATTAAGTGAATAAACCTGCCAAAAGTCTTTCAGGGTCGCAGCAGATTGTCGGTGAACTATCGCAGTTGATTAGCGGCGATTGTTTTGCGGATATTTTTACCCGCGTGGTGTTCAGTACGGATGCAAGTATCTATCAGATAATCCCGCTTTGCGTCATTGCACCTAAAGGCGCCGAAGATATTGCTGCTGTCGTGAAATATGCGGGCCAAAATGACATACCTGTTGTAGCTCGCGGGGCCGGCAGCGGGCTGGCGGGCGAGGCGCTTTGCAGCGGAATAGTGCTCGATACGACCCAATATATGAATAGGGTAATCAGCGTAAACGACAACGGCAGTACCGTCACATGCCAGCCGGGGGTTGTACTGGACGAGGTGAATAAGTATCTGCTGCCTTTCGGCAAAAAAATCGGGCCTGACCCGTCGAGCGGCAATCGTGCTTGTGTAGGTGGAGTTGTAGCCAATAATGGTACCGGCGCACATTCGCTCAAGTATGGCTATATCGCAGAGCATATCGAAAAAATAAAGGCAGTTCTTGCGGACGGCTCAATCGTAGAGTTTACAAATGATGCTCCAGCAGGTTCATTGCTGGTTGGGCTGAGAAGTTTTGACCTGTTAAGCTCGAAGGCTTCGGTTATCCAAAAGGCTCAGCCGATATCAAAACGTAATCACAGCGGATACAATATCGCCGATGTTGTACACGGCGACAAAATCGATATGGCAAAACTTCTGGCAGGTTCGGAAGGAACGCTGGCGGTCTTTACCGAAATTACTCTTAAGACGGTTGATTTGCCAAAGGCCGGCGCTATTGTGCAGCTTGAGTTTGATTCGCTTGAAAAAATGGCTGCCGCAGTGCCTTTGATTGTTGACAGCGGGGCATCGGCGTGCGAATTGATGGATGGGAAATTTATTAAAATCGCAAGAGAAGCTTTCCAGCAGTACAGGGATATTCTTAATCCTAACTCGGCAGCGAGTTTGCTTGTCGAGCATACCGGCGAAACGGAGCAGGAGGTTAGGGGAAAAATCAAAAAAACAGTTTCGGCCCTTGGGGACCTTTTCTTTGATAAGGAAGAAGTTTTTGACCCCGCTTTGCAGAAAAGATTATTCAAGTGCCGAAAAGATGCGGTGCCGCTGCTGAACAGGAAGAAAGGGCTTAAGCAGCCGATACCTTTTATTGAAGATATTTCGGTGGATAATACAAAACTTGATGAGTATATCAGGGGACTACAGAAAATCAGCGGCAAATTCAAGGTCGATATGGCCTATTACGGCCATGCCGGCGATGGAGAGCTGCATATCAGGCCATATCTGGATTTGTCGGAGCCCGGAGATGTAAAAAAGATGACCGATATCGCTGACGAGGTCTTTTCGCTTGCCTGGTCGCTGGGCGGCTCGATAAGCGGCGAACATGCTGATGGGCTTGTCAGGGCGGCGTTTATTAAAAAACAGTACGGCGAAGAGTATTATGAAGTGCTGAGAGGGATAAAGAAAATTTTCGATGAGAAAAATATCCTCAACCCCGGCAAGATAATAAATGACAGCCCGGACGTAATGACGCAGAACCTGCGGGGAGAGAATAAAGTTGTTGACAGCAAGGTTGATACAGAACTTAATTTTGAGCCGGATGAGTTTAAATTTGAGGTTCTTCAGTGCAGCGGCTGCGGAGTTTGTAATAGTACAGAACCGAATCTTCGTATGTGTCCCGTTTTTCGCACAACCGGCGATGAGATGTATTCTCCACGGGCAAGGGCAAATCTGCTGGCTGCCTGGGCGAGAGGCCTTATAACAGAAGAGGATTTTGAATCTGAGCAATTCAGGCAAATACTATCTACGTGTTTGAACTGCAAGAGCTGTTTGGTCGAGTGCCCTTCAGGTGTGGATGTTTCAAAAATGATGATGGAAGTCCGCGCAAAACTCGCGAAAAAACGAGGGCTGAGCCGGGCCGCCAAAGTGCTGGCGTCCAATCGTTATATGAGCATTTTCGCGTCCGCATTTGGGCCGGTCAGCAATATTTTTATGCGTCTTGCACCTGTCCGATGGATTATGCAGGTCGTGACCGGGATCGACAGCAGAAGAAAAATGCCGAAATTTGGATTTTCAAGCTTTATAAAAAAGGCAAATAAATATCTGGCTGACCAGCCGAAATTAGATAGTCCAATTGACAAAGTAGTATATTTTACCGATACATTTGTAAATTATAATGACCACGATCTTGGTTTTGCTGTCCTGAAATTTTTGAGACATCATAATATCGACGTAATTGTTCCAAAACAAAGACCTGTACCGCTGCCCGGCGTGGTTTACGGCGATGTAAAAACGAGCAGAAAAGATTTGCAATATAATGTCGAACATCTTGCCGGGTTTGTGAAACAAGGATATAAAATTATCTGTTCCGAACCGAGCGCAGCGTTATGTCTTAAAGAGGATTTGAGATTTTTCGTCGATAGTTCTGATGCAAGACTATTATCGGAAAATACTTATGAGCTTTTTGGTTTTTTGAAAACAAAAAAAAGGTTCCTGACACCTTTTTTTCTAACGGGGAACTTTGTTCATCATACGCCTTGTCATCTTATCGCACTCGGTGAAAAAGCCGCATCAATAGAGATTCTAAAACAGCTTGCCGGGATAGAAGTCAAAGAACTCGACGGCGGATGCTGCGGAATAGCAGGTACTTTCGGTATGCAAAAGAAAAATTATGACCTTTCCATGCGAATCGGCGAAAAACTTGCCGAGAAAATAGAGGAAACAGGCGCAGATACAATTCTTACCGAATGCTCGACCTGTAAAATGCAGATAGAACAGTTGACAGGTAAAAGAGTTAAGCATCCGATTAAGGTCCTGGCCGAGGCTTATGGCTTGATATAGTAAACTTTAATAGAAAATCGCCGGGCATTTTGTCGAAATAAATTTCTTCACTTGTTCTGCTGCCTGACGCGCTTCGACGGCATCTTCCTGTGAAGGCATAAAATACTCGTCTGGATATCTAACCTCAACGGCATAAGGATTCAGAATTATCAGGCAATCCCGAAGCTCTTCAGCGCTTTTGTCAGAGTCTTTTATGTCTTCAAGTATCAGCAACAGGTCGTGACTTAGCGGATAATTTTTGCTTTTTGCAATCAGATACGCTTTTAAAAGTTTTTCTACAGCCTGCTGACAGTGAAAACAAACCGTGTCGAAGGGGATGTTTTCCGCATTCAGATTGTTATCGGCGTTGAGCAAGTCGCCGGCAGCTTTTTGGACCCATTTTTTCGCAAGCTGAATGTTTTCATTCATAGATTTTTTTCCCATAACGCAGAATTGTTGAAATAAAAGACAAAGGACTTTTCCGGGCTTGTTCAATTTCAGCGGCAGTGTAAACTACAATATCCATTCCAAAGGGATAAGGATTAAAAAGTTTATAAAGCTCTCTGCTGCGTTTATGTTTAGGCAGGGCACTGTCAGCGATAACAAGAAAATCAACGTCGCTTGACTCATTTGCCTGCCCGCGAGCATAAGAACCAAAAAGAATCACGGATTTTGCATTGGCCGTTCGGCCTATTTTCCCTGCAACTTCCTTAATCTCAGCCATATTTACCATAAGATAAATGTTATCCTGTATTTGCCGGATTTTCAATAATCATTGTAAATTTTTCTACTTGTTTTACAATAATGCTATGGAAAATGAGTTTAAAGGTCTTAAAGAAGCTGTTTTGTACAAAAGTCTTGAAAATGCAAAGGTTCAATGTAATCTCTGCGGCTGGAAATGTGTTATAGGCAAAGATTCGTTTGGGCGATGCCGTGTCCGCAAAAACATTGACGGGAAATTGTACTCCCTCAATTATCATAAACTTTGCTCGGCTAACCCCGACCCGATTGAAAAAAAACCTTTGTTTCACTTCCAGCCCGGCAGCAAAAGTTTTTCAATAGCAGCGGCCGGCTGTAATTTTCAATGCGTCTTTTGCCAGAATTGGCAGATAAGCCAGATAGCACAGGAAAGTGAAATTTACGGCCAGGCATTTGAGCCTGAGCGGATCGTGGATTTTGCACTTAAAGCAAACTGCAAAAGTCTGGCATATACGTATACCGAGCCGACTGTTTTTATGGAGATTGCAAACGACTGCGGCAAAATCGCAAAACAGAAAGGTCTTGCCAACGTTTTTGTTTCTAATGGATTTATGAGCAAAGAAGCGATTGATTTTGCCTCCGACTGGCTTGACGGCATAAACGTCGATTTAAAATCTTTCAGCGAAGATTACTACAAAAATCTCTGCGGTGCAAAATTAAAGCCTGTGCTTGATACAATCGAATACATTGCCAATCATACTAAAATATGGCTTGAGGTAACAACCCTTGTTGTGCCGGGCCAGAACGACTCTGTCACCGAACTGAAACAAATTGCCGATTTTCTCATCAATACCTGCGGGCCTGATGTTCCCTGGCATATAAGCAGGTTTTATCCGCAATATAAATATTGCCAAACGCCGCCAACACCAGAGGCAACTTTGCAAAAAGCGTTCGATATCGCAAAAGCAGCAGGGTTGAAGTATGTTTATATAGGTAATTTGAGCTCAGCAAACGCAGAAAATACATACTGTCCGAAGTGTCAGCAGTTGCTGATTGAGCGAGAGGGTTTTTGTATAACGAAAAACAGAATCAAAAAAAGCCATTGTCCCGACTGTGATGAAAGAATAGCTGGTTTTGAGCTTGATGGTTAAAAAAAAGATATTTGTTGTTCACAGACTGTGGTGATGGTAATATATTTGTCAAATATGTACTAAATTGAAACTGTTGTATAACCGGGCGTTAAATCCGCCTGACAGCAATATAAATTTCGGTATTTGCTATTATTGGCAGCATTTCTATTGTAGTACTAACCTTTGTTAATTGAGGTACTTATGCATACAAAAGGTATACCTGCTCTGAAGATAGGCAATTTGACCATCAGCCCGCCCATAATACAAGGCGGAATGGGTATCAGGGTATCAGGGGCAAAACTTGCCTCTGCCGTTGCAAATACCGGCTGCGCAGGGATTATCGCCAGTACGGGAATTGGTATGTTCGAGGATTTCAAGGGCGCTAATTTAATAGAGTTTAACGGCGAGTCCTTAAGGGGCGAAATACGAAAGGCCAAGTCTCTTAGCAAAGGTATAATCGGTGTCAATATAATGGTCGCCCTTATCGATTACGAAAACCTTGTTAAGGTTTCTGTTGAAGAAGATGTTGATATAATAATTGCCGGCGCCGGTCTTCCGCTGGATTTGCCGAAGTTTCTTAACGGAAAAGACATTAAACTTATTCCGATTGTTTCCTCAGCAAAGGCTCTTAGGCTCATTTGCAAAAGATGGGAAAAACGATATAACAAACTGCCTGATGCCGTAGTCGTCGAGGGCATTGAAGCGGGCGGCCATCTGGGCTATTCTTCTGAGAGCCTGGCCGACGGCACCGCTGCCAAGCTTGAGCAGATAGTTACAGAGGTAGTAGAACTTGCCAATTCTTTTGAGCCTAATATACCTGTAATTGCTGCAGGCGGAATCTTTGACGGCGAAGATATCGCCCGTTTTCTCAAATTGGGCGCCAGCGGAGTTCAAATGGCAACCCGCTTTGTCTGTACGGATGAATGTGATGTCCATGACAATTTTAAGCGGGCTTATTTGGATGCCAAAGAGGGAGACACAACAATCATCAAAAGTCCTGTGGGGATGCCTGGCAGGGTTATTAATAGCAGTTTTGTGAAGAAGATCAAGCAAGGCTTGACAGTGCCTTTTAAGTGCAGTTATAAATGCCTTAGAACCTGCAACCCTGAAGAAGCGCCGTATTGTATAGCTAAAGTTCTGGCAAACGCAGCAAAGGGAAATATAGATGAATCTTTCGTATTTGCCGGTTCAAATGCTTATAAATGCACCGAAATTGTGCCGGTTAAAGTGCTTGTTGAAAAGTTAACCCAGGAGCTGGCATCGGCGCTTGCCGCAGAAAATAAGCACCCAATCGCTAAATAAATGTTATCAAAAGTTTATTGTTGTTTCCAGCCTGCCCGATAATGAGACTATCAAAAAGTTCTGTGAATTAGTCTGCTCCTGCACTTCGGGCATAAACGAGGCCTTGGGGTACCGAATTCAAGCTGCCAGTCGAAGTCGCAATTACGGCATCCAAACTTCCTGAACTTCATTTCAAATTGTCCGCCTTCAATCTTCATTGCTTTGCCGCATACAAGGGCTTCGGCAATTTTTTTATGTGCACAAAGGAGTACACGGCCGAAAGTCTGTCTTGAAACGTTCATTTTTTTGGCGGCATCGGCCTGGTATAAACCTTCAAAATCCGCGAGTCTTATTGCCTCAAGCTCATCCACTGTCAGAACAACCTGCTCAAGTGCAGAAAGCGGGATTCCCCTTGGTTTGAAGAAATCTGCTTTTGGCAAATGAGCAACTCTTCGGCGATTTACAGGTCTCGGCATAAAGATTTACCTTTGAAATTGCAATCTTTTAATGATCGCAGATGTTCTTGTCGGATTCAAGAGTTTGATTTAAGTATTGTGTTATCAAATTATCCGGTTCATCCGGACGAACGCCGACAGTGACCGTTATATTGTTTTGAGCAAAGAGCTGTACAGCTCTTTGTCCGATGCCGGCTGCTATGAGACAATCTACATTTAAACTTGCCAGCCAACTCGGTAAAACACCGGGCTCATGCGGCGGAGGCGTCAGCAATACTTTGTTTGTAACCGTATTCGTATCCGTATCAACATCGGCAATCATAAATTGTTCACAATGACCGAAATGCTCGGAAAGTTTTCCGCCTGTTAGAGGTATTGCAATTTTCATAATTTCGTCCTTCCATAAGTTCTAATTTGTTCAGGATAGTAATTGTAAGATATTTTGCCAGATTTTTTTTAACTCAAGAACAGCTCGGCTTTGCGGCGAAAATTCAACCAGGCATTTTTGCGCGATTTGAGCGTTAAGGAAATCCTGATTAAAAGGGACTTTGCCTATGACAGGTATTTGCCTTTTTTGTGCTATTTTGATTATCTCATCGGTTATTTCGGGGTTTATATCCGATTTGTTTATGCAGATTGCTGTCGAAATATGGAAATGCTGTGCTAAATCTGCCGCTCTGAGCATATCATGTAAGGCAGAGATTCCAGGTTCGGTGACAATAACAACTAAATCTGCCCCCGCCATAGAAGCAATAACCGGACAGCCGATACCGGGCGGTCCGTCAATTAGGAAAAATTGCTTTTGTTCTTTTTCGCCAATATTTCTTGCATACTCCTTAATAGCAGCAACAAGCTTTCCGCTGTTTTCTTCTGCCGGGGCAAGTAAAGCGTGAACCATAGGCCCGAATCTTGTTTCGGAAAGGAACCATTTTCCACTGAGATTTTCCACAAGCTCGATCGCATTTGAGGGGCAAAATTCATAACATACGCCACAGCCTTGACAGTTAATTTTGCTTATAGAATAAGTCTTCAGTTCGTTGGTGATATTATGGTTATTAACAGCATCAAACCGGCACAATTTTTTACATCTGCCGCAGGCAGTACACTTTTCGATAAGAATATTGGCTTTTTTTCCGCCAAAATAATCAAAGCTTTCTTTAATGTCCGGCCTAAGCACCAAATGCAAATCAGGCGCATCGACATCACAATCGGCAATTATCACTGATTCTGCAATGGCGGTAAAGGCTGCGGTCAGGCTTGTCTTACCTGTTCCCCCTTTGCCGCTTATGATAACGATTTCTTTCATTGCTTTTTAATTTCCGGTTATTTTCCCGACTTTTTCCGCAAGAAGGTTGAATTGCTCAGCATATTCAGACGACGATTCGGCAATTAATTCTCCCTTTGAGCAGGAATATGCCGTTTGCTTGCTGAAAGGCAATACTGCCAGTATATCAATATCTTTATCTTTGAAATATTTATCGATATTGTTTTTGTCCGAACCTGCTTTATTGATAACGGCGCCAAATGGAATTTTGAGTTTTTTTAATACATCTACAGTCAAATTAAAATCATACAAACTGAAAGGTGTAGGCTCGGCAACCAGTAAAACATAATCTACGTCTTTGACTGCTTCGACTGCAGGGCAGCTTGTGCCGGGAGGAGCATCTATAATAACAACCTTGTCTTTTTGGATAAGTTCTTTGACTTGTTTAATAAGCACCGGCGAATGTATATTGCCGATGTTTAATTTTCCCTGGCAAAATTCAATATTCCGAACCGAGCCTTTATCTATGGTGCCGATTTCTTTTTTTACGTACTCAATTGCATTAGCAGGGCAAACTAATCTGCATCCGCCGCAACTGTGGCACAATTGGTCGAAAGTCATAACAATTTTTCCAGAGCAGACAATAGCATTGAATCGGCATATTTGTCCGCATTTTCCGCACAGGGTACATTTGTTTTGGTCGATGTGCGGAACTTCTACAGATATTTTGTGTGTAGAAGTTATTTGAGGCTTTAGGAACAGAGCGCCATTAGGCTCTTCAACATCGCAGTCAAGGTATTGCGTATCGATTCCAGCCAGCATTAAGGTCCAGGCAAGATTCACCGCGACAGTAGTTTTGCCTGTCCCGCCCTTGCCGCTTGCTACAGCTATTACCGGCACAATAACACCCCTTAAAGTTTTCCCTGTTTGAGGAGTTCAATTGCGTTATTAACTGTGCCTGTAATTCCACTATAGATTTTGACACCCGCTGAAGTGAGTATTTGTTCAGCTTTTGGCCCGCAGTTACCAGCAATTACCGCTTCCGCTCCGGAATCAATAATTGTTTTAGCAGCGCCAACTCCGGCACCGCTTGGCGCATCTACATTTTCATTTGTCAGCACATTAAATTCACCGCTGTTGGTATCAGCAACTATAAAATACTGTGCTCTACCCAGTCGCGGGTCTATCTGGGCCGATAGAGTAGGCCCCTTGGAAGTAATGACAACCTTCATATATCAATCCTTTTTACTTGTCCTGCTTTTCTGCTTGAAGCTCTGCCAATTGCGACTTTATCTGCTTCAGGTCGTTTTCCAGATATTCAGCTTCCTGCTGCAGATCCTGGATGTAATCTTGTTTGGTCGGCGGCCTGAAAGTCTGGGCCGGATAAGGTACAAATGCCCCTGCACCTCCTGCCCAGCCTGGCTGGCCTGTCATGAAATAACGGTTTCTAAAACCTCTTCCGCGACCACGGCCGCGACCCATACCGCCCATTGGAGAATTCATATAACCCGGCACAGAATAACCGGCACAATAACCCATCGCTCTTCCAGTCATCGGACCGGCACCGAAAGGACCACTACCATTACCACCTGGCATTTTTAAACTCCTTAAAAAAGGTTAATTTTAGTTTAAAGCTCTATATATATTATTGGCATATGCTCATAATAAGTCAAGTAGAAATTTCAAAAATTTCGTGAAAATTATGCATTTTCTGCTAATATCTGGTGTTTCAGGCATAATTTTCAGGTATTTACAGAAAATGAAGATAATAGCGGATGAAAATATACCGTTTGTAAAGGAGTGTTTCAGTTCGGCAGGAGATTGTTTAGCTGTTAGCGGCCGTCAAATCACGCCTGAAATTTTAAAAGATGCCGATGCACTACTGGTTCGCAGTATTACAAAAGTCAACAAAGATTTACTCGATGGGACAAATGTAAAATTTGTAGGTACAGCGACAATCGGTTTTGAGCATATCAACCTTGATTATCTGGCAGGGAAAAATATCGGTTTTGCATCGGCGCCCGGCTCGAATGCAAACTCAGTGGCTGAATATCTGGTCTCTGCATTTTTAAATCTTGCCGACAAGTATAAATTTGATATTGCACAAAAGTCAATCGGTATCGTCGGTGTGGGCAATGTCGGCAACAGGGTTGAAAAAAAGGCTCAGGCTCTCGGAATGAAAGTGGTTCTGAACGACCCGCCGCTGAAAAGACAAACAGGCGATGAAAAATATCGGCCGATAGAGGAAATTTTTGATTGCGATATTGTAACGCTCCATACACCGCTTAGTTTTGAAGGAATCGACAAAACATATCATCTGGCTGATAAGAACTTTTTTAAAGCGTTAAAGAAAGATGTAATTTTCTTCAATACCTGCCGTGGAGGTGTGCACGAGACGACAACCTTGAAAAATGCTGTAATCAGCGGCAAAATAAAGGCGTCTGTTTTAGATGTCTGGGAAGATGAGCCGAATATCGATATTGAGCTTGTGGAAATGGTCGATTTTGGGACGCCGCATATCGCAGGCTATTCCTATGACGGCAAAGTAACGGGGGTGATTATAATTTATGATGCGTTTTGCAGGCATTTTGGTATCGAGCCAAAATTTACAGCAAAAGATTTTCTGCCAAAACCAGAATTTGAGCAAATCGCCCTTAGCGAGAACGAGGAAAATCCGTTACTTGCAGCAGTAAATATGCTCTATGATATAAAGAAAGACGATGAAAAATTAAGACAGATAATAAAAGAACCTGCTGAAAAACGTGGCACATATTTTGACAGCTTGCGAAAAAATTATCATATCCGAAGGGAATTTCAGAATACCCTTGCTTCTATGGAAGATAAAAAGCTGAGAAAGATTTTTGCAGGACTTGGTTTTAAATTGGAATAATCCAAAGTAATGGAAGATAAAAATCCTGACATTTTAACCTGGCCGGGGGGGAAACTCGACTTTTCCGCCGGCTGTATCATTATGGGCGTTCTGAATGTAACACCCGATTCGTTCAGCGACGGCGGTGATTTTTTCGATACCCAAAAAGCAATCGAACGTGGAATCGAAATGGCACAGCAGGGCGCAGCGATAATAGATATCGGCGCAGAATCCACACGTCCCGGCTCAGAAGCGGTAATGAGCCAGGAGCAGATTAAAAAAGTTGTGCCGGTGATTGAAAAACTTGCCGCAGAAATAAAAATCCCTATAAGCATCGACAGCAAAGATTACCAAGTCACAAAAGCAGCCCTTGATGCAGGAGCTGCGATAATAAACGATATAACCGCCCTAAGTGATGAAAGGATGGTTAAACTTGCTGCGGAGAGAAAAACACCTGTAATACTGATGCATATGCAGAATAATCCCGCCACGATGCAGATTGAGCCGGAATATGACGATGTTGTTGGCGAAGTACTCGACTATTTACTGAAAAGAGCGGAAGCTGTTCAAAAGGCAGGTGTTGAAAAAGAAAAAATCTTTATCGACCCCGGCATAGGTTTTGGTAAGACTTTAGAACACAATTTAGAGCTTTTGCGAAAGATTAATGTTTTTGTAAATAGCGGCTATCGTGTCTTGCTTGGTACGAGCAGAAAGAGTTTTATTGGAACGATGACCGGCAAAAAATCGCCGAAGGAAAGAATATTCGGCACAGCAGCAACAGTTGCCCTAACAGCAGCATTCGGCGTTTCAATTGCAAGGGTTCATGACGTCGCCCAGATGACTGATGTTGTAAAGGTAGCAAACAAATTACAGAAAAGAGAATAGCTGCTTCAGGAAACGGCCTTTCTGTTCTTTGCGCAGAACTGACCCATAAGCTTCATTGAGAGGTTTAGTTTTTCGTTTGAGCCGTCCATATTCGCATAAGCTTCGACAAGCTCAACAAGTTCAGGGTCGGCAGGTTTTATGCCGAACTGATGGGAGACATTCAAAATTGCCGCATCAAGCCCGTATCGCATCGCCACTTCAGTGTATGCACGGGCGACTCCGATTCTTCTTCCGGGCAAGTCTCGCACACTGTTCGTAATGCCGAGCGAAAAGTGACATTTTTTCAATTGTTCATCTGTCTTAATTCGCTTTATTGTATTAAAGGTTCGGTAGGTATAGCTCGGCACGCCCGGCTGCATAGGCATATCAATTGCCAGTGGGAAAACAGTCGAATCAAAGAAGATTTCTTCGGGCTTAAAGCCGTACTTATTCACAGCAGCATCATAGAGTGTTTTTGCCAGATTGAAAAGGTCGTCGATAGTATCGGTTCTGCTGGGGTCTGTTGCCTTGCCTTCACTTATGAGTAACCCAATGAGTTTATAATCGAAATGTTTTTTAAGCGGCAGCATATTTTCAATCGTATAAGTCTTTATGGAGTTCACGAGAGGCGGTGCGACTTTTTCATCAGTATCGTACCATTCCTTCAGGCCTGCGATCAGGATATTATCATCACTGCTGTCGAAACAGATCGGCACACCTCTGCCGTATTTGCGAACCAGTTTTACATATTCGGTCATTAGCTTTACGGCAAAAGCAGGGTCTGATTCGCCGAACTGGTCGATATTGACCGCGATATAATCGGCCCCGTCAACAGCCTGCGATTCTATCAGGGCCTTTATGTAATCAAGCTGGCAGCTCGGCTCGATGAAAGCCTTTTCGCCAAGCTCGTGGAGCTGTTTCATAATCTTGCCGGTTTTAGGAATCGAAGCGTGCACCAATTCTCCTATGCTGATAAGCGGGCTTTTCAATGTATGGTCCTTTCCGAAGAGATAATTGAGTATCGATGCAGTGTGTTCGAGAGCCGGATTTCTCGGCATGTTGATTGTTTTTCTGAGTTTATCAAGACCTCCTTGTTCCGACGCCGCAGCCCTGTAGATGAGGTCGCCGATGCAGGTTATATCGAGATTGTTTCCACATTTTCCCTCAGCGGTCGAATCACCGCACGGAGCGTTATTCATTCCCTTTTCACATCCGCCGATTGTGCACTGACCGAAATTTTCAGGCAGGAAACAATCACCACATTCTTCACAGTCAAACAAAAAATACTTAGCCACCTTTTCGTTTGCAGTAAATACTCTATACACAAAACCTTTGCCTTTTTCTGCGCCGAGGAATTTCATTATCTTTTTAAATATATCAAAACCTTTATACTGCGAGTCGAGAATCGCAGAATGCATAAAGTTAAATAAGTAATGACCGACTGTTTTTCGGAATTTCGCAGGTTTTGTTCTGTTGCCGGCATCGTCATAAAGATAAAAAGTTTCTTTCGCCGGCCAGCAGAGATTCTCTTTAAACTGCTGCCAGTCGTCTCCGATTTCAACAGCCCGGCTGAGTATCTTTATAAACGTTTGATAATTAGGCACGCCTCCGATATCGGCGCCGGCAGCGCCAATGGATTTATACATAGCAAGCTGCTGAGCGGCTCGTTCGATGTGCTGGTCAACTTTTTCACTGCAGACCTTTGCAAAAAGTTCATCGCTGACAAAGCAGCCCGGCAATTTTATATCATGCATTAATCTCGGCGCAGGAGTGATTGTACTTAGAAGATAGACATTGCTGATGACGGGAATATCGAGTTTTGCATCGGCAAGATACCGCATAAGCTCGGCGCTTTTTTTCCAGTCCCAGCCGACTTGTGTTATAAGAAATTTTGCGCCGGCTGTGATTTTCTTTTCCATTTTGAAGTACTGCTGCATCAAAGACTCTTCGTTATATTTAAATGGCGAAACGGCGGCGCCTGCGAAAAACCGCTGGGCGGATTGAAGAGCTTGGGGTTTTGCTTTGATAAGAGCAGCGTTGTTTAAATGGCCAATCAAATTGAGCAGGCCTATAGACTCCAGTTCAAAGACACCTTTTGCTTCAACAGGCTTGTCACCCGTCAGGGCAAGAACACTTTCAACACCGGCAGATTTATGAGTATTCAAAAGGCTTACAATTCCGTCTTTGTTCATATCCTTGCAGCTTATATGCGGGATAAAATCCAGCTCGCCGAGCAGATTTTTGCTTACCGCGAAACGATGGGCATCGGCAGGTTCGATGTTGGCTATGCCTCCAGGACTTTGCGGACTGGTGATACCGACAAAATCGAATTCGGCAGGTATATCCTTGCCTTGGTTTTCCTTATAAGCCCGGAGGAATTTTTCAATCGGGTCGTAACTGAAATTAGGCCCTCCAGTAAGTTCAGCAACGATTACAAACCTGCTTTTGTTTTTTAAAGCCTGATTTAATCTTTTTTTTGTACCTGATTCCATCCGCCGATCCTTTTATCTGAAATTTATGCGTATCAAAATGTCGACAATACCGGCACAAACCTGACAGTAGCGAAAATTAACGCCCGAATTTGTACAGACTCACTTAATATAATAAGTTCAGCGTAAAAACCAATATAAATGCGAAGGCTTTTTTAGCCTTGTATTGCCGGCAGGAAGGTTTATTTGCGAACGGAAGAGTCTTTAATCGTGTGGATAAGGTGTTGATAATATTGCAATACTGTTAAAATAAAGGCTTTG
>CAYTQR010000028.1:0-17679 GCA_964440045.1 uncultured Planctomycetaceae bacterium | reverse complement strand
TTTCAAATCATCTGAAGTCTTTTTGGATTTGAACAATGAACAAATTGATATAATTAGCCCAAATAAAAATGGTCTTCTTCCACAATTTTGATTTTTAATTTTTGATTTTTGATTTTCCATTATCTGACAACCGCCATTTTTGTTGCCGCCAGAAGCTCGGCGCCAGTCTTGCTTTCAAACTTTTGACCGGCCAATAGCTGATGCCTCTCTAAAATTTGCGGCAAATCTTCATAATACCTTTTTACCGCCCCTATCCCCCCTTCTGTAGGCCCTGATGTTTTATAATCAATGTCCAAAAGCCATCTGCTAAATTCCTCATTGTATTCAGCAGGATATATAAGAGCAGTTACAAATTTTTCGTCGCTGTATTTAGCAAGATGAACCTTCGCCCGCCCGGGCACAGCAACGCTTACCGCAGAATTTATCAGACCCTTAAAATCGCCCTCGGCAATGATCTGGTCAAATTCATAGAAAAACATACCTGCCTCAAGCTGAAAAGTCTCGCTCGGCACACCTTTAAGTTCCATCTTGCCGTCCGGATAAGCGTTATAAATCTTATAGACCTTTATATCCCGGAACTTTTCGCTCTCCAGCAGGCCGGCCACTTCATCAGCGGTAAACCCGACACCGCACCTGTCGCCGAAATCTACAACATAAAGACCTGTGTACCTGTCAGCATTTTCTATTTTGGGCAACTGCATTTAATTAACCGATAATTTTGCGAATTTAAGTTTTCCTGCACGAATAATCATTCCGTTTGCCGGCGTTATCGATTTATTCTGGTCGGTTATTTTTTCGCCGTCTATACTCATCCCGCCCTGAGCGATTAATCTTTTCCCTTCACCGCCGGTTGATACAAGAGCACACTTCAAAAGCAGTTTCGCGGCCGTTATTGGTTCTTTCGATATTTTAACTTCCGGCATATCTTGCGGCACCTGTTTTTGCGCGAAGACCTTTTCAAATTCTTCAGCGGCCGATTCGGCTTTAGCCTCGTCGTAGAACTGCGCAACAATTGTCTTGCCTAACAGGACTTTTGCTTTTTTAGGATGCGTTTTGTCAGGATTAGTCAATTCCGCGATTTTTTCAGCCGGCATATCGGTCAGAAGCGTAAAATAATTTTCCATCATCTCATCACTTATACTCATTACCTTGCCGAACATATCTTTTGGCGAATCTGTAACGCCGATGTAATTGCCCTTCGATTTGCTCATTTTTTCTTTGCCGTCGAGCCCGACGAGTATCGGCATAGTGATAACAATCTGCGGCTTTTGTCCGTAGGCCCGCTGAATATCTCTGCCGACGAGATTATTGAATGTCTGGTCTGTCCCGCCGAGTTCGACATCGCTTTCGACTACTACAGAATCATAACCCTGCATCAGCGGATAAATAAATTCGTGAGTATAAACATCAATATCATTTTGCAGCCTCTGCCTGAAACTATCTCTGGCAAGCATTTGTGCGACTGTTTTTTTGGCGGCAAGTTGAATAAGTTCCATAAGAGTCATCTTTTCGAGCCATTCGCTGTTATACTTGACTTCAAGTTTATCTGTTGCGATATCGAGAACCTTTCCCGCCTGTTCGAGATAGGTCTTTGCGTTTTTTTCAATCTCCTCACCCGAAAGCCTCGGCCTTGTCGCGTTCTGCCCCGTCGGGTCGCCGATTCGAGCGGTATAATCGCCTATAATCAAAACAGCTTTATGTCCCATATCCTGAAACTGTCTCATCTTCCGCATAACAACCGTATGGCCCAGATGAATATCCGGCGCGGTAGGGTCCATACCGAGCTTAACGCGAAGCTGCCGTTTTTCTTTAGCCGCCTGTGTAAGTCTCTCTGCCAGCTCGTCATCGTTGAAAACCTCAACCGTTCCGCGCTTAAGCTGTTCAATTTGTGTTTTTATTTCCGCCATAAATACCTTGAAAACTAAGATGTGATATTCTAATCCAATATCTCTCTTGAATCAATGGAAATGATTTGACCTCTAAAGCGGCGATCAAAACTGCTTTTTACCGATAAAAAAAGATAAAATTTTATAGGACTTAACGGCAAAAATTTTGCCTGAATAATTGTGTATTTTATTATGTTAAGCTATTATTTCAATTATCTTACAAAACATTTACGCCGATACCAAGGTACGATAACATTTTACAAAGGAAGTACCTATGCAGGAATCAACAGTTTTAGTAATTGACGATGATATGGTAATCAGAACCCTCCTTAAGAGCTCTTTGACGAAAAAGGGGTTTAACGTCTTTTGTGCCTCTAACGGCCGCCAAGGCCTTGAAATCGCCAAAAACGAGCAAATAGACGTCATACTGCTGGACTGGATGATGCCTGAAATGGACGGTATGGAGGTATTGGCTGGGCTCAAACGCGACAGCAATACAATGTATATACCCGTATTTATGCTCACTTGCAAAGAGGACTCCAGGGATATCGACCTTGCCGTCAAAAAAGGCGCTATCGATTACATCGTAAAACCTTTTAACACCTATGAAGTGCCCGAAATGGTCCAAAAATACCTCGAAGCCCATAGCGGCAAAAAACAAGGCTTCTTCAGCAAAATCTTCTCACACTGATTAAAAACCACAAAGGTTCGATAAAAAAGCCGATTGCAAACCGCTGTTGGCTTTTTTTGTAAAAAATCTTTAATTAACCGATTTTTTCTCTTGCATTTATCTTTTTGATGTGATATAATGAATTAACAATTGGGGCTGGAGAGAGCACGTTATATAAGCTTTTGATTATCTACTTGATTTTTGTATTTCTACAACTGTTGATTTTTTCGGCATTTCTCAAAGGATTTCAATAGGAGAAGTTGTTTTTGGCAGAGAGTTTGCGCGCGTTTTTAAAGCAAAACAATAGAACTCTTTTAAGAAGTGAGGTGCAATATGACGAAAAGCTTTTTAATGTTTTTTGTTGCTCTTCTAATAGCCCTAATAAGCTCATCAGCCTTTGCCTATACAATCCCGGAAACGCAGTTTTTCAGCGGTATACCCAATATAAACGGTCCATTGACCTTTAATCAGTTTGATAACCAGGGCGGGACCCGGGTTTTACAATCCATCAATATTTCACTTACCTTACAAGCAGGTGGCGGATATTTTAAAATCGACAATGACGATACCAACTCCGTATCCGGCACATTCGAATTTGGTGCAAATGCCGCCATATCTACTACTGATGTAATCCTGAAAGATTCCTCTTCACAGGACATACCTGCTCAGGCAGCAGCATATCACAGCGGGGCTTTTAATTTGGCGGCTAATGTCGGCGATGGCGTCGGAGACTATGACCCAACTGGTCCTGATGGAATGTTCTACAACGGCGGAATCGAAAACAGCATTACATCCGGTTCTATAGGAAACGCCTTTTGGAGCAGCGGAACTAAAGGTTTTATGGGAACTGGCACTTACAATATAGACTTCTCTGTGGCCCGGAGAGCCCAGTGCAGCAGTCTTGGCATTGAGTATCAATCCAGTCCTCCTCCAAGTACATTTGGCTTTGTAACCGTGCTCTACACCTATGATGTCGTTCCTGAGCCGGCGACAATTTGTCTGTTAGCATTTGGAGGACTTGTCTTTTTAACGAAAAAACAGTAATCGACTGTTAATTTAAGCAAACTTTCAGGGTTGCCACCGTGCTTTCTTGCAAAAGCAAGAACGCCGGTGGCCCTTTTTATTTATCTGGAATTCCCCGGCAATTTAGCATAAAATTCCGACCTGTTATGAATATCTTATACCATAACAGAGTGCTTGAACGCGTATTAATTGCTGTAAACGCTGCTGTCACAGCCGTTGTTATCGCAACGGCCCTTGCACAGTTCGGCTTTTTTCAGCAGATGTTTTCTAATGCGCTTGTTTATGCGATTCTTGTTTGTGCCACATTATTCTTCATCGCGGAAAAATTCGTAAGGTGTTTCAATGCCCGGTCAAAAAAAGATTTCCTGAGCACCTTCTGGTTCGAATTCGTTTTTATTGCTGTACTCCTGATACTTTACTACTCATCAGGACTTTTACCGGCAATGAGCGTTTATCTACTGCTGCAGATTATCACAAAGGTATGCAGAACCCTTGTAAACCTCGCCGCTTCAGGCAAAAGCCCCGCTGCAGCTCTTATAGGAAGTTTTATAATACTTATTCTCACCGGCACCGTACTGCTAATGTTGCCGCGATGCAGAACTGCCCAGCCGGTGAATCTCGTTGACGCTATGTTTACTGCAACAAGTGCAACCTGCGTAACAGGCCTTATCGTCAAGGATACCGGAACCGATTTTTCTCTTGCAGGTCAAACTGTAATACTTTGTCTTATTCAGCTCGGAGGCTTGGGTATTGTGATTTTCGGCGCCGTTTTTGCCTTGTTTTTCGGCCAGGCCCTAAACGTCCGTCAGGCAGCGGCAATGCAGGATTTGCTCAGCGCCCAGACCGTAAGCAAAATAGCAAATATTATTGGCTTTATTTTCATAACTACAATTACCGCCGAAGCGATCGGAGCGCTATGCCTTTATCATATGTGGGATTCAGCCGCACCGCTACCTGCGCATATTGACAGCCTGTGGTTTTGCACAATATTTCATTCTATCAGCGCCTTTTGCAATGCCGGTTTCAGCTTGTTCTCCAATAGCTTTACAAACTACAGCCCTAACTGGCGCATTTATTCTGTCGTCTGCCCATTGATAATACTGGGCGGCCTTGGTTTCGGAGTACTTCACAATCTCGTAAATGTCCTTGCAGGCAGAACCAGATACTTTTTTCACAAGTTATTTTCACCGGGCAAGCCGTATCTAAGCAGCCACTCCAGAATTCACCTTCAGACAAAAATCGTCCTGACCGTAACCATTATACTTATCGCTGCCGGTATAGCAGGACTGCTTATTATTCAGAACAATACCGCCGCAGCCCATATCAGTCTTGCCAATGCCTTTTTCCAGTCTGTTACAGCCAGGACGGCGGGCTTTAATACCATTGCCATCAAGGCTCTTTCGGCGCCTGCAAAAATGTTTCTAATGATGCTTATGTTCGTCGGCGCCTCGCCCGGCTCGACCGGCGGCGGAATCAAAACCGTAACCCTGGCGGTAATCATAATGGCCGTTTACTCTACTATACGCAAAAGAGCCGAAGTGGAAATATTCAAACGCTGTGTACCGCTGGTAATAGTTGGAAAGGCCCTTACAGTTATACTGCTTTTCATAATCGTGCTCTTCTCGGCAACATTTCTGCTGACAATTACGGAAAGGCATAATGATTTTGAAACTTCGTCGATTATGTTCGAGGCAGGCTCAGCCCTTGGAACTGTCGGCCTTTCCTGCGGAATTACTCCGTCTTTGACAACGGCTGGAAAAATCATTATTATTATCACTATGCTGATAGGAAGGCTCGGGCCGCTTACGCTGCTTGCCGTTTTGACTTTTAATATAAAGCCGGCCCGTTATAATTATCCGACAGAATCCATAGTCGTAGGATAAAATATCAGAATGGTGTTACTTTTATGAACCATTTGCAAAACAATATAGAACCCGTCATCTGGTTATCTGTAATTGCAGTCTTTACAGGACTAATCGGACACTTTGTAATCTTTAAGCTTCTTGTAAAAATCACAAAACGTACAGAAAACAAATTCGACGAGTCTTTCGTAATGCATTGTTCTCGTCCTCTATTCTGGCTTGGTGTTTTGCTAATATACCGATGGCTCCTGCCGTTGATGGCATCCGAACTTCACATCGATCATATAACTCGTATTCTGAGTATTATCTTCATTGCCGTTATCTCCTGGGCGTTTATAAAAATCACTTACACTTTAGAAGATTATATCTTCAGCAAATTCGACGTAGATGTCAAAGACAATCTCAAGGCGCGTAAAATCCGCACTCAACTCAGCGTGCTTAAACGCATCGCCATCGTTATTATTATAATTTTGGCTGTCGGAACAATGCTGATGAATTTCGAAAAAGTTCGTCAGCTCGGCAGTACAATTTTAGCCTCTGCCGGAATAATTGGTATAGTGGTCGGAATAGCCGCTCAGCGAACTATTGGTACTCTTATCGCAGGCATCCAGATTGCTCTTACTCAGCCGATTAGAATAGATGATGTCGTCATAGTTGAAAACGAATGGGGCCGAATAGAAGAAATAACATTGACTTATGTCGTTGTCAGGATATGGGATATGCGCCGGTTAATTATTCCCATAACTTATTTCATCGAAAAACCTTTTCAGAATTGGACCCGTTCAACATCCGACATCCTCGGTACCGTATTTATTTACGTCGACCATACCGTTCCAGTCGAAGAAATCAGAAAACAACTTCACGATATTTTACAAAAATCCGAACTCTGGGACGGCAAAGTCTGTATCCTCCAGGTAACAAACACAACGGAAAAAAGTATTGAACTAAGAGCTTTAACCAGTGCCCCGGACGCATCAACAGCATGGAATCTTAGATGTTATGTCAGGGAAAAACTTGTAGAATTCATACGAACAAATTATCCCGACACTTTGCCTAAAACGCGCGTCTTTTTCGAAAAAGCTCTGGAAACCAAATAAATAATTTTACAGAAAGAAAAAAATGAGAAAGTTTGCAGTAATAGGTCTTGGCCGTTTCGGTCAGAAGCTTGCCACTACCCTTACGATGAGTGAGGCTGAGGTGATTGCAATTGACCAGAACCGTGAAATAATCGAACAGATTCGCGACCAGGTAACACACGCTGTCAGGCTCGACAGTACCGATGAAGATGCCCTGCGCGCCCAGGGAATCGACAAGATTGACGTCGCAATTGTCGGCATAGGTCAGCAAGGCCGAGGTTTTGAATCATCAATCCTGACCGTCGTCAACCTAAAGGCAATAGGTGTGCCGCGGGTTTACGTCCGGGCCGAGAGCCTGATACAAGGCCAGGTCCTGTCAAAAATTGGCGCTACGGAAGTTATCTATCCTGAAATTGAATCCGCTCAGCGGTGGGCTTATAAACTGATTACGCCGCAGATAACCGACAAAATTGATTTTGCGCCAGGCTATTCGATTGCAAGCCTGATAGCGCCTGCAAGCTTTCATGAAAAAACCGTGCTTGATTTACAGCTTCGCCAGAAATTCCGTGTCAATCTTGTCTCGATAAAAAGAGGCGAAAAAGCGGAGGATGTAAAACGAAAAGACGAAATAATAAATGTCCCTCTGCCCGACACTGTTATCTACGAAAGCGATATCCTGATGATCGCTGGTTCCGATGCGGACCTTGCCAAACTGCCGCAGGAATAACTTTCAGTCCTAGGGACTCCTTATGGAGATACGCCTGAACTTTCTCAACTCTTCGAGCATCTGCTGGAAATCAATCGGCAGCGGCGCTTCGAATTTCATCCTCTCGTTCGTTTGGGGATGCGTAATTTCAAGCTGGGCGGCATGAAGAGCAGGCCTTGCCATTAACGGTTCCTGGGGCACAGCTTCTTTATCTTCAACCTGCCAGCGATAGACAATTTTCCCCCCGTACATATCGTCGCCGACTATGGAGTGCTTTATAAAAGACATATGAACGCGTATCTGATGTGTTCTGCCCGTTCTGATATCCAGTTTAAGCAGCGAATAACCCCTGAATTTTTCAATAACCTCGTAATATGTTATGGATTCCTTGCCGTTTTCGTACCGAACAGCAAACTTCTCGCGTATTGTCGGATGAACAGCTAATGGTTTATTGATACAGTCAGCCGACAGCTCAGGCGTACCGTGTACAATAGCAAGATAATACTTCTTGACTCCCCTGGTCTCAAACTGCTTGGCAAGCCGCCAATGTGCGGTATCGTTTTTCGCAACAATAAGAACGCCTGTAGTATTACGGTCAAGTCTATGGACTATTCCGGGACGAAATTCTTCGCTGCCCTTTGAAAGCTGTTTGGCATGACACACAAGCCCATTAACAAGCGTACCTTTCTTATAACCCCTGGCAGGATGAACAATCATATTCGCCTGCTTATTAAGAACGAGTATGTCATCGTCCTCATAAATAATATCGAGTGGAATATTTTCCGGCAGAATCTCTTTGGTTTCCCTCGGCGGTAAAATCAAATCGACAATATCGCCCGATGAAAGTCGAGTGCCTGGTTTGACGAACTTCTGATTAACCGTTACTGCCTGTTCATTTATAAGTTTCTGAAGGGTTGTCCTGCTGAATTGGCTCAATCGGCCCTGCAGATACTTATCAAGTCTTCGATGTTTTAGATTATCCCCGACACGCAATGAAAGATGTTCTGCACCTTCGGCATCCGACAATAAATCCCCGTTGTTTTGCTCACTTATACCATTATCGATAAGCTTTCCTTTACCCATTACAGATTATTGAGATTATTGATTTGAATTGAAGTCTAAATCTTTCTGAGCTGCTATCTCTTCAATGGTCAGCGGCGCCTCTAACGTAAGCGCTCCGGGCCTCTGTATGTTGGGTATTTGTTCAGGTTCCGCCTGTACGAAAAAGACTTTTTCTTTGTTGTCTTTCAAGGTTTTAATGCGGAGTTTCGCCCTTGCCTCGAATGAACTGCCCTGATATTCAGCCGAGGAAATAATTTTATTATAAAGCGCTTCAGCGCCCGCAAAATCCCCCATATCTTCAAGACATAACGCCATCCCATATTCAGCCATAGCTGCTATTTCGGGTTGGCCTTTAGCTTTTTCCAGTGCCTGTTCGTAAATCTTCCTGGCTTGTTCAAGCTGATATTTCTGCACATCAAGTTCTGCAATTTTCGGCCGGTAGTGAAGCTCGGTGCGAAGGGCCTCTGCCCTTTTAATCATTGCAAGAGCGGATAAAACCGGATTTTCGGTTCCCGCCGCAATATCACCAAGACTTCCTGCTGTGTTAAGAAAAACATCTGAAACGCCCAGCCCCTGTACTTTGCCCTGCAATACGGTCTCTTTTTGCCAGCTGAGTTGGTCAAGTATTGCTACAGCCATAGCCTCTTTTTGCTCTTCTACCCTGCTCTGCCTGCTATAAAAGAATATCGTATAGACAATAAGACCGGCAACTATAATCACTGTGGCTATTATAGTCGTCAGGTTTTCCTTGAACCACTGCGGAAAATGCACAACCCAGTCGGCCAACTCATTTGTTGCCAGCTCATGGCGACGCTCTGATTTCATCGTTTACCTCACTATTTTCATTAGTTCTTGACTTGTAATCTCTTATCAAACAAATGGGATTATAGCCTTTTCTCTTTTGGCTTGCAATATCTGTTTTACGCCACTAAAATCCCTGCTCTGTGAAGTAAAAAAAACTAAATACGCTTATACTACTCTGCGTAGTCCGCTACGTAGCACGAGCAGGGAAGATTTAATGCTCCAAAAACACATAAGTGCTGTAAAACCCATACCTTGCCTTTTGACGGTATTTTTCAGCGTCTTCTGTTTTGCCGGTATTGACAAAACCAGATATATAACCATCGATGAAATTAGGCCCGGAATGGACGCTGTATGTCGGACAGTTTATAAAGGCGTGAGAATCGAAAAATTTAATCTAAAAGTCGTAGATGTCGTCAGGGATATTATGCCCGGCAGAGATGCGATCCTTGTTATGGGCACCGACGAACGATTTATCCACACAGGGCCTGTTGCAGGCTGCAGCGGTTCGCCGGTATATATAGATAACAGGCTTGCCGGTGCGCTTGCATTCGGATGGGCTTACAGCAAAGACCCGCTTTACGGCGTTACCCCCATAGAAGAAATGCTGCGGGTAGATAAGAATAATCCTCCGCAAAAAACATCTATTGCACCGAAGCTGGATTTTTCTAACCCGATTGACCTGGCAAAAGCCTACGACCAGACAATCAATTGCATAAAATCCGCTTCTTCCGCAACCGGCCCAATAAGTATGCTCCCTTGTCCAATAACCACCTCCCTGCCGCAAAATTCTTTTGAAGGTTTCGCCGATACTTTTGAATCCCTCGGACTTTTACCTGTATCTGCATCAGGCAGCCCTTCCAACAGATTTTCTGAATATACCGATATTCCAACCGAGCCTGGCGGCATAATCACCCTGCCCCTTGTTTATGGCGATATAGACCTGTCCGCTACCGGCACAATTACCGAGGTTGTCGGAGACAAGGTTTATGCCTTTGGCCACAGCTTTCTCGGCCAGGGACCGATTGACGTCCCGATGGGGACAGGTTATGCACACACCGTCGTAGCAAGCATCGTCAGGTCATTTAAATTCTGTCAGACAATCGATATCATAGGAGCTTTATATGCAGACCAGTCAACCGCAGTTGTCGGCACAATCGGCAAAAAGGCTAAGACGATTCCTATGCGTTTGACGGTAGAGAGGTTCAACGATGAAAAAATACGCACTTATAACTGTCAGGTCGTATCGCACCGATTTTTCACACCGCTTTTAGCCGGCCTCTGCCTGTCGGGAACCGCGACAATGTTAGGTAATCTGCCTGCCGACCATTCTGTGCAATACAAAACTCGCATTGGCATAAAAGGCTATGAGCCTATATGTCTGGAAAATTTCTCAAGCTTCGTCCAGCTTAAAGAATGTCTGGCAGACAGTATCGGAGCCTTGGGTCTTATTATGAATAACCCTTACAACATACCCGAAATAACTGCGATTGATTTTGAAGTCAAAATACTGCCGAAAACAGAAGTTTCACATATATGGAGCTTTGATATTTCAAATACAACTGTAAAGCCGGGCCAGACAATAACTGCCTCGGTAACGCTTGAGTCATATCTTGAAGGCCATAAAAATTATAAAACACAATTAAGCATTCCGGATAATATCCCGCCGGGCAGATACAGACTCCTGCTAAGTGGTACAGGTGATTATATGAACTTTGTAACAAAAACCGCACCGTACAAATATACACCTGAAAATCTACCCAGCCTGATAAGCATCATAAATAATATCGCAAATACCAAAAGAAACGAGCTACATATGGTCCTGGTTTTGCCCACGGACGGCATCACAATTGAAAATGCCCAACTGCCCGAGCTGCCGCTAAGTAAAACTTTGCTTTTGAACGATAAAAAACGATCAATGACTATAAAACCTGCCGCACAATGGCTCGAAAAAACAATACCCGTTGATACTATTGTAATCGACAGTAGAACACTCAACATAGTGGTCGAAGAATAATGAATTTATAAAATGAGGCCGATTATGAAAAAGCTGTTTTTTGTTTTTATAGTTGCTGTCTTTGCCGGCAACTGTTTTGCCGTTACAAGTAAAATCATCAAGCACAAATCAATGGAGGATTTTTCCAAAGGCGAAACTAAAGATACTGTCATAAACTCACGCGGCAATATCACATTAGCATGGGCAACGGCGATATTGACTGAAGATTTCAACGATGTCTGGATAATAAATTCAATTTTAAGAGATGACGACGGCTCAGTATATCTCGGCACAAGTCCTAACGGCCAAATCTACACCTACAAAGACGGCAAAACCACCTGCATTTATCCATCTAAAAAAGAACAAATAAAAATAGAAGAACCAAATGAACCTAACGACCCCAATAAACCGAAAAGCAGTACTGCAGAAAAACACCTGCAAAATCTCCATATCTTCAAGTTGGCTTTTGATTCTTACGGCAGAGTCCTTGCCGGCATAAGCGGCGACAAATCCAGTCTCGTCCGATTCAACGGCAAAGACTTTGAAACAGTCTTTGAGCCTAATGACGCAGCATATATATTTGCCATCGAACTTGACAAAGCCGGCAACATCTTTCTGGGTACCGGCCCTAAGGGCAAAATCTGGCAATTGGACAAAAAATGCGGCAGCGGCGCGCTTATTTACACCTGCAAGGACAAAAATGTCCTCTGCCTTGCCGCAGGCAAAGACGGATACCTTTATGCCGGCACCGATACGAGAGGCCTTGTCTATAAAATCGACCCTGAAAAGAAAACCGCTTCTATCCTTTATGACAGTGATGAAGATGAAATAACCGATTTGCTCTTCGATGATAAAGGTCATCTCTATGCCGCTGCTACTTCATACAAATCGATCAAAGTCCAGCCGAAAGCTGATTTTATTCCTAAAATATTCTCTCCCGGAAGACCTCAAAGCGAAGATGACGAGGAAGAACCTGAACCTGATGTGCAGGGAACATCGCTCAAAATTGCTAATACCGGCACGGAAGATGAGCCCGAAGAATCCGGCAAACCGCCTGCCAGCCTTGAAAGAGGCCGGAAACCTTCTGCCAGCCATATTTATAAAATCGACCCAAACGGTTTTGTAACAGACATCTTCAGCCGGACGTCTGTCTTTTTCGCCCTGTATAGTCATAATGACAATCTCCTCCTCGGCACCGGCAACGAAGCGCAAATGTTCAGCGTAAATCCACAGACCGAGATTGAGACTCTTATTTATGAAGACGACTGTGCTTCTCAGATAACCGACATAATCGGAACAAACAAAGATGTATATTTTTGCACCGCAAACCCGGCAAAGCTCATACTGCTCAAATCAAAATATGCCGCCAAAGGCACTTTCGAATCCAGTCTTATCGACGCCGGCCAGCCCGGGCAATGGGGAAAACTCCAGCTCGATGCAGACATACCAGAAAAGACGAAAACTTTGCTCTCCGCCAGAAGCGGAAACGTCGATGATGTCAACGACCCGACTTTCTCAGCCTGGACCGAACCGATAACAATAACAACACCTGTTGACCTGACCGTACCACTGGGCAGATTCTGCCAGTATAAACTAATCCTCCAGGGCACTGCGGACGAAACACCTCTCATACGCGAAGTTGCCGCTGCTTTTGTGATACCAAACCTTGCTCCCAAAGTAACCGAGGTGACCGCAGAGAGAAAAAATAAAAAAGAAGCGAGCCCTGGTATCTTTACAATTGATTTCCAGGCCGAAGATGAAAATAGCGATCAGCTTATATACAAAATCGACTTTAGAAAAACCGGACGCAGCGGCTGGATTGAGCTGAAAGACGAACTTGATAAACCCAGCTTTGACTGGGACAGCAAAACTGTCGAGAATGGTATCTACGAAATCAGAGTTACCGCCTCGGACGAACTAAGCAACAGCCAAAGCACAAAACTGACAGGCTCAAGAATAAGCGAGCCTGTAATAGTTGACAATACACCGCCTGCGATTGAAAAACATAAACTTCAAACCTCTGGCGATAAAACTGTATTAGAGATGAAGATAAAAGACCAGTACAGCGTTATTGAAAGCTTAAGCTATGCGGTTGACAGTAACGAAAAATGGGTTTCTGCCTTGCCCCGGGACAATATTTTCGATACCCTCGAAGAAGACTTTACGATAACAATAACCGATTTAAAGCCTGGCCCACACGTTCTTGCACTAAGAATATCCGACGCCGAAGGTAATACAATGTACAAAACTTTTGATATTGATATAAAATAAACTTATGAGGATTATAAAATTTGAACAAATCGCTTCAGCCGTCGAAAAGCTTTGTATAGAAAGCTGTCTCAATTTGCCGCAGGATGTCCTGGCCGCACTGGAAAAAGCTGTAAAAAAAGAGTCCAGCGCCTCCGCAAAAAAAATATTAAATCAGCTCATTGAAAACGCGGTAATAGCAAAAGAAAAACAACTCCCGATTTGCCAGGACACCGGCCTTGCGGTAGTCTTTGTTCAAATCGGCTCTAACGTAACAATTGAACCACAAGACAAGACTATTTCTGATGCTATAAATGCCGGCGTGAAAAGGGGTTACGAAAAAGGATTTTTAAGAAAAAGTGTTGTCGCCGAGCCTTTGGCGAATAGAAAAAACACCGGCACAAACACCCCCGCAATTATTCATACCGAAATTGTCCCCGGCGACAAAACTAAAATAACTCTTTTAGCCAAAGGCGGCGGCTGTGAGAACAAAAGCCAGTTCAAAATGTTCCTGCCGACCGATGACAAGGAAAAAATTATCGAATGGATTACACAGACAGCAGCACAGACGGGAGCAAATGCCTGTCCGCCTTTTGTTATCGGCGTCGGTCTCGGCGGCGACTTCGAGCAGTGCTGTCTCTTGAGCAAAAAAGCTCTTTTGCGAAATCTCGATTCACAAAATACCGACCCGTTCTATGGGCAAATGGAAAAACAGCTCTTGCAGAAAATAAATTCTCTCGGCATTGGTCCGGCCGGCATGGGCGGAGATACAACCGCTCTTGCTGTTATGATTGAAACCGCCCCCTGCCATATTGCCTCGCTTCCAGTTGCCGTTAACATAGAATGTCACGCTCATCGTCATAGCTCTGTTGAAATATGACAGGTAAAGAACGCATCCTGACTTTATTAAAAGGCCAAAAGCCTGATAGAATCCCCCTCGGCTTTTATGTGGTCGATTGTGATACCATCTCAAGTGTTATCGGCAGAAAAACATTTGTCCGCGACAAAATCGCTCAGCAGATTGCCCTTTGGCAGGGCCGGCGAGACGAAATCGTCGAAAGTCTCAGAAAAGACGTTATTGATTTTTACCACAAGATAGAATTATACGACATAATAACCCATAAAGAATCAATTCTGCCGTCGAAGAATCAAAAATGGCCAAAAGCCGAAAAAATAGACGACTCTACCTGGAAAGACGAGCTCGGCAGAATATACAAAGTCTCCCTCACCGGTAATGAACTTATCTGCGTTCAGGACTTGACCGCCGAAAAGCCGTATCGTCCTGAAGATTTCCCCGAAGACATTGACCCTGCCGGCTTTGACGAAACTTGCTACGACGCATTCAACGATGTAATTGATGAATTTTGTGATGAGCGCTTTGTCCTTGCGCCGGGCTATTTATATGCAATGGTATTGCTCGGCGGAATGGAAAAGGGGCTTGCCGAATACATCGCAAATCCGCAACTCGTCAAAGCCGCCGGCAAAGAATATTTAGAACACGACAACGCTATGTCTGAAAAACTTTTCCGCCCCGGCTTTTCGGGTGTTCTCTTAGGAGAAGATTACGGCACAACACGAGCGCCTATAATCTCGCCTGAAATGTTCAAAGAATTCTGTCTGCCGTTGATGAAAGCCCGCTGTCAAAATGTAAAAAAATACATCGATTATATTTTTCTGCACAGTTGCGGCAACACCGAACCGTTGATTGATATGTTCATTGAAGCCGGTATCGACTGCCTCCAGTCTCTGCAGGACGGCGCCGGAATGGATATCGGTAAACTACAGAAAAAATATACCGGCCGAATAATTTTTTGGGGCGGAATATCTGTAGAAATCCTCTTGGCCGGCTCGACCGACGACGTTCGCAAAAATGTAAGAGACGCCTGCCAAAAGGCAAAAAAAGGCGGGATAATCTTAGGCCCCAGTCATTCAATAGCTTATGGCATACCTTACGATAACTTTATGGCAATGTTAGATGAATTTGAAAAGAATTGTCGATATTGAATTTCAGCCAAGAATCTCATTACAAAGATTTGCAATCGCAACATAATCTACTGCACTCAATTCTTCAGGCCTGTGATGAGGCTCGACGAATGCCCTTGCGAAAATATCATGCCAGTGATGAACATTTGCAAGATTGTCTTCTGCATATTTCACACAAGCCTTCATCATTTTTCTGCGATGGCCCATAAACAGATGTACTATCTGGCGAAACAGCACGATATTATGAATGTCAGCTATTTTCTTCGGGTCTCTATCGAAACGAACCATTGCCGAATCCACCTGCGGTTGCGGCCAGAACACCTTCGGAGAAAGTTTCCGCAATACCCTGCTGTGCCCCGTCGCCGCCAGAAATATGCTCAGCACCCCGTAATCATCGCTGCCCGCCTCGGCAACCATACGCATCGCAACTTCCTTTTGCACCGTCACTATCATCTCGTCGGCAACCACATCGCCGGTCAAAAGATTGAGCATAACGCTCGATGCCGTACCGTAAGGCAGATTTGCCACGAGCAGAATTCTGCCGAAAACCTCCTGCTGCGCCTCCTTTAATTTCTCAATTACTTCAGGATTGATTGTGTTTTTATTCGCAAGGATATCTGCATTTATAATCTCAAAATTTTCTGCCCTGCGAAGCTGCGTCTCTGTTATCTCGGCAAGAACATCATCATATTCAACTGCAATTACCTTGCCCGCCCTTTTGACAAGTTCACTGGTCAAAGAACCGGTACCCGAACCAACTTCAAGAACTATATCATTGTCGGTGATATTTGCGTTTGAAAGCAGAAGCTCCATAAGGTTTAAATCGATAAGGAAATGCTGGCCGAGCCGTTTATTCGGCTCAACCCCAGCCCCCACTAACAATCTTTGTATCTCTGTTTTAGTCTGCATATTATTCGAGCTTCTACTTTCTCACTTCTGTCTTCTGAATTCTGAGTTCTGTATTCTGTCTTCTGGTTCTTGCCATATCTATTGCAAGTTTTATCGCCGCTTTCATACTCGACTCATCCGCAATTCCTTTTCCTGCAATTTCAAATGCCGTTCCATGTGCCGGAGAAGTACGAATTATCGGTAACCCTATCGTAATATTTACAGCATCTCTAAATGCCAAAAGTTTTACCGGTATCATCCCCTGGTCGTGGTACATCGCCACTACCCCGTCAAATTCGCCTCGGCCGGCACGCAGAAAAAGCGTATCGGCTGGGTACGGCCCGGAGCAATTAACGCCCATTTCCTGCGCAATTAATATCGCCGGCGATATTATCCGTTGCTCTTCATCACCGAATTGCCCGTCTTCGCCCGCATGCGGATTAAGAGCAGCCACTGCTATATGAGGATTCTTTATACCGAAAAATTCCTGCAGAGCGGTATTAAGTAAATCTATCGGCTCATAAACACAGCCAATTGTGAATTTATTTCGAAGCTCAAAAAGTGCCTCGTGTATTGTCGCAAGTGCGATTTTTAAAGGTCCTGCGACAAACATCATCGCCTTTCGAGGCGATTTGCACAGCGCCGCCAAAAGTTCCGTATGTCCGGGCCAATCAATCCCTGCCTGCTTCCAGCTTGTCTTGCTTATCGGCGCCGTAACTACCGCATCAATTATACCTGCCCTTGCCGCTTCGATTGCATCGACGCAGAATTTCAAAGATGCCTCACCTCCCGATTTGCTCGGGCTCCTTGTCCACGTCGGCACTGAATAATCGTCGTAATCTGCAACGATAACATTGCGAGGATAATCTCTGCTTAATTTTTCATGCTGGCATCGTCCCCAATAGGGTTCGATTTCCGTCCAGTCGGATGCATATTCGAGAAACTCATCCATCCCGAAGATAATAAACTTCACACCTCGGCGGACCAGCGGGTCTGATAGAGCCTTGACGATAATCTCAGGCCCAATTCCTAAAGGCTCGCCCATTGTTATTCCTATAACTACCGGCGGCTCAAAATTTTTATTATTATTTTCGGTCATTGATTAAACTTTAAAAACCCATTTGCTTAAGTTTCTCAACGCTAAGATTACTGCCACCTGGCAGTATTTTTTCAAGCTGCTTTTTCACAATTCGGCAAATCATATCTGTTTCGATATTAACCGCATCACCGACTTTATAATTTTTGAAAATCGTATTCTCGAAAGTAGTCGGAATAATCGCTGTACCAAAATCACCTTTTTCGATATCTGTAATCGTAAGACTAACCCCGTCTATTGCGATTGAGCCTTTGGATATCAGAAATTCCTGAATATCCTTTGGCGCCTCAAAAACAAACTGCCGGAAGTCTCCCTTTTTCCCAATTTTTTTAACTTTACCGACCGCATCGATATGCCCCTGCACAAAATGTCCGCCAAATCTG
>CAYTQR010000027.1:15797-17688 GCA_964440045.1 uncultured Planctomycetaceae bacterium | reverse complement strand
GTAATCACCTGCATCGATATATGCTGAATACGGGCTGGGATTAAATTTATTTTGCCACAGGAAAAGTTTGTAAGACTCTGCATTGAAATCGGCGCTGAATCGCTGGGAGAAATTTATCTGATAAACATCGCCGTCATAGATATACTTTTTTGTCTTCGCAATGGCATCAAGGTAATAATCTTTTGTTATATTAGAGCGAAATTCACCGATATCAAAATTATCGCAGGGTTCAAAAACCAACTGTTCTTTAATATTTTCCGTCTGATTTAAAATGTTTTCAAGCTGTGTAATTTTTTCTTCGCCGGTTGTTTGGTCCTTTGGCAGTTCAATCGCGAAAAGATGAAAACAGTTTTCCAGATGGTCGAAACAGACCACCTTGTCATAAAAACATAATCGGATTAAAGGCAATCCGATATCGTCGTCAGATGCCGGTATATTTTCAATGTATCTGTTAAGGTCATAGCTGAAAAAGCCGAGCCAGCCGCCTGTAAAAAGGTCATCGTTGTCTCCGGCAAGGTGATATTTGCTTAAAATCGCCCTTAATTTTTCAAATGGCTTGTTCTCGTTGTTTAAACATTCGAAAATCTCCATCGGTTCTGCGGCAAAATAGCTGTATCTGTTTCTTTCGGAATTGAACTCTGCTGCGCCAAGGATTGCGGGATTATTAAGAGATGAAAAATACCGCACCAGTTTCCCCAGCTCAATCTTTTGATGTATTTTCCTCGAAACCAGTCGGCACTGTGTTGTACGGACAGCCTCTGCAGTAAAAACCGCCATCATAAACTTTCAAGCCGAAGTTTTTTATCGTATTCAACCAGTCCCGTGATAAGCTCGTCCATCGCACCTGCCATAACCTTATCAAGACTGTAAAGCGACAGTTTTATCCGATGGTCGGTAACACGGTTTTGCGGATAATTATATGTCCTTATTTTTTCGGAACGGTCGCCGGAGCCTATCATAGTCTTTCGTGTTTTGTCGCGTTTGGCTCGTTCGATACTTCGATGATGCTCGTAAACCCTGCTTCGCAGCAGCCGCCATGCTTTTGCCCTGTTTTTATGCTGGCTCTTTTCGTCCCGCATACTAACGGTTATGCCTGTCGGTTTATGCTCAAGTTTTATTGCGCTGTTGAGTTTGTTGACGCTCTGACCGCCGGGGCCGCTTGCCCGGCTGACATGTTCGAGAACCTCATCTGGCTTTATATCTACTTCCAGTTCTTCCGGCTCAGGCAAAACAGCAACTGTAACCGCAGAAGTATGTACCCTGCCCTGCGTTTCGGTCTCCGGTACGCGTTGAACCCTGTGCCCTCCACTTTCATACCCAAGATGCGTCCAGACAGCCGGGCCTTTTATATTGAATATAACCTCGCGAAAGCCGCCAATCTCATTTGCACTGAAGTCAAGCAGCTCAACTTTCCACCGCTGCTTTTCTGCATAACGCATATACATATCATACAAATCACGGGCAAAAAGCGCCGCCTCATCTCCGCCGGTTCCGGCCCGTATCTCCAGTATAACCGAACCTATCACAATATCGTCAGCCATTATAAGCGAATCCTTTATCTTATCGAGAAGCTGTGTCTTTTGTGCTTCAAGGCCGGTCAGTTCTTCTTCAGCAAGAGCCTTCATATCGGATTCGGTTTCGCTGTCGTTCAAAATCTCCTCGGCCTCGGCAATATCCGAAAGCAGTTTTTTATAGCTGCGGTAGTTTGTTACCGTCGGCCGAAGCTTGCCCTGTTCCTTGGAGATAGCGATAAGCTTTGCCGAATCCGTAGTTATAGCGGGGTCGTTAAGCTGCTTTTCAAGCTCGGCAAATCGGCCGTCAAGCTCTTGGAGCTTTTTTTAAGGGCTTGATTTGGTTCGCTCAATAAATTCGTTTCAAAAAGGCAAAAAAA
>CAYTQR010000027.1:1076-15787 GCA_964440045.1 uncultured Planctomycetaceae bacterium | reverse complement strand
AAAAAAATACGCCGCCGGTACGTAATTCTGTTTGAATAAGACCAACAGCGTAATTTGTAAACCAAAAAATCTACTTTTCTTTGCTATTTTGTGCCTTGTCGTCTTTCTGTGCTTTGTCCATATAGGTTTGACCGTATTTATTCTTGAAACGCTCAATTCGCCCGGCTGTATCGATAAACTTCTGCTTGCCGGTATAGAACGGATGACACATCGAACATATTTCGGCGTGGATTTCCTTTACCGTACTACGGGTCTCAAAACTGTTGCCGCAGCCGCATTTGACCTTTACTGTCTGATATTTAGGATGTATATCCTTTTTCATTTCTTAACACCTTAAAATGTAAAACAACGTATTATACCTGCTTTTTTGGGTAATGCAAGAACTCCTTTCTTTTATAACTGTTAATGGTTATAAAATTGTTTTTAAGCATAAGGCGTCTATTTGTAAGACCTTATGAACTCCCCGGTCCATACACTCAATCCATAAATCTTATAGCAATGCCAAATTCCACTTTTTACGCTTATAGACGACGGTAATCGGTCATATTCGCCCTAAATCCACCATTTAAAGCCCAAAAGCATTATAAAACAGCCAGAGTTTGATTAAACACCTCACCTAAGATATTATTTATGACTGTTGTAATCAAGGTACGACTAACAAGTTATTCATTAAAGTGATTTAATTTTTACAAAAAAATTGAACCATAATGATATATGCGCAACCTTATTAAATAGAAAATGGCAAGGTCTCCTGAACAATTACGACAGGATTTATTGGTCATTCGTTCTCAAAATGGCGACCGCAAGGCTCTTGAAAAACTAGTGTATCAATGGCAGAGGCGACTTTGGCGTATAGCTCTTGAAAAACTAAACGACCAAGACGCCGCATGGGATGTTATACAAGAGACATGGTTGGCAGTAATACGGGGGCTTGGCAAACTAAGGGAGCCTGAAGCATTCGATCGTTGGGTTACACAAATTATCTCTAATATTTCAGCAAATTACGTCCGCCGCACCACCAGACGCCGTCGCATAGCGAGGACGATACTACAAAGAAAACAAAAACATGATCCACTGATAGAAGTATTGCTCGAGCGGAAATATCTAACTGCTCTATCCTTATCACAACGGGCAGTTGTAACGCTATATTATTTAGACAGAAAGACTGTCCCACAAATTGCGAAGAAGCTTAATGTACCTTGCGGAACTGTTAAGAGCCGGCTGCATTACGCCCGTAAAAAACTTAAATATTTTTTGGAGATAAATTATGTGCAATACAAAAAATAATGACGATCAAATCGAAAAGAAGAATACGAACGACCAATATGATGCCCGATTGGAGCAGGCCGTTGATAGAATCCTCCAGGCTTACTCTACCGAACTATTAATAAAGAAAGTGATTTGGTGGGTTTGTGGAGGGTTGCAGACAATAATGATATTTGGCTCAATGATTTTTTTGTTCCACACTCAAAGTCTCTCAAAGCAATTGTTGTGTGTAGTTATCGCACTAATTGCTCATGAAGGTATGGTTGTCGCCGTTCTTTGGACTATTCTGACATATTTTCGAATAGACATGCTTCGAGAGCTGAAGAATATGGAACTTCAATTATCTGAGTTACGTGTTAGCAGAGATAAGTAGTTACCTGATAAGACATGAAGTCTTACATAAAAATATTGAGAAGCTTTCTTCTGAAAATAGAACAGCTTTTTTATAAATAGAATTCACCCTCTGAACCACGTTGGATTCAGGTTGTGAACCCCACGTGGTTCACAACTCCCCGAGTAGGACTCGAACCTACGACCTAGCGGTTAACAGCCGCTCGCTCTACCAATTGAGCTATCGGGGAATAGTCAAAAAAGCAGCAAGGATTTTCCAGATTTTAGCCGATATGTCAAGTATAACTGAATTTATATCGACAAAAAGTGATAAGGACTGGACAAATAGGTAAATTTAAGGTATTATGCCACGCTTTCTAAACTTGATATGTCTTCTATAGGTATATTTCGGGGGTAATGAATCCCGTTAGAGACGGGCAGCCTTTGGCTGCCGACAGGTATCATAGATACCTCGTCTCTAACGGGATGAAGTTTGTTTCAAAATGTGTTTAAATTGCTATAATATCGGCCATGGCTGACAGACTCGAATTAGACGGTTTTACGATAATCAAAAAGCTCGGCACAGGTGCCCGGAGCACAATTTACCTTGCGCTTGATGAAGAAAATGGCAACACAATTGCTCTTAAACGCTCAGTCTATGAAAAACCTGAGGATTCCCGAATTTTCGAGCAGATGACAAATGAATACAAGGTTTCAAGGATAGTTCAGCATCCGTACCTTCGTAAATGCGGCAAGCTGATTAGAATCCGCAAGATGTTTAAAGTTAAGGAATTATTGCTTTCAATGGAAATGTTCGAAGGCGAAACTCTCGAAAAATCCAAAACTCTCAGCTTGGGTGATGTGCTGCTGGTATTTCGTATGGTTGCAACCGGTCTTAATACTATGCATCAGCAGGGATATATCCATTGTGATATTAAGCCGAATAATATCCTGATAAACGAATCCGGTGCTATCAAGATAATTGACCTTGGTCAGGGCTGCAAAATCGGTACGATAAAGCCGAGGATTCAGGGTACGCCTGATTATATTGCGCCGGAACAGGTTAAAAGAAGACATCTCGATCAACGAACGGATATTTTTAATCTCGGGGCGACTATGTACTGGGCGCTTACCGGCAAAAACATACCGACACTTATACCGCAGTCGAACGACTTGTCGGCGATGCTCGGCCAGCGGGATTTTCCCGCACCGCACCAGCTTTATCGCAGAATTCCGCTCGGAGTTTCAAGACTCGTAACTGATTGTGTCAAGGAAGAGCCGGGAAAACGCCCCGGTTCTATGGCAGAGATAATTTCAAGGCTCGACCTTCTAATCCACAATATTTTCGCCAAGAAACTGGGCGGTCAGCAATGACACAAAATTTTATAGATTTGCTGCAAACCGGTATTGAAGCTAACCAAAAGGACAGTTTCAGACGGTATAATTTGATAATAGGGCCGGATAAAGGCGATATGGTTATTGCCGGCGATATTCACGGCCATCGCCGCAATTTTGAGCGGGTAGTAGCTTATGCCGCACTGGATAAAAACCCTGATAGACATTTAGTGCTTCAGGAGATAATACACGGCGGGCCGGAAGATGAGAAGGGCGGCTGTCTGTCGTTTGAAGTGCTGGCCGAAGCTGTCAAACTCAAGATAGATTATCCCGATAGAGTGCATTTCATTCTTGCAAATCATGATACTGCATTTATATGCAACAGCGAGGTTATGAAAGGCGGCAAGGAAATGAACGCATCGATGCGGGCTGCGATGCAACGACGTTTCGCCAATCGGACAAAGGATGTGGAAAGTGCGGTAGAAAGATTTCTTTTTTCACAGCCGTTAGCGGTTAAAACCTCTAATCGAATATGGGTTTCGCATTCACTGCCTTCCAACAGAATGCTCGAAAAGTTTGATTTTTCGATTTTTGTCAGGAATTTGAAAATCAACGATATTGTAAGGCCCAATTCGGCCTATCTGTTGACCTGGGGCAGAGGGCACAGCAACAAAACTCTTGAGTTTATTGCTGACAAGCTCGATGTCGATTTATTTGTGCTCGGCCATCAGGTACAGGAAACCGGCTGGATGAGCAATGATAAAAATCTTATTATTATAGACTCACAGCATAATCACGGTCATCTGCTGCATATCGACCTGACTCGTAAATATACCATAAAAACGTTAACCGATTCTCTTGTTCCGCTCGCAAGTATTTACTGAAGGTTCGGCAGATATGACTTTTTTATCTACAATAGCAATAATTTTCATTGTAATACAGGCTCTGTTTGTTTTTCAGATTTTTCGCCACTACAGGTATGTTCTTAAAAAATTTACCGAAAAACATATTACTTACCGTCCCAAAGTTGCATTGATTATACCGTGCAAGGGAATTGATACGGCTTTTGATAAGAATATCAGTTCATTTTACCGGCTTGATTATGATAATTTCGAGATAATATTTGTAACCGAAAGTACTAAAGATCCGGCTTATAACCATCTGCTCGATTTTAAAGAACGATTCGAGAGCGCCTCAAAGGCATTTAGGATAAGAATTCTTGTTGCCGGCCTGACGACAGAAGGCAGCCAGAAGCTGCATAATCTGCTTTATGCATGCAGAAGCGTTGAAGAGGATATTAAGGTTTTCGCATTTGCCGATTCCGATGTCTGTGTTCGTGATAACTGGCTGAGCAGTCTTGTATATCCGCTGCGCAAGGAAAAAAACGGCGTCTCAACCGGTTATCGCTTGTATGTGCCGTTGAAAAATAACCTCGCAACGCTGGCACTGTTTGCATTAAATGCCAAAGTTGCCGAGATGCTTGGCCCGACAATATTTAACTGTGCATGGGGGGGCTCGATGGCGATACATGTCGATCTCTTTAAAAAACTTGAAATTGATAGAATCTGGCAAAGAGCGGCAAGTGACGACCTGACAATCACTCGAGAAGTCAAAAAAGCCAAACGGCGTGTTGCATTTGCGCCTGGATGTTTTGTCGCTTCTTTTGAACAGACTACCTGGCGAGGTCTCTTCGAGTTCGCCAGACGGCAGTATGTTATTACAAAAGTAACTGTTCCGGGAACATGGTGGTTTGGTCTTGTAAGCAGCCTCTTTTCTATATTAGGATTATGGGGTTTTGCGTCTCTGACGTTTTTCTTATGGCACAGGGGAACAGACGATATATCTATCTTTCTGACAGTGGCGATTGTTTTTTTTGCAGGACAATTGACAAGGGCATTTTTACGTCAAAGAATGATTCCTAAGCTTCTTCCGACAGAAGCAGAAAGAATGAAAGCCGCCGCTGTAGTAGATATTATAGGTAGTCCATTATGGTCGTGGCTTATGTTTTTCTGTATTATTTCTTCAGCATTTGGCAGGACGATAAACTGGCGGGGCATAAAGTACAAACTTACAGGGCCGAGGAGCGTATCTCGTATCTCGTGAAGCGTATTTCGTAAAGTGTATCTCGTATTTCGCTTCACGCTTCACGAATAACGCTTCATATCTTTTCGTTGCCGATAAGATAAACGCGATTTTTCCCGCTGCGTTTTGCTTCCAGCAGGGCTTTGTCAGCCTGATTAAAAAGCTCGGTCACGGTCAGGCCGTCACGTGGGAATGTTGCCAGACCGCCGCTTATAGTTAACGTGCCTTTGCCTTCTGCGCCAAGTGCGGGAAGGTCGGTTTTATTAAGTTCGCTTCTGAATCTTTCGCAGATATTTATTACCTGTGTAGGATGTTCGCTTTCGAGGTGTCTTCTTTCTGCTTTGGCTTTGTCATCGAGGGCAACCGACTTGTCAGCAGGCAAATTCCAGAAAACAACGGCAAATTCGTCTCCGCCTATCCTGCCTATAACGTCCTGTTTTCTGCAGCTTTTCTGCATTAAGACCGCAGCCTGTTTTAGGATGTTGTCGCCTACAGGATGACCGTAAAGGTCGTTATATTGTTTGAAGTTGTCTATATCAAAGATGAGCAGTGTAACATGCAGAGATTCTTTCTGAACACGAGTGGTAATCTGCCGAAGGAATTCCCTGACAAATCTTCTGTTTTTAACGCCGGTCAGTTCGTCTTCCATTACAAGCTTTTCAAGTATCTCGATACGCTGCCTTTGCCGGGCTAACAGTTCGGTCTGGGACGATTTTTTTATAGGTTGTTCACTATCGATTTTTTTAGCCGTGAAACTTACGGGCAGGATGTAGTAATCGTCAGCAAGTTTTGTTCCGTTACTCGATGAGCGGGTAAATTCAATGGCTTTTGGTTCCTGCCACATTTGGGCAAGCAGGAAAATTTTTGACTCTGGCGTTACTTTTCTAAGCGTCTTAAGCGATAGGGTGGTACTTTCATCAAAATCGTCCGGGACCATCGCTATAATGCCGAATTGATTTGTTGATGCGGCAACAATAGCATCAGGTATATTCGAGCAGGTCTGGAACTGTACGGAGGGGCAGCCGGACGTGTCAACGGCTGTTTTTTCAACCCGGCCTATTAACAGTATTTTCCCGTTTTTGTCGTTATTATCTATACTTATTCTGCTTTGCATCGTCAGTTTATTATACTACATTTCCCGGGAAAAGTCAAATTGGGCAAAATAGGCGAATTTGTAAATACTGGATTATTAGCGGACAGGCAGGGCAGAAAGCTTTTCGCCGGCCTGTTCTGCGAAGATGCTGTCAGGGTGATTTTTGAGGAAATTTCCAAGGTCTTCTTTTGCCTCGGCCAAGTATTTTTCCTTTTCTGTATCGCTTAAGCTGTGTTCTTTCCAGATGGAAAGTTTCAAACAAGCCTGCTCGAATTTTGCCTGTATGCTGCCGTCGGTGCCGGGGTAATTATCTGCAAGCTGACCGAGACGCTGCTCTCTTAGAACGGCATCTGGAATAAGCATAGTTTGCGAAAGTAATATGTTATCGATGATAGGACTTTCCTCTCCTGCCTGCTGGAGGAGATTATCGAGGTGCAGCTTGAAAAACGGATCGTGAGGGTTGAGCAGAATAAACTGTGCCAGCAGTTGCCGGGTCTTGTCGTCGCTGCCGAGATTTTCACTGCTGATTAAATTGCGCAGGTATTCGAGTTTCCTTTTTATTTTTTTGAGTTCAAATTCCGTGACGACAGTTGTCTGGGGCTTTCGGAAGATTTTTTCGGTTTCATTTGTTGGTGCAGAACCAGTCTTAATTGATTGTTTTGCAATCATTTCGAGTGCCCGGTCTATAAGCTGACTGGCAAATGAGAATTGTTCCATTCCCGCAAGATGAAAGGCTCTTCGCCAACGGGCTTCTATGGATTCTATACTGTCAGGATATTCGAAGAAAAGCTTGTGCCATATAGGCAGGTTTTCTTTGTGTGGATAGTCGTTGTAGAAGTGTAAAGTTTCTTTATCAATTAGCATGTTGAGTTCGGGTGAAAGCTCACTTAACATTGCTTTGTAATAAAGCGCTATCGGCATACGATTAGTTCTTACTCTGCTTTTTAAAAGTGTTTTATGGACAAAGGCGGGCTTAAACCAGTGTTTGGGAGGGTTGAGGAACTTTTCATATTGTTCTAAAAGTTGCTGTTTTTTCTCCTGGTATCTCAATTCAGGCGGAACATTAAGCCATTCAGGCCAGCGGTCGTGCATAAGCCTGTTCTGGATTTCCTTTTTTAATACAGCCCTTAAAGCTATAGTTTCAGCCGGATAGAAGGGCGGCTGGAAGTAACTTCTGCTTTCGGGGCTTGTTACGGTACTGTCAAGGGCTGTGGTTATACCGTGATCTTGAAATTGACTTATTGCTTCCGGATTATTTTTTGCGATATAAAGCTGATAATCAAGCTCGGCAAGATTGATTCCATTTTGAAAAACAATAATAGTTATAATAAGAAAAACAGCGGCGGTACTCCAAATCAGGCCCGGCCTGTAACGTGTGAAATGACCTGTCACAATTACAATGGCGGCGAATGTCAGAGCTGTAAGCAGGCCATGGAGCCATGGCGTAAAAGACATAGCCCATTGGACGATATCGATGTTTTTCACTCCGCCGAAGAAAATAAAATATATAAATACAGGTGAAATACAAAGAACAATAGCGATGTATCGCGACCTGAAACGTAAAGGTCTTAGCGCCGCGGCAAAAGCCCCGATCAGGACAAAAATCGCAAGCCCCGGCATGCCCGCTATGAAATAAAGTATCAGTATGAACAAGATACTGTATTTGAAGCTCATGAGCTGTGAGGCGAGGATTGGTACTGCGATAAAGATTCCAACGAGAAGACCTAATACAAATATCTGAGCGGGGTATTCAAAGATACTCAAAGGCGAGAGTATAAGTTTTTCAAGATAAAATGGGCCGGTCAAATCGGAACTGATAAGCCCGCCGGTCAGGAGCTTGGCCCAGAAGACCGCGGCGGCATAATACACACATACCGCCAGGAAATAACAGCCGTTTACATTCGTATGGCTGTAGTGCAGGGTTGGGCCGGCGGTCATAAATGATTTAGGAGCAGATTTAGCTGCCTTTAGATTTTCTGTATTCGCCATGTCGGGTATTATATCCTGTTTTGGTACCTGGCAACAGGCAAATTTATGCCCTTATCAAATCGGCAATCTTCATTAGTCTGCTTATATTGTCGCGTTCGGCCTCGGCAAGTTTATCGTATATAAACCGAATCATTTGCTGAAGTTCCGGGATAATGACGTGTTCGAGGACGTTTACCCGGCGTCTTGTTTTCTGCAGTTCATTGGCAAGGAGCTGTGCCTGTTTTTCCTTTTCGGCAAGTTCGAGGAGTCTGTCGAAAACTTTCTCCAGACCCTTAAGAGCTATGTCAAGTTCGCCGCTGGTTGTTGAGTAACCATAGCTGATTATTTCACCTTCAATTTCCTTTGCAAATTTCGGCACCTTTACGCTCATTATAGAGGCAAAGCTTATGGCAAGGCTGAATTTTTTAGTGGGAACCTCCATTGCGGATTTTATGTTTTCCGGTTCCATAGAGGCTCTTGCCATAACGAAACGCCTTGATGTTTCGATGAGTTCCTTTTCAACCTCTTTGCGAAGCGCCCCGAGCAGTTTGGATATCTGTATCAACTGCCTTGAGATTTCATCTCTTTTTTCGCTCAGCAGCCGATGTCCTCTTTCCGCCAGCGCAATACGTCTGCGGAGTAAAAGAAGCTGCATTCTTGTTGAGTTTATATTCGTCTGCATATTTTACTTTTTCCTGAACTTCGGCATATATTTCTTAAGGAATTCGACACTGATTCGTTTCAGCTCGGTATCTTCAAACATACTTAACAGCTCCCAGCCGAGGTCAAGGGTCTGTTCGATGGTCCTGTTTTCAGAAAAGCCCTGCGAAATATATCGTTTTTCAAATTCGTTCGCATAGGTCATATATTTTTTATCTTCGTCTGAAAGGGCCGCTTGGCCGAGAATTGTCGCAAGTTCCTGACATTCTTTGCCTCGTGCATAAGAGGAGTAAAGCTGGTTATACAAATCGGCGTGGTCCTCACGGGTTTTACCCTGACCGATGCCTTTGTCTTTTAATCTTGATAGACTCGGCAGCACATCCACCGGCGGGGCGATAGCTTTGCGATGCAGCGAGCGGGAAAGAATTATCTGGCCTTCGGTGATATAGCCTGTCAGGTCGGGAACCGGGTGAGTCTTATCGTCTTCCGGCATTGTCAAAACCGGCATCATGGTTATCGAGCCTTTTTTATTCTTGATTCGTCCTGCTCGTTCATAAATCGTAGCAAGGTCGGTATAAAGATAGCCGGGATAACCTCTTCTACCGGGCACTTCTTTCCTTGCAGCGCTGATTTGCCGAAGAGCTTCGCAATAGTTAGTCATATCATTAAGAATAACGAGTACGTGCATATCCTTTTCGAACGCGAGATATTCTGCTGCGGTAAGCGCAACTCTCGGAGTTGCGATTCGTTCGATTGCCGGGTCATTGGCAAGATTGATAAATAAAACCGCTCTTTCAATTGCACCGGTACTTTGCAAATCATTGATAAAGAACTGTGCGGCCTCGAATGTTATACCCATCGCTGCAAATACAACGGCAAACTGTTCATCTTTGCCGAGCACAGTTGCCTGTCTTGCAATCTGGGCGGTTATTTCATCGTGCGGCAGGCCGGAGCCGCTGAATATCGGCAGCTTTTGGCCGCGGACAATCGGGTTAAGGCCGTCGATGGTCGATATGCCAGTCTGGATAAATTCGTTCGGATAGTCCCTGCTGTATGGGTTTATGGGGTTGCCGTTGATATTGAGGCGTTTTTCAGCGATGATCTCCGCTCCGCCGTCTTTAGGCTCACCTGTTCCGTTAAAAACTCTGCCGAGAATGTCCGGCGAAACGGCAAGCTGCTGCGGTTTACCAAGCAGTCTTACTGTGGTACGGTTTATATCAATGCCTTCGGTGCCTTCGAATACCTGGACGAGCGCTTTGTCCCTGTCAACCTGAAGTATCTGGCCGTGACGAACCGAGCCATCGCCGATTTCTATCTCGACTATTTCACCGTAACGGGCGTTCTGAACTGATTCGACCAGCAAAAGCGGGCCGCTTATACTCGTTACTGTCTGATATTCTGTAAGCATATTTTACCCCTGCAAAGCCTTTATTTGTTCATCAATTTTATCTCTGATTTTTGTTATTTTCTCTATCGCATCTTCGGCTATAAAGCTCGAACGTGATATATCTTCCCATGCGTCGAGCTTGAAAATTTCATCTGTCTCGATGCCGTTTTTAATCGCTTCAAGTCCCTGAACGTGAAAGTGGAGTATGGTCTTTAGCATTTCAAACTGCTTGTCTATGGAGGTGTATGTATCGACTTCGTCAAAAGCGTTCTGGTGCAGATAATCTTCCCGGATACTTTTGGTTGTCTGGAGTACCATTCTGTCGGCAGGGCTTATCGATTCAGAACCGACGAGTCTTACGATTTCGGCGAGTCCCGATTCCTGCTCCAGCAGACTCATTGCCTGTTGGGTAAGGTTCACCATTTGGCGCCCCTTGTCCTTGTCTTCAAAGCAGGCAGGCAGATACTGTTTATAGAAGGAATAACTTGTCAGCCAGTCAACGGCTGGGAAGTGTCTTTGATAAGCGAGTTTGCCCATCAGCGACCAGAAGACCTTTACGACGTGCAGCGTGGCCTGCACAACCGAATCGGACAAATCGCCGCCTGGCGGGCTTACAGCGCCAATTATGGACAAACCAGCCTGACGCTCAGGCTTGCCCAGACATTCGACTCTGCCGGCACGTTCGTAAAACGAGGCAATTCTTGCGGCAAGATAGGCCGGATAACCCTCCTCAGCGGGCATTTCTTCGAGCCTTGTAGATATTTCCCTCATCGCCTCAGCCCATCGGCTGGTAGAATCCGCCATCAACGCAACGGTATAACCCATATCACGGAAATACTCAGCTATTGTAATGCCTGTATAGACAGATGCTTCTCTTGCCGCTACGGGCATATCGGAAGTATTAGCGATAAGCACGGAACGTTTCATCAAAGGCTGGCCGCTGTGAGGGTCCTTAAGTTCCGGAAATTCGGTCAGCACATCGGTCATTTCATTGCCGCGTTCGCCGCAGCCGACATAAACAACGACATCCGCATCGACCCATTTTGCAAGCTGATGCTGTACAACGGTTTTTCCCGAGCCGAAAGGCCCCGGCACGCAAGCCGTGCCGCCTATGGCAATCGGGAAAAATGTATCAATAACCCGCTGGCCCGTAAGAAGAATTTTATCCGGGGCGAGTCTTTGTTTTACAGTCCTGCCTGTACGGACAGGCCATTTCTGCATCATCTTGATTTCATAGCTCCGACCATCCTGTGATGTAACTGTTGCGATTTTCTGTTCAACGGTGAAATCACCTTCGCTGAGACCTTCGATTTTTCCGCTTATTGTCGGCGGTATCATAATTTTATGTAAGAGAATCGGTGTTTCCTGTACCTCGCCGATTATATCACCGCCGGCTACTTCGGTCCCATTTTCGATAACGGACTTGAAGTGCCATTTTTTTTCTCTGTTCAGACCCGGCAATTGACTGCCGCGGAGGATATGGTCTCCCTGAGCCTTATAAAGCTCATCGAGCGGTCTTTGGATGCCGTCGTAAATGCTTTCTATCAGCCCCGGCCCGAGTTCGACGCTCAAAGGCGCTTTGCTGTCAATGACTGGCTCACCCGGCCCGATACTGGTCGTATCTTCGTAAACCTGAATGTTTGCGGTCTCGTCTTTGAGTTCGACGATTTCGCCGATGAGATTCTGTTTGCCGACGCGAACGACATCGTACATTCGCGAGCCGAGCATACCTTCAGCGGCGACGACGGGGCCGGCAACCTTTATTATTGTTCCTGTTTTAGTCTCTGCCATAGTCTATCCTGTTAAAGATTCTAAGTATTCTGTAATATATTTATTCCTGTAGCGGTTTTTAGAAGCCTGCCGAGACTTTCTACGGCCAGGCCCTTAGATTCGGTAGTAAACGGTACGATAAGAACGCAGGGCACCGGTTTTGTGATGAATTGTGCCAGTATTTCTTCAATGGCCGGTGCAATATTTTCCGCAACGACTATCAATGCATATTTTTCAGCGGCAATTTTCTCAGCGGCCCCGACTATTTGGCTGCGGTCGTCGTCCACAGCGAAACAATCCACGCCCAGCGCCGAATAGGGCATAACAAAATCTGCACTGCCAAGTATCGCGACTTTTCCCTGCATAAAATCCTTTGCTTTTTAAACGACAAGCCTGTCGAGAATTACTTTTGGTTCAATTTCCGCTTTTTTACAGGCAAGAACCATTCTTACCATTCTTATTTCGTGTTCTTTTCTTAAAAGATAGGCTACTATCGGCTGATGGCCTGCGGTTATCTGGTCCGTGGTTTTGAGATATCCGACCAGGTGCACATCGCAGGCAGCTTCGAGCTTTAAAAATGAATTATTGCGTTGCATATAGCCGGCGCCTGCCTCGATAATATGGTAATAAGGCATAGCGGCAAAGGCCTGCCCAAGTGATTCATAGCCTGTATCGACAGCATGGTCCAGCCTGACCGGCTCGATATATCCGCCGGGCATAAAAACGTCTCTATCCTCCATCTCAGTAAATTTCAGTCTCATCATAGTGCGGATATTATTAATATCTATATACATCTTCATTAGTTCAACAAGAAAAATACTTGCTGCCGCCGCGGCGTTTTCGAGCTGAAATTCAGCCTCGACCTTGTCTATAGCTATGTCGATATCGCGGACGTTTTTATTTTTGTAATAGCCTAACACTCCCGCCTCTACAGCCTCCTGCAGATAGGCCGGCAGTGTGGAATAATCTTCCTGTTCAAAAACAAGCTCAAACTCACCGACAGGAATGTTACCCTGGTCGCAGTAATCTTCCGGTCTTCCGAGCGCCTTTTCGAGTACAAGCCTGCGGATAGCTAATCGCATATTTGCAAAATCAGATCTTGCTTGTAAAAATTCGATTATCTTTTCATCGATAAGCAGTTGGCTGGTTAGTTTTTTTACTTCTTTGCGTCCCTCGTACAGAAGCTGTTCAATATCTTCATTTGTCACTGCCTTGGCCATGGCGTAATCAGTTCCGCCCAAAAGCTCGACTGTTTCTTTGAAGCCTTCGCTGTTTGCAAGTTCGTTAAAGAATGTCTGGTCGAATAATTTCTCTGTCAGCGTTTTTACCTGTGCAGATGCAAAGGTGTATCGCCAGTCCTCTTCGCCAATCGGCGGGTACAGGCTGAACTGTATTACATTTTGCTGTTGTGTAATGTCCATAATTTAATATTTTATCCCTGGCTGAATAATTCGCCGGCTAATTCGGTTTCAAGCTCTTCTTTTGCCGCTGCAAGCAGTACGCCCAAGCCTGCGTTTACCCTTATCTTGTCTTTTTGCAGGATAAAGCCGGCTCCGATATCAGCTTTTGACTGGGCAAGTGTCAATTTACCTTTGTTATCCCGGGCTAATTTCACGTTTAATCGTTCGACAAAAGCGGCATCGATTCTTTTTTCATTTTTATCGATAACAAGCTCCTGGTCGCCTGTTTGTGCTGCTGAAAGTATCAAATTTTCCATAAGCTGCTGGTAATCTTCTGTTTTCATATTTCTGATATTCTCTGTCGCTGCGTAGAAAGTTTCGTCGAATAGTTCATTTCTTACCCGCAGAGACTCCTGTGCGATTTCCATTCTCGCCTGGGCAAGGGCTTGGCACTCAGCCTTTTGGGCTGTCTGTTCTGCGAGCCGCTTTGTTTCTTCATTGAAACTGTCGAGTTCCTTTTGGAACTTTTGTTTTTCCTGTTCAGCTTTTTCGTTGGCGTCTTTGTTTATCTTCTCAACCGCCGAAGAGGCCTCAGCCACAATTTTATCTACAACTTCATTGGCACTCATAAAATATCACCAGAATTTATAATATAATTTTTATTTACATGCCGGTAACAGAAACAGCAGCGGCTTTTAATGCTGCCCAGTCCAGACCGCTGTTGAGCATAAACAATGTAACCAGTAGTCCAAGTACAGCGTAAACCTCAACCATAACTGCGTAAACCACGCCCGCCTTAAATGCCATTTCAGGCCTTTTGGCAGCCATAACAATACCGCCTGCGCAGACCTTACCCTGATGAATCGCACTGATAAGACCTGCAATCGCAATCGGTAAACATGCCGCCAGGACGATTAAACCCTGCTGCCATGTAAGCATTATATTGTATGATTCGTCGAAGAAGCCGAGGTTCTGCATAACAAGAAAGCCGCCTAAAAAGCCGTAAAAGCCCTGCGTTCCAGGCAGTACTACCATAATGAAGTTTAATCCGTAGCGCTCAGGCTTTTCAGTCAGGACGCCTGCTGCTGCTCTGCCGGCTATGCCGATACCAACCGCAGAACCTGATCCCGCTAAAAATACCGCCATTGCAGCGCCGATTAATGCAAACGCGTTTCCTAAAAATTCCATAATTAACAATCCTTTCTATTTTTTTACTTTTGTTTTTCGTTCTTTATATTCGTCGAGGTACAAAATGCACCATACATGGTAGAAGTCGATGTAATCGAGGTTCATTCTTTTAAGAGAAGTCTCAATGTCCTGTCGGATTTTGTCGGGCTCAGTCTGCGTTGTTTTTGTTGAGACATAGAATGGTTTTTTGTCTCTGGTTTTGAGCATTTCCTTTAATGCTATGCCGATAAGC
>CAYTQR010000027.1:0-1066 GCA_964440045.1 uncultured Planctomycetaceae bacterium | reverse complement strand
AAGAATTCGACGAATTGCAGTCTTATCGTATGCACAAATGCGCTCAAGCCGGATATAGCAGCGTTAAATGTATGTCCCACAATCAGAACAATCACTGCTAAAATAATACCGAGATACGGGACGTCGCTGGCGGTTTTTGCCATAACATTGATAGCCATCGCCAGGCCGCCGGTTACCATACCTAAGGCCATGAGCCTTAAATAACTGAGCACATCGCCCATATAAAAAATTGTGCTGAATAGATTATACGCACCCATACCTATTCTTCCCGCCACAGGCCCTTGTCTGTGGCTGAACAGGAAAATCGTTGCCGCCGGCACAATCGCTATTTTGCCGAACAGGCTGACAGTTTCGCCGCTTAGCCCGATTTTATCTCCAAAGAGGAACAGGACTATGGAATTGAGCATCACCAGCCAGGTAAGGTTATCACAAATTGCAGCGATAAATTCCTTTTTCCTAAGGTTACACACAAGCGCTACTATAATACCGACCATAATCTGTAGATACCCCAGCCCGATTGCCAGTTTAAAAAATGTCATAGGTTTTTCAAGCGGGTCGAATAACATCATCGATTCTCTTGCCTCGGCGAGCCATGTCCACCCGAAGATTCGAGAAAGTTGCTGAGCGGCGTCGCCGAACCACCCGCCGGTCAACGCACCTGTACCGATTGTCAGAACCGAACATACGAGCAATAGCCAGAGAAGCTTCTTGTCGCCCTGCATTTTACGAATAAGGTAAATCGAAAATGCGATAATCATCAGTCCATAACCAACATCTGTGAGACAAAGGGCGAAGAATATTGCAAAAAACGGAGCCAGCAGCGCCGTCGGGTCAACCTCGAAATATTGCGGCACACCATAAATACGGGTTATTAACTCAAAAGGCTTCAATGCTCTTGTGTTTTCTATTTCTACAGGAACTTCCTCATCTTCTGCCGGGGCGATAAGATTGAAACTTGTGCCTTTGAATTTTGAGAGAACTTCCTGAATCTTTTTTATATCGTGTTTTTTCGCCCAGCCTTCCAGCAGAACCGTTTGGTCAGTTTCGGGGGCGGAAAGCCTTGTCC
>CAYTQR010000026.1:0-17849 GCA_964440045.1 uncultured Planctomycetaceae bacterium | reverse complement strand
GAGCCTCTGTTAGCCCCGAATTTGGCATAATAGTTCATCATCAGGTCGCTACAGATAGGTATATTATGGTGAAATCGCGGGTCGCCGTATGCATAAACGGCATGAAAATCATTACCCTTTTTTGTGTCATAGAACATTATATTGAGTTTTTCAGGGCTGCTTTCGAGGCTGAATTCCGTCGGTTTTGCCGGACTGTGCATCCATTGTGAATTCATATCGTTTGTAAACGGCTGACGCCAGCTATGGTTGTTGAATCTGACTTCCTTCGGATTTATCGGCTGATAGTCGTTATCGTAAATGCACATCCACATTTCCTGCTGGATCTTTTCGGGTTTTCTGGCCAGAACATTGTCGATATATACATCGCCGTCGATTATTTCGATTGTCTCGCCGGGCTTTGCGAGAAGTCTTTTTATATAATTTTCCTTCGGGCCAATTGGGTTTTTAAAGACTATTACATCCCATCTTTTCGGCTCGGCAAACTGATAGAGACACTTGAAGACGAGAATTCTGTCGCCGTTGGATTTCGGAACAAGCGTTTTTGGATTTTCGTAATAGCCGCAGCTCGGGCATTTCGGCGGAGGCATAAGCTGATACAGCCCCGCGGCTGTTGAGACTTTGTACCTTTGTTGTGTGTAAGGGTTGAAGTTGTATTCGTAGCTGTAGCCGCACTGCGTACAGCAGATTTGAAAATGGTCGCCCATAAGAGTATCGGCCATGCTGCCGGTCGGGATGCGAAAAGCCTCGAGCACAAATGCCCTGAAAACAAAGGCAAGTATAAAGGCCGTTATCAGCCATTCGAAGGTATTGGCGATTGATTCAGCCGTTGTGTGTTTTGTAGTTTTAGATTTCGACTCGTCTAACATTTACAAATCCTTTATGCCAAAGGGCCTGAATATACCCGCAAATCAACCGCTCTGCAAGAGCTGATTATTGGGGCGAAAGTATTTGACGTACTCGGAGAAAACAGATATTCTACTTTCCTTAAAGTCAGGAGCAAAGATGCTTACAGATAATATCCTCGATTTAATTGGTAATACGCCTTTGATAAGACTAAAGGGCGAAGACGTTTATGCCAAGGCCGAATTCCTTAACCCCGGCGGGAGTATAAAAGACAGAGTTGCTCTTGCAATGTTAGAAGGGGCCGAGCGAGACGGCAGATTAAAGCCGGACTCTGTTATTGTCGAACCCACCAGTGGAAATACCGGCATAGGTATTGCCCTTGTCGGCAGAATGAAAGGCTACAAAGTTAAAATTGTAATGCCTGAAAATATGAGTGAGGAAAGAAAGAAGCTTATCCGGGCGCTGGGAGCGGAGTTAATTTTAACCAGTGCCGAAGGCGGTATTGCCGGCTCTGTCGAAAAAGTACAACAAATGGCTGCAGAAGATAAGCAAATCTTTGTGCCTCAGCAGTTTGAAAATCCGGATAATCCTCGCTGCCATTACGAACAAACGGCTGTCGAATTATGGCGGCAGATGGGCGGTGATGTTACCTGTTTTGTGGCTGGTGTCGGCAGCGGCGGAACTCTGCAGGGAGTAGGTAAATTCCTCAAGGAACATAAGAAAGACACTAAAATAGTCGCTGTCGAGCCGAAAAACGTCAGCGCACTATTGGGTCATGAGCCGGGCCTGCATCAGATTCAGGGTATTGGCGACGGTTTTATCCCCGCGGTACTTGACGTTTCGCTTGTAGATGAAGTGCTTGAAGTTACAGACGAGGACGCAATCGAAACCACAAAGCAGTTAGGCACTGATTACGGTCTTCTTGTGGGTATCTCCTCAGGCGCTAATGTATGGGCGGCTCGCCAGCTTGCCAAAAAGTACAAAGGAAATATCGCAACCGTTCTGCCTGACAGGGCCGAGAGATATTTCAGTACTGCGTTGTTATAGCTTTACCGCATCGGCGAATATGCTGACAAACTCTTCAGTCTCCTCCCAGCCGATACAACCGTCGGTAATGGATTGGCCGTATGTGAATGTGTCTGGTTTTGCAGGTTTTTGCCTGCCGGGGACAATAAAGCTTTCGAGCATTATGCCGGAAATAGTATCTGTTCCGCTCTTTACCTGTCCGGCCACATCCAAAAGCGCATCGCGCTGGAGTTTGTAATCCTTATTTGAGTTTGCATGGCTGCAATCAATGATGATACCGTTTGGTATATTTTCCTTTTTGAGTAAAATGCCTGCGAAAGCCACATATTCGGCAGTATAATTTGGACAATTCGCTCCGCCTCGCATAACCAGATGGCAGAATTTATTGCCGCGGGTCTCAGCGATAATAACTTGGCCGTCCCGGTCGATTCCCATAAATGAATGTGCGCTTGCAGCGGCTTTAATGGCGTCGATAGAAGCGGTAACTTTGCCATCGGTTGCATTTTTGAACCCTATCGGCATTGACAGGCCGCTGGCCATTTGGCGGTGAATCTGCGATTCGGTTGTTCTTGCGCCGATAGCAGCCCACGAAATCAAGTTGGCGGTGTACTGCGGTACAATCGGGTCGAGAAATTCTGTCGCACAAGGCAGACCAATCTTGCCGATTTCAAGCAGTATATCACGCGTTCTGGAGAACCCTTCTTCTATATCGTAAGAGCCATCGAGGTAAGGGTCGTAAAGCATACCCTTCCAGCCGACAGTAGTACGCGGCTTTTCAAAATACGTACGCATCACAAGCAAAAGTTTATCTGCCGTCTTGTCCTGAAGTTTTTTCAGCCTAACTGCATAATCAAGCGTAGCTTTTTTGTCATGCAGCGAGCAGGGGCCGGTGATGACAAGACGCTTTTTGTCTTTGTTTGTCAAAATTGCCTCAATGGTCCGGCGGGACTCGGCTACAAGATGAGCGACCTGTTCAGTTTCAGGATATTTATCCTTTAACTGCCTGGGCGTTACCAACGGCTTAAAGCCAACAATATTTAGATTGTCTGTAAGTTCCATATCTGGTTTATTATTTTAGCAATTTAAGCGGTAGTTGCAAGTGGTTTGTTTTAAATTGGTTACAAGCCTGATTTGCCTGTATCTTTCAGGAGCAGCCAGACGAAGAACGGCCCGCCCAAAAGGGCGGTTATTACGCCGACAGGCATCTCGGCAGGGGCAATGATAGTCCTGGCTACGGAATCGCAAAGGGCCAAAAACGCGCCGCCGAACAGTACCGAAGCCGGCGTTAGAATCTTATGGTCGCATCCGACGAGCAGCCTGCATATATGCGGCGCCATCAGACCGACAAAACCTATCGGGCCGCAAAAAGCTACTACGCCTGCGACCATAATAGACGTTGCGAAGAAAACGATTTTTCTTGTGCCTTTAACATTAACCCCCCGTGAAATTGCTATCTCGTCACTGATGCTCATCAGGTTGAGATTTGCACTTTGGGTGATGATAATCAGGATACCTGCTGTGGTGAAAATGAGCATAGCAGTCGGTGTCGAGTATCCGACCACATCCACACTTCCCATAAGCCAGTGAATAATCCTAAACGACTGGGTAAAATCGCTTATGTACTGCAAAAACAATATCAAGCTCGAGAAGAAGAAGTTTACCGCCACGCCGGCAAGCAGCATTGTGCCGACGGAAAATCCTTTTTTAATTCTCGTAAGGCCATAGACCAAAAGCACCGCCGCAAGAGAGCCGGCAAAAGAGAACGCAATCGAGCCGTAAAAAAACGACAGCCAGGCCGCGAATATGATATATACCGCTGCTCCAAAGGCTGCACCACCTGATATGCCTAACGTAAAAGGCGTAGCCAGCGGATTCTTGAACATTGCCTGCAGCGCTACTCCGCAGCAGGCAAGAGCGGCTCCCGCTAAAAAGGCTGTAAAGACCCTCGGCAGACGGATTTGATAAAAAATCTGCGATACCGTTACATCAGGATTAAAATCCTTTAAAACGGAAATCGGTATTTTTATCGAACCTGCAAACGGCGTAATAAATATGACCAGCAGTGCAAAAGCGACTATAAATATAAAAGGTATTGTTTTTTTCATTTTATCACGTCAGGGACAATAATTTTCTGGCCGGTTACGGGGTGCTGAGCAAAGTCGAATTTTTTGGAATATATTTGTTCGAGAGTTTCTTCGTTCATAATTTCCTGGGCAGTTCCCTCGAAAACAATTTTGCCGTCTTTCAGGGCGATGATTATATCTGCGCTCAGCACGGCAGAGTTCAAATCGTGTGTTACGCATATAATTGTTGTGTTATAGATTTTATTTATTTCTGCCAGCAGGGAATGTATGTCCCGCTGATGTTTGTAATCGAGATATGTCGCCGGCTCATCGAGCAGGAAAATTTCAGCCTGCTGGGCAACTGCCGCGGCGATACTGACCTGCTGTCTTTCTCCGCCGCTTAAAGTTGCCATTACCCGTTTAGCAAAACAGGCTGTTTTTGTAGTTTCCATCGCCTGACGGACAATTTTTTCGTCGTCAGGGCCGATTACCGAAAAGGGACTCAGATGCGGATACCGTGCCATTAAAACAAATTGGCGAACAGTAAACTGTATATCGTCGCCCAGAGCCTGCGGCACATAAGTCAATATTTTCGCCAGTTTTTTCTGCGAATAGGTTTTTAAGTTCTTGACTTTTACTTTTATGTTGCCTTGCCAGTCGGTAATAATCCGGCTCAGACAGCGGAGGAGCGTTGTTTTGCCTGCACCGTTGGGCCCAACTATAAAAAGCCGTTGTTTTTCAGCAACTGCAAATGATATATTCTCAAGTATCCGTTTAGATGCGATATTGTGTGAGAGTTGCTCAACTTCTATAATGATGTTACTCACTTTGTATCTCCTGCCGACTTCTTAAGCGGCCAGCAAATCACAATAACAGAAGTGCTCATTTTTTAACAAAACAGGCCCTTTACTAAAAGATACCTGGCGATTGAATATTGGTCCGTCATAGGTGAATGAATGAAACTCGCCGTTTTCTCCGCATCGGTCCACGCCGGCGGGCAAATCTGATAGGAATTGTTTATCAAAATTTCTGCCCACAAAACTTTCATCGAGATATCTTTTGTCGACGCAGGTGATAACTGTACGGAATCCCGAATTTATAAATCTGTCGGCCAATTCGCTGGTGTCTTTTTTCCATATTGGAAAAACAGCTTTCATTTTAATCTCAGCCAGTTTTTCCTCTCTGAACTTGCGCAAGTTTTCGAGAAAAATATCGCCGAATGCCATAACCGAAACGCCTTGTTGTTTATAATCAATCAATTTATTTTTCATTGCCCTTTCGTATTGCTTATCGGAAGCGTTTTCAGTTATGTATATTATATCCAGCGGCAGAGATAATGCCATTGCCTGTTGTTCGAGAAGGCTTCGAGGCACCCTATGCATAGTGACAGAATCTTCATTTTTATTTAAAACGCTGAGTAAAGATACTATCTGCAGGGCATTTTTTTTGCATCGCAAAAGTTCATAAAGACAAAGGGTACAGTCTTTTCCTCCGCTCCAGTTCAAAACAATTTTTTCAGGTTTATCATCTGCTTTCATTTGCATCAGTCTCGGGATTTATTATCCGTGTGATTTCTTCTAACATTAGTATAAATCGCGGGCCCGGTATCGCCATATAATTTTCGCCGAATATGTATATCCTGTCATTTTTTACCGCATCGACGAGACCGAAATTTTTCCACTGTTTTATTATTATTTCAGGGTCAAGATGATTCTGCTCTACGGATACTATATCAATGATTATTTCAGGATTCATCGAAATTACGGATTCATAACCGACCGCCGGGAAAGCTATATTGCCGGTATATGCGTTTTGCCCGTCGGCAATTTTAATCATTTCACTGTAAAATCCTTCGTTGCCTGCTATATAAATATTATTAGGCGCTTTATTGGGGTTTTGCGAAAGATTGTGTCCGACTGAGATGAGAACCTTAGGGTGGAGTTGATTTGTGCACCGGTTTTTAATAGTCTGTATTTTAGTTTCAAGTTCGCTGACCATCGTCTTGGCGCGTTCGGCCTTGCCGCAGTTTTGGCCTATCAACACAATCGAATCAAGAATATCATCGATGGTACTATGTTTCACCGCCAGAGTTTTTATGCCCAGTGCCGCAAATTTATCTTCCGGCTTAAGCATTTCCTCAAAGACAATCACAAGGTCAGGCTTTGCAGCGACGATAGCCTCGTAATTCGGATTGAGCAGGCCGCCGAGCTTTAGTTTTGTTTTGGCCTGGGCCGGATAATTGCAGAATTCTGATACGCCTATAACCTTATCACCCAGGCTCAGGGCAAATAGTATCTCGGTCGTGCTCGGTGCAAGAGAGATAATCCTGCTGTATGATTTTGGCGGAAAATCTTCAATGATGATGACAGGCTGTTTTCTTGTTATAGCAAGAAATATCAGGCAAACAATCAATGCAATCAGCAGCAGAAGAATAAATATTTTTAGTTTTTGTTTCATCTCTATAGGCCATGCCGGTAATTTTTAAGAAATTCGAGCCAATCTTCCAGGCCATGATAGTAAATCTGGCCCGAATCCAGAAACCCCTCATTGTGATTTCCGGATATTTCGAGAAATTCCTTCGGCTCATTTGCCGCAGCGTAAAGTGGCCGGCCAAGTTTAAATGGAATTATATCATCGTCTGGACTGTGGATAGAAAGAATGGGGCAATGTACTTTTTTTATATAATCGATGGCGCTGAAGCTGTATCTTGCAAGCAATCTTACCGGCATATACGGATAGTATTTATGCCCGATGTCAGCATAAGAAGTAAAGCTGCTTTCCATAATCAGCCCTTTTGCCTTTACGTTGCTTGCCAGATGAGCTGCGATACTTGCGCCGACCGATCGGCCGAAGATTATTATATTTTCAGGCGAAAACTTCTTTTTATTTATCAGCCAGTCGTAGGCGGTCTGTGTATCGATATATACGCCTTTCTCGGAAGGTTTGCCGTTACTGTCGCCGTAGCCGCGGTAATCGAAGATGAGACAATTAAGGCCCAGCCTGTTAAAGATGTTTATCGATTCGAGCCGATGTGCCATATTGCCGCCGTTGCCGTGGCAGAAAAGCAGTGTAAATTTGGCGTTTTCTGCTGGGATGTACCAGGCCGAAAGTGTCAGGCCGTCGGTTGTTTCAAGTTTGACATCGTCGTATTGTAGCTCTATATCGCTAGGATTGTACGGCACGTCACGGCTTGGCTGAAAGGTAAGTCTCGGCTGCAAAAAATACAGCATCAATCCTAATCCGAAATAGATAATCAGCAACGTTGTTACAAGGGATAGCAGCATTTTAAGGGGTTTTTGACTCCGTAAATATAGAAAACTGTTCTTCAAGATAGCGTATTTTAATTTGCTTGCCTGCATAAGACAAGATAGAATTTAGTGCGTATGATAAAAAGGCGCAAAACACGCACAGTAACAGCAGGCAGCGTTAAAATCGGCTCCAGATACCCGATTGTAATTCAGTCGATGGTCAAGCTTGCCACGACGGATATTGCGAGCTGCGTAAAGCAGGTAAATTCACTCGCCGCCGCAGGGGCGCAGCTTGTAAGGATTGCTGTTCCAACTGCTAAAGACATCGCCGCCTTTGCAAAAATCGTCCGGAAGGTAAAAGTACCGCTGATAGCCGATATCCATTTTTCTACCGACAGGGCGATTGAAGCAATTGAAGCAGGCGCTGCCAAAATCCGTCTGAACCCCGGCAACATAAAAAACAAAAGGGATATCAGCAGGATAATCGATTGTGCAAAGGCAAATAAAATCGCAGTCCGTATCGGCATAAACGAGGCGAGTATTCGAAATCTATTTGACGATACGCCGCAAAGAAAACGAACCAGCCTTATGCTCAGGGAAATGACGGGATATATCAAGCTGTTTGAAAAAAGAGGCTTTAACAATATCGTTTTAAGTGTCAAAAGCTCGGATGTTTCAAGAACAATTGAATCGAATTGTGCCATTGCTGAAAAGTTCAATTATCCAATCCATCTCGGCCTGACCCACGCCGGCCTTGCCGAAGATGCGATTATCCCCGCTTCTGTCGCGCTCGGCTCGCTGCTGCGGCAGGGCATCGGCGATACGATTCGTATAAGTATCGCAGGCGACCCTGTGCAGGAAGTCGAAATAGCAAAAAAGATTCTCGCTGCACTGGGCCTTTATGAAACCAATGAGCCTCATCTTATTGTCTGCCCGACCTGCGGCAGATGTCAGTGGGATTTGGTCAAATTTGCTCGGCAGGTTAAAAAACTTCTCAGAGGTATTAAGAAACCTATACGGGTTGATATTATGGGTTGTGTAGTCAACGGCCCCGGCGAAGCTGCCGATGCGGATATTGCCATCTGTGCGGCAGCGGGCAAAGGCTTTATCTATAAAAAGAGCAAGAAAATCGCAACAGTAAAACAGTCGCAGCTTTTTGCCGCATTAAAGAAAGGGATTGAAAATTTATCATAAATTATTTGATTTAGATAAATCTGCTCTGTTAAAAGCGCTTGGTATAGTTTGTGGGATAACATTTTGCATATATTCTGTTCCCTTTTTTACGGCACTTTTTATATCAGCTGCATTAGGAATACAAATCGTTGATAAAATCGGAAAACTGCCAATGCGATTGTTAGTCGATTCGGGATTAATAAATATCGCATATGGTGTCTCTGGTTTTTTAATGAGCTTGGTCGTTGTTTTTATCTCCAGAAGCAGAAAAATAGAAAACGTAGTGTTTGCGGGGATAACGATTGCGATATTGCATATTGGTTGGTGGTATATGTTTATTTCTGTGCCGTCTCTGTCTCTTTTTTTCAAAGTTTATTGGGTATTGTGGATGATTCTCAATGTAGCGTTTCTACTTGGTTTTGCTGTTTTGGGAGTTCGGTTTCTTAATAGAATACATCATTTAAAAATGCATAAAGCCGGAAAAGGCGTCCAATAATTCTTATTTGGAGATATGCATTATGAACAAAAAATATTATATTCTGTTTGTGCTGTTGTTTTTGATTTACAGTTTTGTCGAAGGAGATAATAAAATGGTAATTACAGTTACATCCGATGCTTTTAAAGAAGGTGGTATGATACTGGCAAAACATACTTGTGATGGTCAAAATATTTCGCCGCCGTTGAACTGGCAGCAGATACCGCAGGGGACGAAAAGTTTTGCTCTTATCAGCGACGATCCTGATGCTCCTGTAGGCGTCTGGGTTCACTGGGTTATGTGGAATATTCCCGCTGAGTCGAATGGGTTGCCCCAAAATATTCCGCCGACGAGCCAGCTTCCTGACGGCTCAAAGCAGGGCGTTACCAGTGCTGGCAGGCACGGCTATCACGGCCCTTGTCCGCCGAGTGGAACGCATCGGTACTATTTTAAGATTTATGCCCTGGATGTAATGCTTGATTTGCCAGGTGATTCTACTAAGCAGAACCTGCTTGATGCTATGAAAGGACATATCCTTGCCGAAGGTGCGTTAATGGGCAAATACAAACGGCGGTAGTCACAGCAGTTATTTTGAAAGGTGCAAAAATGGCTGACGACAAAGAGCCGGTAATTATCGGCATCATTGGTGATGACCCCTTTAATAATGCCTTTGACCCCATTAGAAACAAACAGGCCAAGGGCAGGAGAGTCGTTATAAACTTAACCCCCCAAGCCTTCATTTCAAAGATAGCTCAACTGTAATAATTCTTAATATGCTTCGAGGACAACACGGAACCCCAGAAGCCCTCTGTCAGCGCCGGGCCTACGCCTGTTTCTATCGGCACATCGCAGCCTGTTAGGGTTATGATTCCATGAACCGCCGCGAATAACTCGGCATTTGCCGATTGCCGGGCCCTTGGGGTCTGTCATTTCGCTTGTTTTATAATAATCCTTATCATACAAATCGCTGCACCATTCCCATACATTGCCATGCATATCATATAAACCAAAGGCATTAGGCCGATAGCTCCCCACAGAGCTTGTCCGACCTAAATAGTGTCCCTTGGCCCCATTGCCGTATATGTGTCGGCAATCATAATTTGCCTGTTCGGCGCTTATAGTTTCGCCTGTATAGAATGGTGTATTTGTTCCCGCCCGGCAGGCATATTCCCATTCCGCCTCTGTAGGCAGTCTGAATTTCAGGCCGTGTTTTGCCGAGAGCATTTTAAGGAAAATATCAACGTGGTAATAGTCAGTGTTCTCAACAGGCAAATTATCGCCCTCAAATTTGCACTTCTTTTGCAATCTGCCCATAAGTGCCTTGTACTGGGCCTGAGTTACCTCAAATTTGCCCATATAGAATGGTTTGCTGATTGTAACCTGATGCACAGGGCCTTCATCTGGCGATCTTTTAGCTTCAGAAGAAGGTGAGCCCATATGAAACTGTCCTGCAGGAATCAAAACAAATTCCATAGTTATCCCTGAATTCAGCTCAAATACTCTTTCAAACGGCAAAGCTATATTAGCAGAGGTTTGTTGCTGCAGTTCTCCGGCTTGGGCGGTATTGAGCGACATTCTTGGCCACAGCTCTGTTTTCAAGCCTTCATCATAACTTGCCAAAAAGGCGAGCATTGCCAATAATACAATAGCTTTTTGAATTTTCATCGCTGTTTTCCCTTGTAAAATAACAAAAGATTGAATTATGTTTTCTCGTCTTAACTGGACAAAACATGATTATACGCCATTTTTATCGATTCTTCAATAAGTTTGTTTGCACAATAAGGTCAAAAAAACACTATATCCTTGCCAAAAGCACAATCTGTGTCAAATATAAAGTTGCGCAAAGGGAAAGCCCAGATACTTCTCAATATCGGGGCTTTAAAATTTATTCTATTTTACTCAAACAAAAACGAGCCGTATTGTGCCGCATCGCCCAGTTCTTCGTGAATTCTCAAAAGCTGATTATACTTGCAAATCCTGTCGGTTCTGCAAGCCGAGCCTGTTTTTATTTGTCCAACTCCCGTTGCAACCGCTAAATCGGCAATGGTTGAATCCTCCGTTTCGCCGCTGCGATGGCTTATGACCGCCGTCCACCCGGCCCTCTTGGCCATATTAATCGCTTCAAACGTTTCTGTCAGTGTGCCTATCTGGTTCAATTTGATAAGAATTGAATTAGCACTGCCCAGTTTTATGCCTTTTGCAAGACGCTCTGTGTTTGTAACGAACAAATCGTCGCCTACAAGCTGGCACTTATCGCCGACTGTATCGGTCAGCTTCTTCCAGCCCGCCCAATCGTCCTCAGCCAGGCCGTCTTCCAGGCTTACGATTGGATATTTCTTTATCCAGCCGGCCCAATACTTAATCATATCGTCAGATGAGATTCTGTTATCAGGGTCGGATTTAAAAAGTTTATATTTCTTTGTCCCTTCGTCCCACAATTCGGTTGCCGCTGGGTCAAGCGCGATTGCGATTTGTTTTCCTGCCTTGTATCCTGCTTTTTCTATTGCATCGAGTATGACTTCAACCGCCTCATCGTTTGATTTCAGTGACGGTGCGAACCCGCCCTCGTCGCCGACAGAGGTATTATAGCCTTTTTTCTTCAGTACACCCTTGAGCGTATGGAAAACTTCCGCACCCATCTGCAAAGCCTGCGGGAAGTTTTCTGCCCCAATCGGCATAACCATAAATTCCTGGAAATCAACAGTGTTGTCAGCGTGTTTTCCGCCATTGAGTATATTCATCATCGGCACCGGCAGAACATTTGCATTGTCTCCGCCCAGGTAGCGATACAACGGCTTGCCTACCGAATCAGCCGCCGCCTTGGCAACAGCAAGTGAAACACCCAGTATCGCGTTTGCCCCGAGTTTGCCTTTGTTCTTTGTGCCATCTAATTCAATCATAAGTTTGTCTAATTTTTCTTGCTCCAGAGCATCCATTCCGATTGTCTTTGGTGCGATTTTATCATTGACGTTAGCCACAGCGCCAAGAACGCCTTTACCCATGTATCGTTTTTCCTTAGTGTCGCGAAGCTCAACCGCTTCATAAGCGCCCGTACTCGCTCCGGATGGTACTGCCGCTCTGCCGAACGAGCCGTCGTCGAGCAGTACATCGACTTCCACTGTTGGGTTCCCGCGCGAATCGAGTATCTCTCTTGCCGTAACATCAACAATTGTCGTAAGCATCGTTTTTTCCTTTCTTTATGTCATCTTTTGTCATTCGCGCGAAAGCGGGAATCCATATATTTAGCCCGAAAAGCATAACTGCTATAGCACTTTAGGTCAAGAATTAAACTTTAAACAGGGTTTAGGGTATAGGGTTTAGAAATAGAAAACAGAGCCGCGACCGTTAGGGAGCGGTTTTCTACCATAGGGGTGATAGAGTTCAAATTTCAACTTAGCTTCTGATTAGATGTGCTTATTTATTCGATATTTTTATGTAAGTGATGTCTTTATCATCACCGGCGATTACCTGCCCGGCGAGTATCTGTGGTTGTCCTTCCTGTAGTTGCATTCTTGTCTCGATTTGCTTTGTTTCGGAACTATCGGCACTTGTATAGCTATAGTCAATTTCTACTATGTATTTATCATCGGATTTTGTTATCTGCCCTGATATTGCATGAGTTTTATTATCTTTTGATATGCTGTTATTAAACTTGCCGTTCTCTCCTACTTTTGCCGGAATAGTGCACGATCGTCCCTTAATAGTATCAGTTACATATACTACTAATCCATCAGATATATTAGAATCGGTACATCCGCTCTGCAACAACAGGCAACCTAAAAGCAATATCAAACTTACATTTTTCATTTATTATCTTTTATCTCTAAAAAAATCCTTCTACTTTATAATTACATTGTTTTACTCCAAAATCAAGACGAAAATTGGTCTAAAAAAAACCGTGAAATCCGTGTAATCCGCGGTTAAAATAAACTTATGAGAATTCCCATAACGAAATATGGTCTGCCTCAGGTTGTAATTTACCCCGGCCTGTGCATCCTTGCGATGGCGATAGTGATTATCCTCGCGGCGGTCAATGTTATCCTGTTTTGGACGATTGAAGCCATTTTAGCGGTTGTTTTAGTATGGCTTTTGTCCTTTTTCCGCGACCCTAATCGCAAAATCCCGGCGGGGGACAATTTACTCCTCGCTCCTGCTGATGGTACAATAACCGATATAGAAGAGGTTGACGAACCTGCTTTCATTGGTGGCAAAGCTGCTCGAATCGGCATATTTTTGACTATTTTCAACGTCCATATTAACCGAACCCCTTGTGCGGTAAAAATTGAGAAAATCACATATCGAAAGGGCAGTTTTACAAATGCTATGAACCCCCAAAGCGGCAAAGTCAACGAATCGAACGATATAGCGATGAACCGGCTGACCCAGCCTTGCGATAAGCTTCTCGTCCGTCAGATAAGCGGGGCGATAGCACGCCGAATTGTCTGCGAGGCCGAAAGTGGTCAGGAATTTACTGGCGGGGCGATTTTCGGTATGATAAAATTCGGTTCAAGAACTGAACTTTACCTCCCTGCACAAAGCAGCGCAAAAATAATCGTAAAAAAAGGCGACAAGGTAAAAGCAGGACTTACGATACTTGCAGAATATGACTGAAATGGATGATAAATCTGAACATAGAAAGGGCGGCCTTTTGCGGGCGGTTCGCAAGCGAAGGCTCAAGTACATAACTATTCTGCCGTCTCTGATAACGCTTATGAACGGTACTTGTGGTTTTGCCGCTATTGTTTTCGCCGCCCAGGCCGGCCGGGCCGATATCATCGGTATCGACCTTTACAGCAAGCCGTTTCCTTATTTCACCGCGGCCTGTTATATGATTTTCCTCGCAATGTTCGCCGACATGCTTGACGGCCGAATCGCTCGAATAAGCAAAAGCACCAGCAGCTTCGGCGGCCAGCTTGACAGTATGTGCGATGTAATAAGTTTCGGCGTGGCGCCTGCATTTCTTATGCTGAAATTTATGGAGAACAAGATAAATTTCAATCCTGCCTTTAACGTCTTTGTGTACCGTTTTTTTTGGCTCGCAGCGGCAATATATCTCGGCTGTGCAGCCATCCGCCTGGCAAGGTTCAACGTCGAAAACGAAGATGACGAATCGAGTCACAACAGTTTTCTCGGCCTTCCAACTCCTGCCTCCGCCGGCGTTATCGCAAGTCTTGTAATACTTAATCAGTACCTGATGAGAAATCCTGGCAATGGTCAGACTTTATTCAGCGCTGCCGTTCATTATACTATAGTGGCTACCTTGCCGTTTATCACTATAGGCGTTGCTGTTTTAATGATTAGCAGACTCCGCTATCCGCATCTTGTCAATCTGTATCTTCGCGGCCAGAAACCTTTTTCATCTCTTTTATGGATGATAGCTGTTATTTTTCTTATTATTTTCAGTTTTGAAATCGCATCAGCGGTAATCTTCTCCGCCTTTGCTGCCAGCGGTGTTGTAAAATGGCTTTATGGCCGTTACATTGTGCACAAAAATCTTGCTGCCGAAACTGAACCGCCGCCGATTACTATTTCACAGTGAGGCCGGAATTTAAGATTCTTCGTTTCTAAAAGCTATTTTACTTATTTGCCTCGGCATTGCTGACGTGAAAGGAGCATAACTTGAAACAGAGCAAAAGGCACGTGTCCCGTGAAGTAGGCCTTGAAATCGGTCATCTCCTTGGCAAAGGCATGTTCAAGCTTGACCATTTGCATTATGGCCTGTGGAAAAAGGGTCTCGAACCCCAAATTCTTAATCTCCACATCGCCCAGGAAGAATACTGCAAATTTATTATTGCCCACATTCCCGCCGAGGTGGAATCAATTCTCGACGTCGGTTGTGGCGCCGGCGCTTTTTCAAAAAAACTTGTTGATTTAGGATATAAAGTTGACTGTGTCTGTCCTACCGAATACCAGAATAAAATTGTCGAAGAATTGCTCGGCGATTCCAGCGAAGTCTTCAAGTGCAAATTTGAGAATATCCAAACTGACAAGAAATATGATATGGTAATGTTCTGCGAAAGTTTTCAGTATGTCAGGCTTGAGTATGTAATCGATATGGCTGCCTCTCTCGTCAAGCAGGGCGGCTATATGCTTATCTGTGACTTCTTCAAAAAGTATTCGCCAGACTTATGCAGCGTCAAAGGAGGCCATAAACTCGATAAATTCGAGATGATTTTTGAAAAATCACCATTTGAAATAATTGAAGACATTGACATTACCGAGCAAACCGCCCCGAACATAGACATTTTAAACCATGTTACACAAGAGGTGATGTTTCCTGTTATAAAGGCTGTCGAAAGGTTTTTTCAAAGCCGCCATCCGATGGTTTTGAAACTTATCAAGTGGAAATACCGCAAGAAAATTGCCAAGGCCGAGCAAAAGTATCTTCAGGGAAACAGAACCGGCGAAGATTTCGCTTATTACAAAACCTACCGGTTATTCCTCTGCCGAAAAACTAAATAAGAAAATTACTCGAACTGAAGGTCACTTAGGACAAGCTGTACTGCCGGCTGGCCGTAGAAATTATCGATTTGCGGCTCGAAAGCAATATTGAAAAATTCATTTTCCAGCAGCTTCTTCTCAAGATGTGCCATATTGAAACCGATACATCGTACCTGTCCGCCGCTGTCGCATACAGCTATTTGCAGATGGTCGCCTGTGCGCCCGACCTTTTTTGGTGATGCTACCAGCCTGACGCCTTTTGCCGCAAAAATCGGCGTGGGGTTTCCTCTTCCGAACGGCCCAAGCGTTGCCAGCGATTTTACAAACGGTACAGTCAAATCCTTTAGGCCGCAAAGCGCATCTATTTCGAGTTTGCCGACAACCTCGGAGATATTCCAGTTTTCAGCGGCATAATTTTCTAAAGTTTCTGAGAATTCCTCTATCTTGTCGGCATCAATTGTCAATCCTGCCGCCATAGCGTGTCCGCCGAAAGAGTTTAATTCACTGCTGCAGGCCGTAATAGCTACCAGCAGGTCAAAACCTTCGATTGAACGCGCCGAGCCCTGGGCCTTGCCGTTTGAGATATTGAACAGAATGGCCGGCTTGTAATATTTATCGACAAGTCTTGATGCGACAATACCGATTACGCCGGTATGCCAATCACCGCTTGCAAGGACGATGGTTTTCCTGTCCGGATGGTCGAGTCCCGTACTGCTCATCATTGTGCAGGCATGTTTATAAATCTTTTTTTCAAGTTGTTGCCGTTGTTTATTCTGTTGCTTGAGATATTCAGCAATGCGGATTGCTTTTATAGAGTTGTCGCTTGCTAAAAGTTCTACCGCAAGTCGGGCATGTCCCATCCTCCCGGCCGCGTTGAGCATAGGTGCAAGACAGTAACCTATATGAAAACTGTCGATTGTTTGGCTTGTCAGTCGTGCCGCATCGACGAGGGCTTTTATGCCCGGCAGTTCGGATTCGCTAAAGGCCCGCAGTCCGAAACTGCTGATGATTCTATTTTCACCTCGTATACTGATAACATCTGCGATGGTTCCCATCGCCGCTAAAATCGTAGCGTTAACCAGAAACTGCTTCAAATGCTCAGGCGTAGCCTCTGTGCCTTTAAGACGGTTGATAACTGCCCATGCAAGCTTAAAGGCTACCGTAGCTCCCGCGTTTTCCTGTGCCGGATAGTTTTCGTCGAGATTCGGATGCACAATCGCAACTGCCTGCGGAACCGAACCATCGGATGCAGGCCTGTGATGGTCTGTGATAATCAAATCGATATTATTGTCCTTAGCAACCAGGGCTGATTTGAAAGCTGTTATACCGCAGTCAACGCTGATAAGAACGTTCGCCCCCGACTGGGTAATCTGCTCGATTGCCTCTGTATTTAGACCATAACCTTCATCTATTCTGTGCGGAATGTAATAATCGACATTGGCCCCGAGCAGTTTAAAAAGCCCTAACAAAATTGTAACCGCCGTTATTCCGTCAACGTCGTAATCGCCGTAGATAACGATTTTTTCCTTATCGTTTACAGCTTTTTCGATACGGTTCACCGCCGCAGCGATACCGGGCATACGTTCCGGCTCGATAAGCTCGCTCAGTTTTGGATTAAGGAAACTTTTCGCCTCATCAGCGTTTTTAACCCCTCTGTTTATAAGCGTCTGGCCAAGCAGGGGAGAAACGTTCAATTCGCTCCCAAGCTGCCCGGCGGCACTATCAACAGGTAAAATATGCCATATTTTCTTTTGCATTCGCGACGATAGCCGCATTTATACCTCTTAAAACATTAAGTTAAGTGCTTCGTTTAGCCCCCAACTTTATGTTGGGGGTTGTTTATCTCCGACACCTGCTGCCGGTGCAGATGTCTTAAATCTCAGCATAATGCTATTGCCGCTTGCACCGCCTTTATAGGTTAAACTGTAATTGTAATTAACATCTTCAAAGCTCAAAACCACATCAGCGCCCTGGCTCGCGGATTTGTCATTAACCGTATCGAAAGCGCCGTTAACTGAACCGCTGCCTTGATTATCTACAAGAAGAATATCAGCTTTAGGCGGCCCCGCAATAGCGATGACAACTAATTTAGTCGTAGTAGTTGCACCACCCTGGTCAAGGTAAATAGCACCTGTCTGAATCGGGCTTACACCTTTAGCGTCAATCTTAAATTCGAGCCTGCCGCTGCCTTTGCCCTTTTTTCCATCGTTTCCGACATACAGTTTCTTAACCCTAATTTCGCTTCCGCTGCCTGCGACTGTAAACGTTCCTTCACTTGGCGTCTCACCGCTGCCGTTTCCTCCTACATACAATCTACCACTGGAACTGTTATCCTTGCATTCAATAGTGCCGCCGCTGATAGTGTAAAATCCTTTTCCATCATTCGGGTTACTTTTACTGGTGCTGGCGCGTCCTATCTTGAGGTCTTTAGCCAGGCACAGAGTTCCTCCTGTCTGATTCACACAGCCCATAGTGCCGGTTTTAGCGCTGCCCCCGGCCCCCACGCGAAACTCTCCTATACCGAGATTTCCACCTTCTACGATTTCCAGCTTTGGCAGATTACTAATATCGCTTCCGCCG
>CAYTQR010000025.1:0-18568 GCA_964440045.1 uncultured Planctomycetaceae bacterium | reverse complement strand
AAATGGGCCTTTACGGCCGGTTATGCCGGCAACTGGCATCCATTAACCTGGCTTTCACACGCATTGGATTGGCAACTTTTCGGCTCCGACCCTGCCGGTCATCACATCACGAATCTTATCTTTCACATCGCAAGCACACTGCTGCTCTTCATAGTTCTAAAACAGATGACAGGCGCTCTCTGGCCCAGTGCGTTCGTAGCAGCTTTATTTGCTCTTCACCCATTACACGTAGAATCTGTTGCCTGGGTTGCTGAGCGTAAGGATGTTCTAAGTACCTTTTTCTGGCTCCTTACGATGTGGGCTTACGTGCGTTTCGTATCTCGGCCAAGGATTTGGCGATATTTGCTGGTATTAGTATTTTTTGCTCTGGGACTGATGTCGAAGCCTATGTTAGTTACTTTGCCTTTTGTGCTTTTGCTTTTGGATTATTGGCCTTTGGAAAGAATCGGGTCAAAAGGCAAAAAAGCCGGCTCAAAGCGTTCACTTGTCTATCTCGTCATCGAGAAGATTCCCTTATTTGCGATGGTTCTTGCATCGAGCGTAGTTACTTTCATCGTCCAGAGAAAAGGCAGAGAATTGCCATTAGCAGGAGAGGGTTGTGGCTTTCTCGTTCGCCTTGCCAATGCTTCTATTTCTTATCTGCAATATATTACCAGGATGATTTGGCCTGCTCGACTGGCAGTGTTTTACCCGCATCCCGGTCAAAACATATCGTTTTTATATGCCGCAATATCTGCCGTTTTATTATTGGCTGTGACAATCGTTATACTTCGATTTGCCAAGAACCGCCGATACCTTTTTACGGGCTGGTTTTGGTATCTGGGAACGCTTGTGCCCGTTATTGGTATTGTTCAGGTTGGCTATCAGGCGATGGCCGACCGTTATACTTATATCACTTTAACTGGTTTGTTTATTATCATTGCCTGGGGCGCAAGCGAATTGTTTGAGAAATGGCACTATAGAAAGGTTGTGCTCCGGACATCTTCATTGATAATTTTATCTGCATTAGCTATATGCACCAGTTTTCAACTTCGCTACTGGCGAAGCGACGTAAGTTTGTTTCGGCACGCTCTTAAAGTGACCGAGAACAACTACCTTGCCCACCTTCAAGTAGCGACATTTCTGTACGCCCAGAGGGAATTCGACCAGGCAATCAGGGAGTATCAAAAGGCACTTAAAATAGCGCCTGCAAACATCGAAGTGCTCCAGGTCTTTTGTGATGTACTCATCCGGCAGGGCAGAGACGATGAAGCTGTCAAATACCTCACACAGGCACTGCAGATAAAACCTGACCTTCACGAGGCACGTACCCTTCTTGGTTCTATTCTGGCTAAACGAGGTGAATTTGATGAGGCTATCAAGCACTACAGAATCGTGGCCGAAGCGATGGACAAGCCTCAAACATACTGGGACCTGGGTTATGAACTGTCAAAGTTCGGCCGGTATGAGGAAGCTGAAATAGAGCTTCGCAAAGTTCTGTTGGTAACCCCTGATGAACCTAACCTTCTCAATGACCTTGGTGCAGCACTTTACGGACAGAAAAAATTTGACGAGGCTATTGCTTATTTTAATCAGGTCCTCGAAATCGACCCCAATCATACAGCCGCAAAAAAGAATCTTGCTGTTACCTTAGTCGGAAAACAAAATTTTCAAAGCAAAGACATAAAAGATACAGCTAAATAATTTCATTTGTGTTTGAAGTTTATAAGGATAACGTTATTTTTCGGACAATATGACTAAAAACTCAAACAAGAACCGGACTTTTTTAATTTGCCTGACACTAACAGTTGTCACCATAGCAGTTTATTACGAAGTCTATAGCTTCGAATTCATCAACTATGATGATTACAGTTACGTTTTTGGAAACAAAAACATCCAGGACGGCATTACACTTGAAACCGTCAAATGGGCCTTTACTACCGGTTACTTTAGCTATTGGCATCCATTGACCTGGCTTTCACATGCACTGGATCAGCAGCTTTTTGGCTCCAATCCTGCCGGCCATCATATTACTAATCTCATCTTTCACATTGCAAATACACTGCTGCTTTTTCTTGTTCTAAAGCAGATGACAGGCGCGCTGTGGCCCAGTGCGTTTGTTGCTGCTCTGTTTGCCCTTCACCCGTTACACATAGAGTCCGTTGCCTGGGTTTCTGAGCGTAAAGATGTTCTGAGTACTTTTTTCTGGCTCCTGACGCTGTGGGCTTATGTTCGTTTTGCCCGTTGGCCGAAGATGTCCCGCTATTTGCTTGTAATTATGTTTTTTGCCTTTGCTCTGATGTCAAAGCCGATGGTGGTTACTTTACCTTTTGTGCTTTTGCTTTTGGATTATTGGCCGCTGAACAGGCTCAGCCTGTCAAAAGGCCCGAAGCGCAGAAGAGCCGGCCAAAAGCGTTCGCTTGTTTATTTAGTCATCGAGAAAATCCCGCTGTTTGCGATGGTTATTGCATCGTGTATAGTTACTTTTATCTTCCAGAGAAAAGCCGGAGCGATGCCCTCAGCAGGAGATTACAGCCTGTTTATTCGCTTTGCCAATGCCCCTATTTCTTATCTGCAGTATATTGCCAAAATGGTTTGGCCGACTCGGTTGGCGGTGTTTTATCCGTACCCAGGCCGGAACATATCGTTTCTCTTTGCCGCAGTATCCGCGGCTGTCCTGCTGGCCGTGACAATTCTTATACTTCGATTTGCTAAAAACCGCCGGTATCTGGTTACAGGCTGGTTCTGGTATCTTGGAATGCTTGTGCCTGTTATAGGACTCATCCAGGTTGGCGAGCAGGCAATGGCCGACCGTTATACCTATATGGCCTTGACTGGTTTATTTATTATCATTGCCTGGGGGTTGCCGGATTTACTCGTAAGTTGGCGATATAAAAAAATCATACTTGCCGCCTCAGCGTTGATGATTATTTCAACTATGTCGGTATATACCCATTTTCACCTTCGCTATTGGCAAAACACTATGACTTTGTTTCAGCACGCACTTGATGTTACCGGGGACAATTACATATCCCATCGTTGCATGGCGACATATCTGCGAAAGCATAACAGGATAGAGGAGGCTATTTATCATAGCAGAGAATTTATACGAATCAGGCCTGACAAAATCAAGATGCATTCCAGGCTGGGAAATATCTTTTTCGATGCCGGCAGGCTCGACGAGGCTGTCGAAGAATATCAAAAATTCCTTCAGAAAAAGCCAAACGACCCCAATGTGCTCAATGCTCTTGGTATTACACTTGGCCGGCAGGACAAATCAGCCGAAGCTATCGAATGCTTTGCCAGTGCCCTGCGGATAGACCCGGATTTTGAGGCTGCTCATACCAATTTAGGTTATGTCTTAGCTACTCAGGGCAATCTTGATCAGGCCGCTGTACATCTTTCCCAGGCGATACGGATTAATCCTGACTCTGCCAAGGCGCACTACCATTTTGCTCATGTTCTGGTGCGAAAAGGAAAAGTCAATAAGGCCGTCACACATTTCGAAGAGGCGCTGCGGCTTGAATTTGACCGGATTGAGCAACCTCTAAATGACCTGGCCTGGATTCTGGCTGCCAATGAGAATGCTGCAATTCGTAATCCCGAAAAGGCAGTCGAACTTGCTCAGCGGGCCTGTGAACTTACAAACTATGAAAAGCCTGAATTATTAGATACCCTGTCCGTCTCTTATGCTGCGGCGGGCGCTTTCGATAAAGCTGTGGAAACAGCCCAAAAGGCTTTGCAGTTATGTCAATCTTCCGAATATGAAGCGTTTAGAGAGGAAATTAAAAAACGGCTGGTTTTGTTTAAAGCCGGCAAACCTTATATCGAAGTCAGGTAAACCATCATATAATAAAGGGTATAGAAGTAGAAAACAGAGCCGCGAACATTAGTGAGCGGTAATAAACTTTGCGCAAAATTGACCTTATTTTTTTATTTATGCGCAAAATTAACTTGTTAATTTGGCCTCTCTATAGGATAATGAACACTGGTGAAATTAGGAAATTCAGGATATTTGAATGAGTAGGTGCGTAGCCTATTGCATTCAGAGTTCTGATTTGTGACGGTTACAATTATTGTTAGGTTTAAATTAAAGAAGAAGTTATTTTTGTTAAGGAGCGAGAAGATGAAGTTAAGAAGTTTAATTGTTGTTTTAGTAGTTACTCTTATGGCTAACAGTGCATTTGCTACGTTTTTTTGGGATGTAGATACCGCCTATGCTCCGCTTGTCGGCAATTGGAATAATGCCAGCAATTGGAAAGCAACGGATGACCAGGAGCCTACCAATCCATGGGGAAATGACAGCAGCGCTGTTCCAAATGGTGGCGCTGAAGTCAAGATTGGTGTAGCTAAGGACTATGAGGACCATGCCGGCGTAGAAGCTACAGTTAGTGATAGCCAGGTCTTTACTTTATGGTCTGGAAACAGAATGAGGGTTGGCGGCGGTGCAAGGCTGAAAATCGTGCCCGGCGGAACTCTCCAGGGCCTTGGCTGGGTTCGTATTGGCGAAAAGAGCATGGACGACCCCGAGGAGACCACGAGCGAATTTATTCAGACAGGTGGAGCAATGATCCTTGAGAATGGCACCAGAGATGATTATTGGGACGCTGCTGGACTTACCATAGGGGATGGTGGTACGAAGGTAGGACCGCTAAATACTACAGGCTCAGGTCTCTATCACATCAGTGGCGGAACCCTGACATATATCAACAGAGCGCAGAGTGTTAGTCGTCAGGCTGGAAACATCAGACTTGGTGACCGTGGCGCCGAAGGAACAATGATCATTGAAGGTTCTACTGCAGTTATTGACATGGCCTACCTGGATATAGGTGGACGATGGCCGTACGGAAGCGAGCGAATGGCTACTGGTAACCTTGAGTACATCCTTGACGCTGGTGGTGCAAGTGCCATTGTTGTCTATGCTTCTAATGTCCATTCATTTGCGGAAAGTGTAACCCGTCTGGTTGTTGAATTGGGCGAAGACGATCTTACTAACCCGTTGGATCCGATTCTGCTTGTTAACAGCACAGGGACCGAAGCCGTTCACGGCGTGTTTGACACGTGCAATCTCGGCTCTGCCGCACAAGGCGCCATAGTTGATCTTGGCGACGGCGTTTACCGTACTTTGACTTACTACTATGATGCAGATAGCAGTGGTTTCAACAATGATATTGCATTAGTACCGGAACCTGCTACACTTGCTTTACTCAGCCTTGGAATGTTCATCATAAGACGCAAGAAGTAAAAGATTTAACGTAATCTCAGGGCTGACCCATTTGGGTCGGCCCTGAGTAATTTTACCAGGCCTTGGCCGGCTTTATACTTTGGCCTGTGCTCTTTTGAAAGTAGAAATAAAAGGTGTCTTTGGGGTGTTAGTTGGGCATCTCGATGGGTTCTGATTTTGGCCTTGGAATGGTATAACGAGAGCTATAAATAATAGTTGTATATTGTTTAATAAAATAAATGTCGGCTTTAATCAGGAAAATTATTTATTTTTAATTTAAGGAGGTTGTAATTATGAAAAGTAGAGCAATATGTATTATGTTATTGGTAGTGGCGGTGGTTTCTGCCAATGCCTGGGCAGTGTGGGACCCCAATACTGACGCAGATCACGAGTTCTATATGAATTTTGAGATTCATAGCGCCAGTCCTTTGGCGACCGATGTTTTCATTGGCGCCACACCTAATTCAAACGCAGATATCGAGGATTATAATGTATCGGCAGATTCTAATTTACCCTGGGACGCCAATCTTTTCTGGGTGGACGACGGCATACGCCGGACCAGCGCCGATTTTCATTACGGCAACGACAAGTACCCATTTGGCGCCCTGCCGGGCAGCGATGCCGCACCGCCTTACCCTGCCGGCATACCAAATGATGTTAGTGTAACTTACGACCCTGGTGGAGCTATATTTGAGCTCGGCGAGCACCCGGCGACAGACGAGCACACCTGGGCATTATGGTTCAATGACACTGACTACAATCAGCCGGGCAAACCATGGTGCGACGACACAAACTTCCCGCATGACGTAAACAACTACCCAAGATCTCGGGATCCACGCACGCCAGGCTATATCCCGCAAGAGAATTTTGGCGATAGTACTTTTATCAGGTACGCCAACATCGAGTTATACCAACCAACTTATAAAAATTCCTGGTGGGAAATACGTATTGACGCCGGCAAGCTTCAGTTTCGCGAAGGACAAGGGTATTTGACAGTAACAACCAAACAATCCCTGAAAGACCTTGGACTTGCTCCGGGCGAGTGGTATCATGCTGCCTTTGTTCTTGATAGAAGCTCGAGAGACGCCAGTAAAATCTATATAGATGGTCTTGAGGCAGAGGTGGAAATCGGGGCTTATAATAGTAGCGGAACCGACGCTATTGATGCCACTGGCGACTCTCCTATACGGTTTGGAAGCGGGCGCTTCGATTTTGACGGTATGCTCGACGAAGTAAGGCTTTTTAGTAGGGCGCTGACTTCTGAGCAGATATGTATTCTTTCTCAGTGGAACCCGGATGACCCGAATGCGATGGCTTTGAATCCCGTTACGCGGGCTTCCGACGTAAATATGATTACCGATTTGAAGTGGATTCCTTCCGAGGATACTGGCCTTACGGATCAGAAAGTATTTTTCGGTATATATCCGAGCTGTCCTAACATGGTAGACTACATGGGAGGTTCTGTGGGCGCCGGGACTGATACTATACCAAATAGTGGGATCTATGCAGATAGTAGGTCGCTGTTTCCGTTGACTACTTATTATTGGCGTGTTGACTCAAAAATCGATGGTTCTTGGAAGACAGGTCATACCTGGTCGTTCACTACCGAAACAGGCAAGGCGGGCAATCCGTCTCCGTATGACGGCGAGACCGATGTAAATAATATCGGAAGAACTAATTTGTCGTGGACTACAAGCATACCCACGGTCAGCAAGAGAACTTTCGATGTTTATTTCGACGCTGACCCGTGCCTTGTCAATCAGAATAGTTCCCTTTGTACCTATGTGACAGAGGGTATTTCGGACAGCAATAGGGCGGTTCCAACTCCGACCTTAGGCGGCAACTATTATTGGCGCGTAAATACTCATTATACGGCAACCACTCCAGATGTCAGTGTACAGGGTGATGTATGGAAGTTCCGTACTGAGCCGTACAAGATTGTTTTCAATACCGATGACGACGCCGTAGATTATGCCGGCCATATGGTTCCCGGCTATACCTGTGAGATTAAGGGACCCGCTGGTAGCTGGACGACGCCTGTTGGATATCTTGGATCAGGTACTCCTGTAGCTGGTATGATGACAGTCTTTAACTTTGATAGTTTTGATTACAACAACCTTTATGATGTTGTCGTAGTTCCGGAGTATTATGCCGGATCAATGCCGAATACTGATAATGACCTTATTGCTCCTCCTATGTCTCTGGCTATTCACGTCGATGGTGATTTCTCCTTTAACGGCGTGATGGATATTTCCGGCGATGATGGTGATCCGGATCCGGCTAAGCGGAATGAATCGCCGGCAGCACGCTGCGGCGGTCATCGTGGTTCAAGAAAGGAAAAAAATGCGGGCGATTTCAGCCTTGAGACTACTGATCTTGGTTACTATTATCAGAAGGTGGAATTCCAGAATCGCTATGGAGCACACAAATCGCATTCCTATAGCAGACCGACTTCCAGCAGTTCAATGACAGGCGCCAATCCTGGCGGCGGATATGCTGCGTTTGGTCCTGGTACCAGCACGACAGCGCCGTATAAAGACAGCGGCGGCGCAGGTCACGGCGGCACGGGTGGTGATTCCGGTCGCGGTTACTATCAAGCTCTATTTACCGGCGGTGCATCTTACAGCGACAAGGAAATACCTCTTCCGTTTGGCGGAAGCGCTGCAGCATGGTCACAAAACGCCCCGGGCGGAACCGGCGGCGGCGGTGTTGAAATAGTCGCTACTAATATAACCCTTGACAGCAAATGCCAGATACGTGCCGGCGGCGGTACTAATCCGTATATTGTTAAGTACCCGGCCGGCGGCGGTTCAGGCGGCTCTATCAAATTTATTGCCAGAAACAACTTTGTTAACAATGGTATTCTTGAAGCAGACGGCGGTAAAGGCGGCGACGGCAACGAGAAGAGCAATAATACCGGCGGCGGCGGCGCAGGTGGGCGTATAGCTATCTTCTACGGCGGTACAACTTGTACCCAAGGTGATATTTCCGTTAAAGGTGGCAAACAAGGTGTTATAGTTCAGAGCGGAAGCAGACCGGAGTGCAACGGCCTTGGTCTTGCACGTGACGGCGACGACGGCACTCCTCATATTGAACAATTTACTACTACAACTAATGAGACCATCAGAAGGGCTTCAGCTCCGACGCCAAAACACGGCGACACGATGGTCTATGCACCTGATTGGCCTACTGAAATTTCACTGAAGTGGTATTCTGGTTACAATACATCAGATGCATGTGATGTTGTTTACTTTGATCTGGATGATAGTTCGCCTTCTACACAGATCGCTTCTGTATCTGCAAATGCACGTGGCGAGAAAAGCGTGAATGTCGATGTTAAATTTGGTAAGACTTACTACTTCCAGGTTAAGACAGTTGCCTCTGGCGCATCTACTTTTGACACGGTTGAGAGTCCTGTCTGGAAGTTTAGTGCGGTTAAATGGGAGTGTCAGGAGCCGAATTGGGGATCCTACACTTGGGTTGATGATGAATGGCCTTATTATGACGACGTTCTTCCTGCTGATGATATTGTTTTGAAGGCAGGCTGGCCGGCATGGGATATCAACCATGACTGTGTAGTTAATAATTTGGACCTCTGGTATTTTGCCCAGGATTGGCGAGCACATCGAGGCGCTACAGACACCGACTACCTGCTCGACGATACCGAATTAGTCTTTTTCACATATCAGTGGATGACCTGTAGGGGAAGAAGCGACGATGGTTGTGCCGGTTGGACAATCTGTGGAAACTGGGACAGCGAAGGCGCTGGCATGGACTAAGAATTGAATACAAACTTTTATGTAATTCCGCATTGCGACCCCGAGAAATCGGGGTCGCAATGATGATATTTAATAACAAGTTGGAAAGTTTACTATTTTTTGTGTTTTTTTGCGAAGGGAGTAGTATCGTGAAAAGAAAAAGAAAATCAGGGTTTACGTTAGTTGAATTGTTGGTGGTAATTGCGGTTATCGCCCTTTTACTGGCGATACTTATCCCTGCAATGCAAAAGGCCAAAGAGACAGCCAGACGAGTTATCTGCGCCAACCAGGTTAGGCAGATAGGTGCAGCGATAGCTGTGTATGCTAATAGTTATGATGACTTCTTGCCGTGGTATCGTGGAGAGGACCCCGCTTTCAAGGAAGCTTATAATTGCAAACCCGTTTATCCTCTCAACCCCGAAGATGGCTGTCCTGGTGACCCGCCCATAAGTCATCCGTTTGTAGCGTATCGGGTTGACTACAAATTGAAGGATGGTGAAACACTTAGACCCATGTTATTATCCTGTTTGTATGAAGCCGGGGTTATAACTGAGCCGAAATTGTTCTATTGCCCGTCCGAGACAACGCCAAGGTACAGGTATAAAGACTATATTAATCCCATGCCAGACAACACCAGTAAAAAATGGGGTACACTGCCTCAGGCAATCAACGTGACGCCAGGCCTGCCCAGCACTAATCAGTGGGTACGTGTAGGATATACTTATTATCCTACAAGCCCGGACACCCCAAAGAATAAGAAAACTGGTGCGCCCTGGTACAGCGCCAGGAAATTTGACCAATTGGATGATGTACTGCCTTATCTAACAGACCGTATTTGGAAGAGAGAGTCTGGCACGGAGCATCTCGCAAAGCCTTTCGCTCATCGAACGGGAACCAATTACGCAGTGAATGCTTTGTTCAAAGATGGTCATACGATTTACTGTAAGGACCAGGAAGCTTTCAATCAGCCAAGTTGGGAGCAATTCGAAGCAACCCAGGTAGGCTTCGAAAAGTTCTACTATGATATATATAAGATAATTGGAAAATTTAATAAACTTAACTAATAATCTGCTGATATAGAAGTATTGGAAATTGGACGACAGCCGGCCGACGAAGTTAAATTGGATAGTCGGCTGGAGGGGGGTGTTATCTGCTCTTCGTGGGGGCTTTTGTAAAGTGAGCGATGAAGAGTATTTCTATCTGTATTATTTGTTTATTTCTTCTTTTGGGGGCGGATATTGTCTTTGCAGTTCCTGCTTTTCCCGGTGCCGAAGGGTTTGGCGATTAAAGCTGCAATCGGCATTACAGATTAATAATCCCTATATAACTATTGCCGGCCAGACCGCTCCAGGTGATGGAATATGCCTTAAGGATTATCCTTTCATAGTGGTAGCCAGCCATGTGATTGTCCGCTATATGCGGTCTCGGCTCGGCGACAATATCGTGGAAAATGAATGGGATTCTGTAAATCTTTTGAGAGGCTGGAATATCATCCTCGACCATTGTTCAGCGAGCTGGTCGGTGGACGAAACGCTTTCTGCCGGTATAGTGGAAGGCTCTATAAACACTATGGGCAATCTTACAGTCCAGTGGTGCATAATTTCTGAAAGTTTGTACAATTCGGTTCATCCAAAGGGCAAAACACGGTTATGGTTCTTTAATTCGCGGCGATAGCAACAATGGATGATTGCAATAGTGTTATTGCTGTCAATTGCCGTCTTCTCGGTGGACAGGATACACTGATGGCAAATTCGGGTCGGCAGTATTATTTGAATTGTTATATTGAGGGCGGAACAGATTTTATATATGGTTATGCACAGGCTGTTTTTGAAAACTGCCGGATTCACTTGAATGAAAGCAAGTATATTACCGCACACGCTGCTCTCGAACCAAATCTGCCGAGCGGTTATGTTTTTTATAACTGCCGGGTGACAACGGACGAGTCAGTTGTAACGTATCTCGGCCGGCCGTGGAGACCTTACGCAAAGGTGGTGTATTATAACTGCTGGCTGGACAAGGGGATACAGTCTGTTGGCTGGGATAACTGGCGCGACCCCGCCCGTGAAAAGACAGCTTTTTTGCTGAATACAAAAGCCATGGTCCCGGCGCCAATCCTTCGGCGCGTGTCAAATGGTCTCGTCAACTTACCGATGAGCAGGCTCAGGCGTTTGTGCCTGAAAAGTTTCTAAGCTTGATGGTAAAACGGTTGATGACTGGTTAAAGAAAATTCTTAGTTTCCGTAAGAAATGCTGTGTCGACAGCAGCAGTAAATAGCGAAGTAGGGGGTGATATAGAAAATAAAAAACCGGCCTTCTCAAAGAGACGGCCGGTTTGATTTGCATAACTTTTAGAAACTACAGAAGCGTTCGAATTATCAGCCAGAAAGCTGCTAATATACCAATTGTAAGACCTGCACTCAGGAAGAATCCCCAGGTATCTTCCCAAGTCCATTTGCAGAACTCCCAGCTTGTATGCGGGAACAGTTTCGTATGGTCGAAACGTGTTGGGTCTGCATAACTCTTTTGCAGTTCGGCCTTATCCAGGTCGTGGTCAGCGATAACCTTCGTCTTCATCTTGACATAGAAGCGAGCTATGTTTTCTTCCAGTCCTTTATTTCTGGTAAGCAAACTTACCGGAATCAGGATGACAAACGGCAAAATTGCATCGATAAGATACCGCATTGTCTGCAGCGAAGAAGGCTTCATATCTTTGAGGTTCATGCCAATCGCTTTGGCTATAACGAGTTCGGATTTTATCCTTCCGATACCAGCCATTGGTGAATTTAGGTTATCCGGATTGCTCCTTGCAACCTTGTCAAAGAATATACTTCTGGCAGGGATAATAACTTCTTTCCTTATCTTTTTACCGACCTTGTCGGTACGTCCCAATTGAACGTCTATTTCAGTGGCCGGTGCTTTTCTCATAACTGTCTTTTCATTGGTTTGCTGTGTTAGCCATTCTGTTTGATTGACCGCATCGAATTTTGGCAATACTTCCGGCAGAATCCCGAATATCAGCACACAAGTGATTACCTGTATATATACAGCTTTTAGCGTCAGGCGTTTCCAGAACAGCAGAAGTACTATAGGTGCCCCGAAGATAACATTCAGCGAAGGAAGCATTTTAAGTATATCGAGGATGCCTCCGCTTACCACTGCGATGTAAACAGAGAGCATCAGGATGCCGGCAATTGCAATTCTTGATGCGTTAACATAGTGTCTTTCGGACTTGTTTTGTGCGAATGGTTTGTACAAGTGTCGCACAAATAACGCCGACAGAAATAATGAAGCGCCGGCTACGGTTGACATATTTGCCGCGAGGATGCCGGCTATCATAATACCTCGCAGGCCGATACCGAGCAGGTCGCCGCTCATTACTCCCCAGGTGGTATCGGGGTCGGAAACCAGACCTTTTCCGAAATAGAGTGCATAGGCAAGCAGGCCGCACATTGCCCACATCATTATAAGGATACGCTTTGTATATGCGCCGCCGATATTGCCGGTTCTTGCAGTCAGCTCGTCTTTGGCTGAGCCGTTATTGGCCATATTTCCCTGATGGCCGGTGATGCCAATAATATAGTTTGCAAACATATATGCTGCAATTACCCATATGGACCACTCATCCAGACTGGAGCCGAAAAAGTAGAGCATATGGTCGGGCATTCTTGCGGCAAATCCGCTCCAGCCCCCCAGTTGGCTCAGTGCAATCGGTATCATCATTCCAGAAAATACGAGTATCAAAAGCCCCTGTATCATAGTGTTCCAGACCGCCGCCTGGAGCCCTCCCATTATTACGTATGCACCCATAAAACCTATATAAATCACATAAAATGCAATAGGATTCGTATAAGATGCATAAGACTTGATTTGGCCCTTTTTGTACATATTGTGGAGAGTTTTGTATCTTTCGATTTTTTCAGGTTCGAGCTGCTGTGACTTGTAGAGTTTATCGAATTGGCGGTATTCCTTATACATATCTATCTTTGCTTTTTCTTCCACAGAACATGCCGCGGGCGGTTTCATTGTCATAGCCTGGAATGTTCGCAGTGAGATTTTGTTGATAATGCCGATGTTGATAACGCCGAGCCAGATTCCAACGAGAGCATAGATAGTTGCCATAAATTTGCTTTTGAATCGTTCTTCGAAAAGCTCAGCCATTGTAACCAGCCGAACTCGCCTGAACCAGCCAGCCATAAACCAATAATAAGGTCCTGAAAGAATAGGAGCAAGCAGCAGCCATACGCCGCTGAGACCTTCGCTGAAAGTAGCAGCAGCGGTATTTACGGCCATGCCGGAGTCAGTGATTGTGCTCATATTAAGGAAGAATTGGAAGATTTTGCCTACTCCGCGGCCTGCTAAAAAGAAATCTTCCTGATTTTTAACCCTGGCCACACTTCTTTTACCAATGTAGGTAATAAGCCCCAGATAACCTACAATTAGTAAAATGTCTATCCAGTGGAAGCCTAAAATAGTCATCTTGTCCCTTTCATTAATATAGTCGCAAATATGCCTGTTTCAGCGGATTTTGAGTAATCGGGGAAATATATCAGCAATAGAATTGTATGTCCAATATAAAATCGCAAAAAAACGGTTTTGAGGGCACCAAATCCCCAAAAAACCTTGACATAGACGCTATTTGCGGATACAAGAACACGGGTGGTAGATAAATTAGTAATTTTCTTAATTTTTATGTGAGGTGTTTTGATGGACAAAGTGAAAATAGTCAGCATAGGAGGTTTTGGTCATACAGATGCAGTGTTCCGCGATCTGGTTGGTATGGATGAGGCTGAGCTGCTTGGTTTGGCGCCGGCTTTTGAAGGTGAGGATATTTCCAAGTTTGAGAAACTTGAGCCTGGCGTTGGGAAAAAGGTGTACGGTAATTACAGGCAGATGATTGGCGAGACTAAGCCCGATGTAATACTGGTCAGTACAAGACTCGATATGATTCCCAGGGTAATACTGGATGTTGTAGATAGCGGCTGTCATATAATTTCAGAAAAACCATTGGCTCTTGATATGCCTACTTTTGAAAAGGTTCAAAGTGCAGTCGAAAAAAGCGGGATACAGCTTACAGCTATGTTGACAATGCGCAGCGACCCGCAGTTTGTAGCCGCTAAGCAGGTCTATGATAGTGGTGCAATCGGGGATGCAATTTTGGCTAACGGCCGAAAGAGCTATAGATGGGGCACGCGCCCTGACTGGTTTGGCGAAAAAGAGAAGTACGGCGGCACAATAGGCTGGGTCGGTATTCACGCGTTTGATTTCATTAACTATGTTACAGGCCTGGATTTTGTAAGGGTTGCTGCGATGAAAAGTAATATTGCCCATACCCAAAAGCCGGCATGCGAAGATAATTGCGTTCTTATAGCAGAACTCAGCAACGGCGGACATGCTTCGATGAGTGTTGATTATTGTCGGCCTGAAAAGGCTCCGACGCACGGTGACGACTGGATTAGAGTTATCGGCACAAAGGGTGTTCTTGAGGCCAGTTTGTATAAGAAGAACTGTGTCGTTATCAGCAATGAAAAGGGCCTTTATGAGCAGCCATTGCCAGAGGCCAAGGACAAGATGTTCCGCAGATTCCTTTTGAATATCATGGCCGGCAAAACGGAAGAAAATAGAGAAATGCAGAGACTTTCCTTTATGCTTACAAAGGTCTGTCTGCTTGCCCGCGATGCCGCAGAGCAGGGCAAGGTTATCGATTTGAAATAAAATCGATTTCTATTTTATTGAATTGCAAAATTGAAAAAAGGGCTGCAAGTTTTAGGCTTGCAGCCCTTTACTTTTATCAAATATTTGTTCACTATATTTATGCTTTGCGTTTTCTTCTCAAGACCAATCCGCCCAAGCCAAATAATAAAAGTGTTGTCGGTTCAGGGACAAATACTTGTATGCGGTGATTGTAATGATCAACAACATAAAGATTGTCTAATGCATCTACCGTAATACCAAATGGGGTATCGAATTGCCCATACCAGTGCCTTCGCTGCCCCATTTGCTGACAAACATTCCTTCACTTGTAAATTCCTGGATACGATGGTGGCTATGATCTACAACATATACATGATTTGTCGAATTACAAGTAATCCCCATTGGGGCATCAAATTGTCCGTCTCCACTCCCTAATGTGCCCCACTTACCAACAAATGTTCCATCACTTGTAAATTTCTGGATACGATCATTGTCTCGGTCAGCAACATAAATATATCCGATGGAATCGACAGCTATGCTAAGCCAACCATCAAACTGTCCATTTCCATTTCCCGTACTCCCCCATTTAGTGATAAAGTTTCCATCAGAGTCAAATTTTTGCACACGATCATTTATTTCATCAGTAACATAAACATAACCTAATAAATCAGTTGTAATGCCGAATGTGGCATTAAATTGTCCATCACCACTACCAGAACTCCCCCATTTAGTGATAAAGTTTCCACCAGAGTCAAATTTTTGCACACGATTATTCCAACAATCTGCAACATAAACATAACCCGATGAGTCAGTTGCAATTCCTACGGGGTCATCAAATTGTCCATCTCCACTGCCAGAACTGCCCCACGTGGTAATGAAATCACCGTCATTCGTAAACTTTTGAACACGATTGTTCCAATAATCAGTAACGTAAACATTACCTGATGAATCAGTCGCAATATCCTGTGGGTAGCGGAATTGTCCATCATCAGTACCATAATTACCCCATTGAGTAAGGTACGAATACGAAGCAGTAGCATAGGAAACAAACACCATTGAAATTACTGTGGCCAATACAAAAATTGTTTTCCTTTTCATTTTCTTCTCCTTTCAAAAATTGTTGTTCATTTTCAAAAAATGTTTTGTCGTGGGGGAAACCTGGCAGGAAACCAAAAAATCCTCTTCCCACTCATCCTTTTGTCAATCACTTAAGTTCTCTTCGTTCAATCCGTTTCGTTTGTTCTCATCTCATTTTCTCATCACCTCCTTTTCGGCAGTAGCACGTAATGAAAAAGGGCACCGCTATATCGTGTTCGTCCTATAATAACAGGCAAATACTGTTAAAACGAGTAAAATCTGCCTGTTTTTTCAATTGATATGAGACTTTTGCTGATTTGAGGCTCTAACGCTCTGTTGAAAACTTGATAGATGTCATTCTGAGTTCGCCGTAGGCGAGCGAAGAATCTTTGATTCTTAGCTGGAAAGAGATTCTTCACTTCGCTGCGCTGCGTTCAGAATGACATTTAAATTAGGGACAGCCACCTATTTTTGGGGGAATAATTGCCGCTAATTACCTTTTTCCCTTTGCTTGATAACTATCAAGTATAGAGTTTTACGATAAAAAGATTCTGATAACAATCCGTCGCCGTTCCGGCGACGGCTAAACAAGTTGGAAACCCACTCATTTACATTCGTGGCTCTGCTTTTTTCGTTTATATTATTACAGTCCATTTACTTGCTCATTGTCAAACATAGATTTTTAACCCTTGGCCGCAGGGATACTATACTCGTATGCAGTATACTACAATGGAGTATACTGCAATGTAGCATAGTGAAAAATTCTTATGTATGTTTCGTGTGTGTTTTTCCCTTTGCTTGATAGCTATCAAGCAAAGAATTTTGCGCTGAAAATTGATGCTAAAACCGCCGTCGTGCCGGCAGCGGCTAAACGGGAATGCTACGAAACGGTTGGAAGAAAACCGCCGGTAAAACCCCGCCTTGGCGGGACAGGCCGGCGGCTAAATATACCCTGCGCTTCCGTCTCCACGTTGTTTCGACGCGACAAGTTCGCTTGGGCTCTGTGGTATCGGCGCATCCCTCGACTTTGCTCGGGACGAGCTGGCGACGGCTAAACAACTATTTTTTATTCGTGTCTTAATGCGATGATAGGGTCAACTTTAGCGGCACTTGCAGCAGGATACAAGCCGAAGATTATGCCGATAACGACACTGATAAACAACGGCAGAAGTATGCTGCCCAATGTTATTACGGTCGGCATTTTTGTAAAGTAAGTGATAATTGTGGGTATGACGATTCCCATGACAAGCCCGACAATTCCTCCGAGTGTTGAAAGTACGACAGTTTCAATGAGGAACTGGATTATGATTTGTCTGCGTTTTGCGCCGATAGCTCGGCGGATACCGATTTCACGAGTTCTCTCCGTAACCGAAGCTAACATAATATTCATTATGCCGATACCGCCGACCAGAAGACTGATGCTTGCAATGGAGCCGAGGACGATATTAAACCTTCGCTTGGTTGCTTCTGCCTGCTTTAACAGCGTTAGAGGCACGCTGACTTCATAGTCTTTTTTCTTGTGGAAGTTCTGTAACATCCGTTCGATACCTGCTGCGGTTGCTTCGACTTTGTCTGTGTTGTCGACTTGTGCGATAATTTGATGCAGTTCGACTAATTCACGTGTTCTGCCGCCGGAAGTTCTTTTACTGAATACGTCCCCAAAGTACTTGCGAATAGTAACAAGTGGTATATAGGCGTCTATTTGCTGGTCAGGTACCTGAATGTTTCCAGCCTGGCCTGTTTCACTTTTTATAATTCCAATAACCTCGAAGGTGTCTCCGCCTATTCGCACAGTTTGGCCGATAGTATTTTTTGTCGCCAGTAATTTTCTTGCTCCGTATTCGGTCAGTACAGCTACCGCCGAAATTCCCCGGACATCTTCGGCATTGAAAACTCTTCCTGCAAGTATCTGTCGGGGCACCAGCTTGAACCATTCGTCTGTGGTGCCGACCATTCTGAGTTCGAGTGTATTGGACCCAAGGCGGGATTGCTTACGTATCAATTTAGCAGGTGCAATCTGTTGAACATTCGGGAAACTTTCACTTATTCGCTCATAGTCAAGATATGTTAATCCGTATATACTCATATGAGAATGTTCTGTGGTTGAAGACTCCTCTTCAACAGACTTAATGGAATTGATGATTATATTATTACTGCCGAGTTTTTGAATTTGTCGTAAGGCATCTTTACTTGCACCTTCTCCTACCGCCAACATTGCGACGACACTGCCGACGCCAAATACAACCCCGAGCATTGTGAGAAATGAGCGGAGTTTATGCAGCAGCAGATTTTCAATGCCAAGCCATATATTTCTGATAAATCTTGACTGGTGCATAATCAACTTTCCTCAATGTTTTCGATTATTCCATCTTTCATATGCAGTCGATTTTGAGTGAAAGAGGCGATATAGGATTCGTGTGTTACTATAATAATGGTTGTGCCTTCGTTGTTAAGTTCAGCAAGAAGCTCCATAATCTGATTGCCGGTAGCGCTATCCAGATTGCCTGTTGGTTCATCTGCGAGGATAATATGGGGGTTCGCAGCTAAAGCGCGCCCAACAGCGACTCTTTGCATCTGTCCGCCGGAAAGTTCTGAAGGTTTATGATTGAGCCTTGTTTCCAGCCCGACCTTTGCGGCAAGTTCTGCTGCTCTTTGTGTACTTTTGTGTGCCTCCCAACCGAGATAATAAAGAGGCAGTTCGATATTTTTCTGGACGGTTAATTGTGGAATCAAATTAAAGCTTTGAAAGATAAATCCAATGTATCTTAAGCGAATCTCGCTTAACGAGTCATCATTTAGTATGCTTACATCTTTGCCGTCGAGATGATATTGTCCGGCGG
>CAYTQR010000024.1:0-18708 GCA_964440045.1 uncultured Planctomycetaceae bacterium | reverse complement strand
CAAGTGTGCACGCCTGGCAAACGACGACACGCCCCTCTCCCTACCCGAAGACGGTCCAAACCCCCGTGCTAATGACACGTGGCCCTTTAACGAAGTTGTGCCCCACACACGCGCCCACGTAGCGGCGCAATCCGCCAAATTAATTGAAAGATGTTTTGCCGCAGGTTTTCCATTGAGCAGGTATTACAAAGGTATGGAAAATTCACTGCTCGTTGCTGTTACCGAAAAAAGGACAAAGCAGCAGATAGGTATGATTGCTGAATCGCTGGAGGCCGTGCTGTGAGATTGATATTCGATAAAAGCATAAGAGGCCGAAGAGGCGTTTTACCGCCGGCAAGCGATGTGCCGGCCTCTGTAAATATAAAGAAAGAATTTCTAAGAAAAACGGCTGCTAATCTGCCCCAATTAAGTGAGCTTGATGTCGTGAGGCATTTTACGGAACTGTCGCGCAGGAATTTCGGTGTCGATACCAACTTTTATCCGCTTGGCTCGTGTACGATGAAGTACAATCCGAAGGTTGCCGAGCGGATAGCGTCATATCCGGGCTTTGCGCACCTTCATCCTCTTATGCCGCAGTTGAGAATGGGCGGGTTTCTTACGCAGGGAGCTCTTGAAGTTCTGTACGATATGGACAAATTTCTTAGCGAAATAACGGGTATGGCAGGTTTCACAATGCAGCCGATGGCAGGCGCTCACGGGGAACTGACCGGTATAATGATTATGGCTGCCTATCATCGAGACAAAAAAAACAAGAAAACAACAGTTTTAATACCCGACAGCGCTCACGGCACGAACCCCGCTTCTGCAGCGATTGCCGGCTATAAAGTACTCTCTGTGCCTTCGGACAATACCGGCGTGATGGATATCAACGCCTTGAAAGAAATGGTCAACTCTGAAACTGCAGGGGTTATGCTTACCTGCCCGAATACGTTAGGCATTTTCAATCCGCGCATACAGGAAATTTGCAAGATAATCCATTCTGTTGACGGCCTTGCGTATTATGATGGGGCGAACCTAAACGCCATTGTCGGCAAAGCCCGGCCAGGCGATTTCGGATTCGATATTGTACATCTCAATCTTCACAAAACCTTCGCGACTCCCCATGGCGGTGGTGGCCCGGGTTCCGGTCCTGTCGGTGTTGTTAAAAAACTGCTCGATTATCTGCCTGTCTCGTTGGTTATAAAAAGAAGCGACGGTACCTTTGCACTCGAATACGACAGGCCCAAATCCATAGGCTATATCGCTCCGTTTTACGGCAACTTTGCGATAATACTTCGAGCCTATGTTTATATCCTTATGTTAGGCAAAGAAGGCTTAAAAAGAGTAGCTGAAAATGCTGTTCTAAATGCGAATTATGTCAGGTGCAGGCTGAAATATTATTACAATATTGCCTTTGACGGTCTTTGCAAACACGAGTGTGTGTTCAGCGCTTCGAGGCAGATGAAAAAAGGAGTACACGCAATCGATATCGCAAAAAGCCTCATTGACGCCGGCTTTCATCCGCCAACTGTCTATTTCCCGACGACAGTTAAAGAATCAATAATGATTGAACCTACCGAGACCGAGAGCAAAGAAACTCTCGATGCATTTATTGAAGTGATGATAGCCATTGCAAAGACCGCACAGAAAAATGCAAAGAAATTAAAAGCTGCGCCTGTATCTACCCCTGTAGGCCGACTTGATGAAACTGCCGCTGCGAAAAATGTCGATATTGCGGAATTGTAGCTATCCGCCGTCACCAAAGGCTATGGCGGAACAGGCGAAGAAAATAAAACCCCTACCGAAAGCAGGGGCTAAACAAACAACCTTAAACTTTTACTGTGATGGCAGGTTGTTTTATTTTGCCGGCCTTGATGAACTTTTCTGCGGCTTTTTCCGCCTCTGTCTTTGGAGCGTGCCCCTTTTGTATCTTCGTTGCTGTCGAGCCGATTGCGCGAAGTTTTTTGTATCTGTTTTCGAGCAGGTTCTCGAGTTTTGTTCTTTTAAGCTCTCGCAGAGTTCTGACAATATACTGCTCAACATTATAAACCGTGTCGTGAATGTTTCTGTGCGCCCCGCCCAGCGGCTCTGCGATTACCGCATCGGCGAGTTTTAGCCTGGACAGCTCTTTGCTTGTGAGCTTAAGGGCCTCGGCGGCCTGTTCGGCCTGGCTGCCATCCCGCCAAAGTATCGCTGCACAGCCTTCGGGGGAAATGACCGAATAATAGGCATACTCAAGTATCGCAAATCTGTCGCCTACGCCGATTCCCAAAGCGCCGCCTGACCCGCCTTCGCCAATGACAATACATATAATAGGCACACGCAGACGCGACATTTCCATAAGGTTTATAGCGATGGCCTGGGCCTGTCCCCTTTCTTCGGCGCCGATGCCCGGATAAGCGCCGGGAGTATCAATCAGTGTTACCACTGGGATATTAAATTTTTCGGCAAGCTTCATCTTCGCAAGAGCCTTGCGATAGCCTTCCGGATTGGCACAGCCGAAATTGCATTTTATCTTCTCTTTTGTGTCCCGGCCCTTATTCTGACCGATTATCATCACCTTTTCTCTGCCGATATGACCAAGGCCGCAAACTATAGCAGCATCGTCGCCGAAAGTTCTGTCGCCGTGAAGCTGGCGAAAATCCTTTACCATCAGAGCTATATAGTCGGTCAGCAGAGGCCTTTTCGGGTGTCTTGCCACCTGAACGGTCTGCCAGGCAGTAAGGTTCGAATATATTCGTTTGAACCGGGCAACCTGCTCGCGCTGAAGCTTGCGCAGCTCGTCTGAATAGTCGATGCCCTTGACCGAACTTAATCTTTTAAGCTCAGCTATTTGACGGTCGATACCGGCTATTGTCTCTTCAAAAGCCAGATAATCATTTGTTTCTTTGGTTTTCAATGGGGAGTCATGATAGCAGTTTTGAGCCTTTAAATAAAGAAAAAAATTGACATCAGGGGTGTTTGCCGATACTTTTTAGGGGTTGGTGCGAATGAGTGATTTTTATATAAGGTGTTTGTTTTGAAGAAGTTACGGCAAATTACAGTGATAGGTCTTGGGCTTTTGGGCTCTTCTATTACGCTGGGTATAAGCCGTAATAGTTCCGGTGTAAAAACGGCCGGCTACAGCCATCGGGCAATAACACGCCGGCGAGCAAAACAACTCGGTGTCGCCGACATAATTTTTGATGACATCCGCAAAAGTGTCGCTGACGCCGATATTGTTATATTAGCAACGCCAATCTATACGTTTGAAGAGATTTTCAAAACCATCGCATCGGCTCTAAAGGCCGGGTGTGTCGTTACCGATGTTGGTTCGACTAAAGTTTTACCTCATAAGTGGGCAAAAAAAATCCTGCCCAAAAATGTATATTACGCAGGGTCCCATCCAGTCGCAGGCTCTGAGCAAAGAGGCGTAGAATTCGCAAGAGACGATTTGTTTGACGGGGCCGGCTGCATTATAACAAAAGACACTGCAACAAACCCGGCGGCCGTGCGGATACTGAAAAAGTTCTGGTCCTCAATCGGCTGTAAGGTTAGTACAATGACGCCTGGGCAGCATGATAAGGTTTTCGGCAATATAAGCCATCTGCCTCATGCGATGGCAGCGTCGCTGCTGAATGCCTCCGATACAGAACAGTTGAAATTATGCGGCAAAGGTTTTATGGATACATCGAGAATAGCTTCGAGTCCTGCGAATATCTGGGCGGATGTATTCTGCACGAATTCGGCTAATATCGGTAAAGGTATTGATAGAGTTATTAAAGAACTGGACAAGCTTAAAAAAGCGGTGAAGCTTAAGGATAAAAAACAGATTGAAAAACTGCTTGCCCTTGCCCGCGGCAAACGAGCAAAACTAATTAAATATAAGGTGTCGAAGAAGGAAATACTGTGAAACAGTGGCGTTTTGAGGTTTTCAGTAAGCCCGGTACCTCGGGCACAGGCAACGACGATGTGCACGGCAGAGAAGTCCGCAGTGATATAAAAGAGCTTGGCATTGATACTATCCAGGAAATTCAGTCGGCAAGAGTCTTTCTGATTGAAGGCGATTTCGATGAAAATTTTGCAAAGCGAATTGCCGGCGAATTACTCGCCGATGCTGTCTGCGAGGATTTTCATATCGGCAGAAGCGGCGCCCCGGCCGGTCTTGCCAAAGCCACTATAATAGAAATTCATCTCAAAAGCGGTGTTACAGACCCCGTTGCCGAATCGGTTATGACGGCTATCAGCGATATGGGCAAAAACTGCCGGACTGTCAGAACCGCACGAAAATATATTCTCTTTGGCGAAATAAACGAAAAGCAGCTTAAAAAAATTATCCGCAGACTTTCAAACGACTGCATCGAAGTGGTCGTCATCGGCACAGATGCCGAACCGCCCAGCCCACATCTTGGGCCGTATGAACTCAAAGTGCAAACTATCGACATAACAAAACTCAACGAACAGCAGCTTGACGAAGTGAGCAAAAAAATGGACCTGTTCCTTAATGCCGTTGAGATGAAAACTATTCAGGATTATTTCAAATCACTCGGCAGAGAACCAACGGATATCGAGCTCGAGTCGCTCGCCCAGACGTGGAGCGAACACTGCGTTCATAAAACTCTCAAGAGCAGTATCGATTTTGATTGCGACGGCGAAAGAATCCATTTCGATAATCTTATGAAAGATACGGTCTTTAAAGCTACAAAACAGCTCAATAAAGACTGGTGCATAAGCGTCTTTGAAGATAACGCCGGCGTAATAGAATTCGATGAGGTTGATGCGGTATGCTTCAAGGTGGAAACCCATAATCACCCTTCCGCTCTTGACCCTTACGGCGGAGCGGCAACCGGAATTGGCGGAGTTCTTCGCGACCCGATGGGCACAGGGCTGGGGGCAAAGCCGATTGCCAATACCGATATATTCTGTTTTGCAGAACCTGATAAAAGTTTTGACGAAATTCCCAAAGGTATTCTGCACCCCAAACGAATCGCCAAGGGAGTAGTCGCAGGCGTCAGAGATTACGGAAACAGGATGGGAATACCGACAGTTAACGGAGCGATATTTTTTGATGACCGTTACCTCGGCAATCCGCTGGTCTTCTGCGGCAATATCGGAATAATGCCGAGGGACAAATGCTTCGGCAAGGCACAGGCCGGCGACCTTGTTATGGTTGTTGGCGGCAGGACCGGCAGAGACGGCATTCACGGCGCGACGTTTTCAAGCGGAGCTTTGACGGGCGAACACGAAACAGTTTTCTCGCATGCTGTGCAGATTGGAAATGCTATCACCGAAAAGAAAATGCTCGATACCCTTCTGCAGGCAAGACAAAAAGGATTATACCGTGCTATAACCGACTGCGGCGCAGGGGGATTGAGCAGTGCGGTTGGCGAAATGGGCGCTCGGTTAGGCGCAGAAGTTGACCTTGAAAAAGTTCCGCTTAAATACGCAGGCCTTTTATACACCGAAATCTGGATAAGCGAAGCGCAGGAACGAATGGTCGTTGCGGTGAAACCTGAAAATCTCGAAAAGATAAGCAAAATCTTCGCTGATGAAAACGTCGAGGCAAATGTAATAGGTAAATTTACAAACGATAAAAAACTTACCTTAAAATATAAGAACACACAGGTCTGCCGGCTCGATATGGATTTTCTGCATAACGGCCTGCCAAAGTATTCGAGGAAAGCCCTGTGGCAATCAAAAAATTTGACAGAGCCTGTTTTAGAACCAAAGGAAAATTACAATAAAGAACTTTTAAATATTCTTTCGTCATATAACGTTGCAAGCAAGGAATGGGTTATCCGCCAATACGACCATGAAGTTCAGGGCAGCTCAGTTATAAAGCCGTTAGGCGGGATTACAAATGACGGGCCTAATGACGCGGCTGTGGTTCAGCCAAAGTTCAATTCCAACAAAGGTCTTGCTATCGGCTGCGGAATAAATCCTTTCTATGGCGATATAGACCCTTATTGGATGACACTTGCCGGGATCGATGAGGCGGTCAGAAATGTCATCTGCGTTGGGGCAAGGCCGGACAGAATCGCAATACTGGATAACTTCTGCTGGGCGGACTGTAAAAAGGAAGAAACGTTAGGCTCACTGGTTCGTGCTGCCCAGGGATGCTTCGATGGCGCGGTTGCGTTCGGTACGCCGTTTATCTCAGGCAAGGATTCACTGAATAATAATTTTATCTGCGACGACGGGACGGAAATATCGATACCTGCGACACTGCTGATAAGCGCTATGGGTATTGTCGAAGATGTCAATAAATGCGTAACAATGGATTTGAAATCCGCAGGTAATCTATTGTTTATGGTCGGTCTTACAAAAAATGAATTAGGCGGCTCGCATTACTACAAGATTAAAAATCAGCTTGGGGCAAATGTTCCTAAGACCGATTTGAAGACGGCAAAATCAATCGCAGAGAAAATTTATAAAGCTATCGATGCAGAACTTATCGCAAGCTGTCACGATTGCAGCGAAGGCGGTCTTGCAGTTGCGCTCGCGGAAATGGCTTTTGCGGGCGGGTTCGGGATATTAGCTGATTTGAAAGGTTTGCCGAAAACTGATGATTGTACGAGCCTGGCTGCACAGCTCTTTAGCGAATCATGTTCAAGATATATCGTTGAAGTTCGGCTGGAAAACTTCAATGACTTTGCAAAGTTAATGTTAGGCATTCCGTTCGGCCAGATTGGGAAAGTAACTAAAGATAAAAATCTCGTTATAAAGAGTAGCCTGGGCAAAACAATTATCGATGCTTCGATTGACAGTTTGAAGGATGCCTGGCAAAAACCGCTGAAATGATAATTTAAAAAATATTTAGCCCGCCGTTTTACGGCGGGTTTTACTCCGAATATTAAGGTCGTATTTTTATGGTAAAAGCACTCGTATTAAGGGCGGCGGGAATCAATTGCGATGTGGAAACACAATATGCACTCCAGCTTGCCGGCGCCGAGGCACAAAGAGTTCACGTAAACAGGATTATCGAAAACCCGGATTTGCTTGACTCGTTTGGGATACTGGTAATTCCGGGCGGTTTCAGTTACGGCGACGATGTCGCGGCGGGCAAAATCTTAGCTAATCAGATTATTCATCATCTATCCGACAGGCTCAACGAGTTTATAGAGGCCGGCAAAATCGTTCTGGGTATCTGCAATGGTTTTCAGGTCCTTGTCAAAACCGGCATCCTCGGCAAACTCGGCTCTGGGGATGAACAACAGATAACAATAACTTGTAACGATAGCGGCAAATTCGAGGATAGATGGGTTCATCTCGAGCCTTCGAGTAAAAAGTGTATTTTTATCGACCCGGACAGGAGAATTTACCTGCCGATAGCTCACGGCGAAGGAAAAGTTGTCTTTGAAAATGAGGATATACCTGGAAAACTCAAGGCAGATGGCCGGATTGTGTTCAGATATGTTGACGAAAATGGTAACTTTGGCCCATTTCCGATAAACCCCAACGGCTCGACGGATTCTATTGCAGGTTTGTGCGATTCAACTGGTCGAGTGTTAGGCCTTATGCCGCACCCGGAAAGATTTGTAAGATTTACCCAGCATCCGCACTGGACAAGGCTGAAAGATAAAACAAGAGCCGACGGCAGGACAATTTTTGACAACGCTGTTAAATACGTAAAAGAAAGCCTTTTGTAACACGAAAACGAAAAAGGCTCCTAATATCTTAACAAAATTGGGCCCAGAAGGATTCGAACCTTCGACCAATGGATTATGAGTCCACTGCTCTAACCGCTGAGCTACGGGCCCCAAGCAAGCAGTAACTTTACATTCTGCCGGGTGATATTTCAAGAGGTTTATTGCCCAAGGAAATCCTTGCAGCCAAACCTACAAAAAATTACGGCTTGGGTCACTGAGACTACAAAAAGTAAAAAGCTTGACAATAGGCCGATGTAACAGGTTTAATATCAAAGTCTTATGACAGGGCGATTAGCTCAGCTGGTTAGAGCGCACGGATCACACCCGTGAGGTCACAGGTTCGAATCCCGTATCGCCCAGTAACGTAATCGCTTGCGGGAGAAGGCCGCAAGTTCCGAAAAAATGGCTGAAACCTCGGCTGTAAATCCAGCCGCCATTGGTAGAGAGAAAAATAGAAAATATTTTCACTTTTTCGACAAAATCACTCATAAAAACTTTACCACTCGACCGATACCACTTATATTACACAAATGTACTCGCTCGGCCGGCGCATCCCGGCTGATGCCGGAAGGATTCAAGAGTATTTTTAACGGATTGCAAACATGCTTAATCAGCCGAGAGTAGCCAAAATCCTCATTTGCCTGGTAGTGGCTATGACTATAGGGGCAGCCGTTCTTATGGCTCTCGACCATCAATCAATCTCGGCTGGGGTCTTCAGCCTTGCAAGCTATTCGTCATTAGGCCCGATATCGGATGTTATCGCTGCAAAAGAAGTAACGACACGCGACAGGTGGAATAAAATCGAGGTTTTCTATAGCAATACCCGTGGCGGAAACATAAAACAGCTCGCAACACTCAACGGCCTGACAAGCTCCGAAGATGTCAACTTCCATTTTCTCGTCTGCAACAGCCTTGGAGCAATCGACGGCCAGATTCAGTCAACGGTAAAATGGCTCAATCAGTGGTCCGCTCTGCCCGGCGGGGTATGGTATGGAAGCAGTGCTGCTATAAGGATATGTGTTATCAGCGAAGGAAAGAGCCCAGCCTCTGACTATCAGATTAACAGAACCGAGGAACTTGTTCAGGCACTAAGCAGAAAATACAACATCACCACGACAAATATCAACTATCCAAAAGACTGGCAGCTGTAAACCCCCACACCTATTTGCATAATAGCAACAAAACTTGAAAAGCAATCAAAAGCTGTTTTGGCCGGTTTTCAAAGTGTTCAACCTCTGTGCAAATAGGTGTGGGGGTAAAAACCGCAAAACTTCACAACCTTCTATTTTAATCTTTAATCAAGCCAGTCATCTGTAAACAGTGCAAATGGGTTGTTTAAATTGAAAATTTACAGGGTGCGACGCAAAATATGACCATAAAATTCAAGAAGTGATCTCTAAATCAACGGCGATTTATTCCAATGCGATATCTTTTACTACTTTGACAAGACGAAGAATGTCTTCGCTTGGTTCAATGCCCAATCGTTTTGCAGTTACCATATTAATAAGCGGGGCGTCTCTCTCTGTTGCAACCATAGGGAGTTCCGCAGGACTTTTTCTGCCAAGCAGTATATCGCGGGCATATATTCCCGCCAGATATCCCTGCTCATACGCAGATACAGAAACGCTGCACAGCGTTCCCTTAAATACACGGTCTTCCCAAAATGAAAAATCAGGAAGTTTGCTGTTTTCCTGCAGCCATTTTAAAACATCCTCCATCGGCACATTTTTGCCGTTTTCATCCTTAAATTCGAAGACACCAAAAAATCCGAGAGCATCTACCTTGTCTTGATAATCCAGAACTTTTTGTTTGAATTCGTCAAATGTTGGTATGATGTCGTAACTGACAACCTCTATGTCTGAAAATTGGTGGCGTTGTCGCCTCATCTCTTCAATCGGCCCCGGCCACATAGCTCCGGTATCGCTAATCATCGCGATTTTCTTGACGTCTGGAACCAGCTTCTGCAGTAGCCGCAAAGTCGCGACATAGTGCAATTTTTCCAATACGCCGGTAACATTTTCCGAATCTCTAAAACCGTACTTTTCCGGGTCTTCGTTAACTGCGCTGAAAACAATTGGAAATCTCGAATTGACATAATATTTTGCGACATATCGCTGGGCGTCATCGTCACTGGCAAAAATAAGGTCTGGGTTGGATGTATTAATAGCATCGCGTATTTCTTTGGATATTTCCTGCTTCCAATCTTCGCCGCTTTTGCGCTTTGTATCCATCTGCATAATAGTATATTCAACATTCATACCACTCAGGGCAGACTTGAACCCTTCGAGTTGCCTATCCGTCCATTCCCATGGACTATGGTAGCTCATAATATGGAAGACTTTATATTGTTTCCTGGCAGCCGTTGCGGCAACCTATTGTGGCGTCAACAGAACTTTTCTCGAGGTATTATTGTCAGCAGGAACTGTTAAAGATTTGAATTCCCGAAACAGAAAGACGAACAGCAGAATAGCAGTTGCTGCTACCGCAACAACGGACAATTGCCTACTAAGCTTCTTTTTCGCCTGATTAGACATAATTGTCTCTTTTCGATTATGTACCCGCCTTCGGCGAGAGTACTGCACATATAAAGTTTAATATATACGCAATACTAATCTACGAATAAAATCGACGTAGATGAGCCAGTGATTAAAGAAACATCGCTTTTACACACAAAAATAGTCGAATCTGATATTGGCCAAAGGCTTATTGGACCTCTTTTGATATTGAATCCATAATCCAGAAATTTCCCGCTAAAGCCCACCACCAAACCTATTTTTGTTTGCCCTTTACGGATTAGAACGTGTATTCAACGTAAAACTGAATAGATTTCAATAGTTTTTAGTTTAATTAGCCCCCTGCCTGTCCCGCTATTTGTGAGCGGGGTTTTACTGGCGGGATTAAACGATACGGATTGTGATTTGAATTTCGGATTTTTCATAAAAGGCGTGCAATAATTAATTATCATCTTAGAATAACGCTGGTTTTTGGTTGAAAGGAGCATTTATGGCAAAAGGACTCGTTATTTATTATTCCAAAAGCGGTAACACAAAGCAGATGGCTGAGATTATCGCAAAGTCTATGAATGAGGCAGGCCTGGCAACCGACTGCAAGCCTGTCGAAAAGGCAAAGGTTGCTGATTTACTTGCTGCCGATGCAATCGTAGCTGGTTCGCCCACTTATTATGGTCAGATGGCGCCTCCGCTTATGCAGCTTTTCACGGATTCCGTATCCAAGCACGGCAGTTTGACTGGCAAGGTCGGCGCAGCTTTTGCCAGCTCGGCAAACATTGGCGGCGGCAATGAAACCACGATTATGGGCATTTTAGAGGCGATGTTGATTCATGGCATGATTATCCAGGGTGATGCCCAAGGCGACCATTATGGTCCAGTTTCGATTAACCGCCCGGATGAGCGGGTATCCGGACAATGTCAGAAATTAGGGCAAAAAATAGCCCAGCTTACGGCAAAATTGGCTGATTGATATCGTTTTATAGCCCAATTTACCACTAAATTTCTCAATTAAAAAATCCTGTTTTTTTGGTTAAAAATGCCGTTTTTTTTTTGACAATAATCCACCGGTTCGTTAGACTTCGCAACAGATACTTTTTTGTATGGAGGCAATAATGTTAGAATATGAGGAATTGAAAAGACTCGTGGACGAGGCTGACAGCGACATCAGAAAGGCTGAAGGCGGGAATAAAGCTGCCGGCACAAGGGTGCGAAAACAAATGCAGCAGATTAAGCAGGCCGCTCAGGCTGTCAGAAACAAGGTTCTTGAAATCAGAAGTGAAGAATAATAATCCGAGAATCCGCTTAATCCGATAATTTAGCCGTTCTCATCAGTGCAAATGATGAAAGAGGGCTTTCAGCTCTGAAACGGAGTACCGGTTTACTTTTCTTACAAGAGAATTCAAAATGCCTCCACAATTACTGTTCGACATGTCAAAAATAGACCTGGACAAGGTCGTCATCAATAAACAAGAAATCGAAGCAGTCAATCCTCAGCGATTCGAAATGCAGCATCTCGACGGCGTTATCTGGTACGATAAGGAAAAATTTCTTATACTCGGTTACAAAGACTTAACCGAAAACGAATTCTGGATTCGCGGCCATCTTCCCGGCAGGCCACTTATGCCGGCAGTGATAATGATAGAGACAGCAGCACAACTTTCGAGCGTGTTCGTAAAACACGTTTACCAATTGCCCGGATTCATCGGCTTTGCAAGTATCGATGATGCGAAGTTCAGAAAACCCGTCTCGCCCGGGCATAGACTCTATCTGCTTGGACATATAACAGTGTTCAAAAGGAGAAAGTACACCTGCATCGTACAAGGCATAGTCGATGGAACAATGGTTTTCGATACGGTTGTCTCCGGCCTGAATGTGTAAAAACACAATTTTAAATTTTAAATTTTTAATGCTTAATTGAGGAACCGCCTAACGGCGAAAAAATCCGTGAAATCTGCGTAATCCGCGGTTAATATATGTCTCGTGGAAACAGAGATAAACGAAATTTTTGAAAACTGCCTTCAACTCCAGAGTTCCGCCGAATCTGAACAAGAGCTTTCCAAACTTGGCGCCCAGGCAGGATTAATTCTCTTCGCGGACAGTCAGGATACACCTATTCTGCTTTTGGCCTGCGCCAATATCAGGCGAAATGCCAAAAATAAACTCGCTGAGCAAATCGAACCTACGAAAAAAGCAGACCTAAAGAGTATCACCACAAAGATATATTACAAAACCTATCCGTGTAAGTTTCGTTTGGCGATTGCACATTGGCAGGCAGTTAGAAAAATCTTCGGCCAAAACTATAAGAACCATATAACCTTCGTCTGGCCGGCGTATATCAAAATCAATCCCAATGAAAAAATACCATCTTTTTCAATTACAAGGAAGCCTGCATCCAAAAACGGCGAAAAAAATCTCGGCCCTGTGCCCGGCCAAAGGGCGGCGACGGCTTTTTTAAAGGCAATCGAAGATGCTTTTCGGCTCTGCAAGAGAAACGACCTTGTCGGAAATCTGGAGCAAGCCAAAAGCTGTCCGTATATTCAGATGGATGCCTGCAGCGGAGTTTGCGGCGGGAAAACAAGCTCACAAGATTATAGAAACATAATAAAAGATGCGTTTGAGGCTGGGGCAAATCCAAAAGAGGCAATTGAAAAGCTAAAAGGCCAGATGCGGGTCGCTTCTGCGGAATTGAGTTTTGAAAAAGCGGCAGTGTTAAAGAAGAAAATTGAAAAGTTATCTGTTCTGACAAAACAGAGGTATAGATGGACGGGTGATTTAGAGAAATTGAAGATTATTCATATAGACAAGGTCGGGAAGGTAAAAGTAGAAGACTCAAAGAAGAAAAAACAGACTTATGCAGTATTTGTAATGAATTTCGGCCGGGTAATTGATTTGGGCGATTTTTTACTCGATGATGCTGATGCAATTATTGAGGCAATTGATAAAGGCATTGAAAATCTGTGTGTTTTTACCGGCGATACGAACGAGTCGGCTGAGCGGTTTTCAATAGTTTCTTATTTTCTCTACCGCAGCAAACCAACAGGGTTATGGATAAATGCGAATGAGGGGATAAGCCAAGAAGAACTTGTAAAATTGAAGAATGAAGATTGAAAATTTAAGATTTGTTGAGTTCGGCCTGTAGCCGAGAGCTTGTTTTTATGTTTTTTAGATACAAATTAACATTCGCTGTCGCTAAAGGCGTTAGCGGGACAGGCAGAGAGCACCGAGTATACAGTAAGTAGTCCTGAATTTTTGACGTTAAGTTAATTAGTAATTTAATTTTTCTTTCTCAAAAATAGCTTTAATTGCTCCCCATGTATTTTTCCCAATAACAGCATCTACTTTTAAACCATTATTAGACTGAAATTCCATAACGGCATTACAAGTTGAAATTTGTCCTCCATCACAGCTTCCATCATAACTCCCAATAGTGCTTAAACACTTCTGGATATGTTTATAACGGGTTTGAATAGTCTCATTATCAACAGGTCTTTTGGTGTTGATCATGCCAACCCGATTTAATTCTGTATCTAAAAAAGTAAATGAATAGTTAGTATCTGTTTCAAAGGTGTTAACCTGCAACGTAAGAAGTTGTACTTTTGAGAGGCTATCGGAATGTTCTTTGTTGATTTCTTTATATTTTGCCAGAAGCTTATTATAATCTGCAAGAGGAACAGACTTGTCAAGCTGGGATTGGAGTTCTTTTATTGTTCGATTATTTTTAGGTGTAATAATTAACCACTTGTCCTTAGAAAATAACACTTCTGCATCTCTGTTGATCGCATACAAAACAATGGAACAGAATAAAACTAATATTATTATATATACAATCATCGAAGGTTTGGAGAAAACGATTTTCACCGACATATAACGCTCTCCCTACATAAAAAGTCATAAAAATAAAGGAAACAAATGTTCCATCTTTATTATTATCGGCAAGAGTTTGCTACATTTAGCCGAAAATTTAAATTTTTAATACTGATATCTATGTTTTTTTAGGAACTTGCGATATTTTTGTACTGACGTGGCAATATGGGGAAGATAGCGAAAGTGTGCCACTTCATAGGCGATTAATTTGTCCAAAATATCTTTTATAATGAGAGTAATAATAGGTTTATCCTAATAAAATGGGAAAATAGACTGTTTTTTTCATATAAGAAGTTCCCGTTGCTTCTTACTTCTTGGTATTGTCTCATTCATATCAATTATTCTTATTAATCTTTTCTTTAGAACTTTTCTTGGCCGTTTTCTTTTTGTTAATAGAAGCTTTTTTTGGTGGATGTGCAGCAATTCTAAAAACAGGAACAGTCAATGCAGGTAACCCCATTCGCGTGGTAATATTTTGTACAAACTCACGCCAGTAAGGCCAGGCATTATAAATCCCATTCATTTCTCCAAAAGTATCGAACGCTTTTTTGCTTAAATTACTTAAATCTTTAGCTTTGTAAACGAGCGAAAAAGTTGCCTTGATGTTCAAGAATGGTTTATTTTGCTCAGCTTTTTCTTTGTCCGAATAACCTTTAAGTTCAAACTTAGGAAGAACAATAATTATGTTTTCGTCGTGGTCAACTTCAACACATACTGTTCTGTCAACGTCAAAGAATTTTTCTCCTTGTGCAGTATCAGGTAATTGGCTAAATTTGCCCTTCAATAGTTTAATATTTACTAGTTCTACTTGTTCAGATATTTTCATGGCCAGACCTATAGCAGTTGGTTTGGTGCTTTTTGTCCTTTTTGTCACGGGTTTTTTTGACATATTAAGCTGGAATCCTTTCTATAATATGCGGAGTATTTCCATTGGGTTCATTATGACACTGGGGGGCTGATTTAGGATAGTAATTTCCTTCATTTTCATCAAATTCATTGCGCCACCAAGAAACCGGATAATTGGTTTTTAAGAAAGTAATTTTTTTCCTTCTTTCTTCCGCAAACTCCTTTATGGGCCCAGCCTTTACTGCGAGTGTACAATCTAACTCGAAGAGTATGTTCGAAATAGTCTTCAATGTTAAATTAGCTGTGCCATCTAAAATTTGAGTTACATAACCTTTGCTACGATTAATACGCTTTGCTAAATCTACTTTTTTTATTTCTTGTTCCTCCATTAGCTCAAAAATAACATTCGTGACCCTAAGAATGAGCTGTTCCTCCAAATAGAGTTTCTTAAGCTCTTCGTCTTTTTCCATCCTTGCGTCAAATCTTTGGATGAAATTCGACATACATGTCCTCCTTTCAATTTTTGATTTAATTTATAGTTAACCATCCTTTACCCTGTTAAAAATATCTACTTTTAATGTCCACAGCTCTCCTGATTTCTTGTCTTTGTGTATGTTCTTTCTTTTTGGGAAAGCCATGTGTTAAAAACCAGGTTGGACCTTTTCTAAAACAGAAAATTCTGAAATTTCCAATTCCTCGGATTTTTGCTTTGAGTTCCCATATTCCGCTACCCCCTTTAAGCTTTTCCATTTTATGGGTATTTTTGATAACACCTTTATCTGAATCGAGTAATTCCCTGAAGAGAGCATAAAGCCTCGCTTGTACTTTACAATTCAAGCCTTCCAAGAACTCATCCGCAAGTTTTCTGCCATTAGAGTTTTCAGCGAATTCTATGTTGCAGCATTTTCCTTTTACCATTTACCATCCATCGTTCTCTTTACTACATCGTCCCTGCCTATCATAAAGTTTAGATATATCTAAACTTTTTGTCAAGAAAAATAAATACAAATAGTCATATAAATGACTATTCTCATAAAAACCGCCTTTTTCACAAAAAAACGGGGATTTTAGGAGAAATAACCCCCCCGGCACAGGTCCGGGGGCTAAGCAATTTTTTTAAAAAAATGTCATTTTTTGTTTGACTTTTGTTAAAAATATGGTAAAATACGGGGGTAGTTAGGCGAAAAGTTAATAATTTATATAACCTGCCGGACGAACCGGTAGGCTTTTGGATTCCCGCGCGGGCGGGAATGACAAACCGAACCCCCCAGTGAAACAGAATCCGCCGGCAGGCAGGCGGGCTAAATGACCAATATATACCCCTCCATTACTGTCGGGGCTCTGTTAACCAATCGAGGAATCTATCAATTTTCATTCAATTTTTCCGGGGAATTATTATGTCTAAATTTAACGTTAATTTCAATATCTGGTATCCGAGTTCAATCGAAAAACTTGCGGCAGCGGTCGCAATTAAATATCGAAAAATACGATACGGCTATGGATTCAGGCTAATCAAACTTTCAAAAGGTAAATGCGCTACGGTGGACGCCGAAGACTTCGAAGGATTAAACAAGCATAAATGGTATATCAAGGAAGGCGGAACAGATACATTTTATGCGGTAAGAAAAAAAGGAGGCGTGATAGTATATATGCATCGACAACTTATGCCGGTGCCGAAGGGATTGTATGTCGACCATATAAACAGAGACGGACTCGACAATCGAAAGGCTAATCTGCGAGCCGCAACACATTCACAAAACTGCCGAAACCGCAGAAAGATGAGAGGAAATTATTCGTCACGGTACAAAGGCGTGCACTGGAGTGAAGAACTTAAAAAATGGCGGGCAAATATCCGTATCGACAGAAAAGCAATTCACCTGGGCTATTTTACCGATGAAATAGAAGCGGGGCGGGCATACGATGCGGCGGCGAAACTTCGCCACGGAAAGTATGCCTCTCTTAATTTTGAAGAGGAGGCGACGATGAATATGCACCGTTAAATTTCCCGTGCTTCAAAAATGAGCCTTTCAGGAGTTTTTTACTAAAAGAGGATTTTGAAAAATACAGGAAATAAATACGCTAACGCAGACAACAGTTAAACAATAACCTAACCGAAATTATAACTTATTTCCGCACCAGGGACAATAGTGCCATTTAGCTTTAATTTTTTCGCCGCAGACGGGACAGACGGCAGCAACGGTAACTGCATCGAAGGGTGTGTGCCAGACGAATTCGGTTTTGCTATATGCCCCAACAGGTTCGAGAATCAAAGTAAGTTTATCCCTTTTTGAGGCGTCGACCATTGGTTTGCCGGCGGCATCTTTAAAATCAAAAACGAGCATATGCATATTACTGCCGGCTGAGGCAGAGATAGCTGATTTTATCGAATCGAGATTTTTTTGGACCTGCGGCGGTACCGAAGCAAGGGGTTTTAATCGAGCAAATGAACTACTCTTAAGAACCGCTCTTTTTTGAATCTGGGCGGCAGTCGCATAAATTTGTTTGCCGTTGCGTTCGATTGAACAGTTGGCCATAAATATCAGGTAAGATTTCAGGGAAGAAAAGTCTGTCTGGCTGCTGCCGGCTGATACTGCGGAGTTAAACTCAAAGGGGAGCCAAATGGCAGACTGGCTCTGGCCGGCTTTAACGTTTATAATGGTGATTTCCTTGATGAATTCGCCGAGGTCAACATTATGTTTCGTCTTAAAGCCAACGGCAGCAAACGAGATAGAAACCGCGGCAAGGCAAAACAACAAAAAAAACGGTTTGTAGCGAGTCAAAACAGATTTCATAATAAGCATCCTTTTTATAAGCACATTTTTAAGATTTTTTCGACGGCTTTTGCGTCAATATCCTTATTTTCGCCGATGGGTGTACCCCTTTCGGCAAAACGATTTACGATTTTCTGGGTATCCTTCTGCGTTATGTTGTAATGTTTCAATGTCGTGGGCATCTGGACCGAGTTAAAAAAGGCGGCGGTTTGCATTATCGCAGCGGAGGCCTGCTGTTTTGGGTCGCCTTCGTTTATGCCCCAGACCTGACGAGCCATTTTTGCAAGTTTTGCGCATTTGTTGTCGATTTCATATTTCCACAGGGCAGGCAGGACAATAGCAAGCGTCTCGGCGTGAGCAAGGCCGAAGAAGGCTGTAAGTTCATGACCTATTCCGTGCGTGCTCCAGTCTAATACTACGCCACAGCCTAAAAGGCCGTTCTGTGCCTGGGTTGCGGTCCACATAAAAGTCGCGTATGTGTCATAATCTTTTTTGCCGCCTATCAAGGCCGGTGCGATTTCAATGAGGGTTTGGAAAACTGATATGGCGTATCTGTCCTGCAACGGTGTGTTCAAATCAATTGTGGCATATTGCTCGGCGGCGTGGATGAAGGTATCGACGATGCCGTTACGAATCTGCTTCTTATCGAGCGAATAAGCCGTCTCGGGGTCGAGTATTGAAAATTTCGGATAAGTGTGTACTGAGCCGAAGGAAAGTTTCTCTTTTGTGCTTAATCTCGACATAACCGAAAAGCGATTCATCTCTGAACCTGTGGCGGGTAATGTAAGAACGGTTCCTATCGGAATAGCAGAGGTTAGACAATCGCCGCGGCTTTTTACAATCTGCCATAAATCATCGTCTTTGTGCGGTATTGCAGCGGCGATGAATTTTGAGGCGTCGAGCACGGAGCCTCCGCCGACGGCAAGGATGAAATCAATCTTTTCTTCACGGCCGAGCTGAACGGCCTTTATGCAGGTTTCGTAGGTCGGGTTCGGCTCAATGCCGGCAAACTCAATTACCTTGCGATTCTTTAAGGCTTTTATGACCTGCTGATAGACGCCGTTTTTCTTTATTGAGCCAAAGCCGTAAAGCAAAAGTACCTTTGCCTGC
>CAYTQR010000023.1:10078-18872 GCA_964440045.1 uncultured Planctomycetaceae bacterium | reverse complement strand
TCCCCTCGCCGCACACACAAAGGCCAGTCCTATGCCGGTATTGCCGCTTGTCGGTTCAACGAATACCGTATCATCGTTGATTTTGCCCTGCTTTTGGGCCGCTTCAAGCATTGCAAGTGCGATTCTGTCTTTTATACTGGCACAAGGATTAAAAAACTCCATCTTGCCAAGTATCTGCACGTCAGAAGGGCCAAGCGAATTAATCCTAACCAACGGCGTATTGCCAATTGTCTCAGCCAGATTGTTATAAACTCGGGCCATAATAATCTCCGTTTAAAGCTTATATCTGATAACTTACAGTGCTCTGTTTTGTCTGGGCCATATCCACAAGGTCCTGCAGTGTCTTGCTGTCGAGCACACTCAATATCGCATTATTCATCTGCATCCACAGTTGTCTTGTTATACAGTCGGCACAACTGGCGCAGATTTCCTTATGGTCAACGCACTCGACAGTAAGTACAGGGCCCTCGAGTACCCTGAAGATTTCACTTAACTTTATTTCTTCAGGCGGTTTTGCGAGCAGATATCCGCCGTGAGGACCTCTAATGCTGCGTACAAGCCCGGCTGATTTCATTATGGCTACAAGCTGCTCAAGATATTTATTGGAAATCTTCTGCCTTTCTGCAATCACCTTAATCTGTAAAGGCTCCGCTTTATGAGCAAGTGCGAGTTCGAGAATGGCCCGCATTCCGTATCGTGTTCTGGTCGAAATTTTCACAATAAAGTTTCTCCTATATTCCTATGGTTTTAGTAGTATTTTATATATTATACGAATTATTGTCAACCCAGTGCATAAAAATAATAAAAATGAGCGGAAAAATAGCAGTTTTTAAAGCTCTTTTTTGTGTATATGCCAGAGCTTTTAGTACTTGACAGCAGCTTAAGACCAACTTAGAATAATCATAAAGGCCAATTTAGAATAAAAATTGTTTACTATTTGGGCCAGAGGGAGTGTGCAAATGGCGAAGAGCTTGTCAAAAAAAGTAGCTTTTATATCTTCATTTTTACCGAGAAAATGTGGTATAGCTACGTTCACTAACGACCTGATTAACAGCGCAAAGGCTTATGCGGGCGGCGAATTTTCTCCGCTTGTCGTAGCGATGTCTAACAGCCAATATGATTATCGCGAGCCGGTGGAGTTTGAAATCCGCCCCAACGTTAAAAACGATTATGTGAGCGCAGCGGAATATCTGAACTTCAGCAATATCCACGCGGTCAGCGTTCAGCATGAATTTGGTCTGTTCGGCGGTGCGGCCGGCAATTATCTGTCGCTCTTTCTGGATAACGTAAATGCGCCTGTAATCACAACGCTGCATACGATTATAAACGAACCGAAGCCCGAATATTACAAATCAATGATTCAGCTTTGCAACTCCTCCGACCGGCTTGTAGTGATGAACGGACGCGGTATAAAAATGCTGCACGAAATCTATAACGTACCTGTAGAAAAAATAGAGCTTATTCCGCACGGTCTTCCCGATTTGCCATTTGTTGACAGCAGTTATTATAAGCATAAATTCGAATTTGACGGCCGAAAGACAATCCTGAGCTTCGGTCTTATCGGCAGAGGTAAAGGCATCGAAGTAATGCTGCAGGCTATGCCTGAAATAATCAAGGCAGAGCCTCGTGCGCTTTATGTCATCCTCGGTATTACACACCCTGAGCTTGTGAAATTTGAAGGTGAATCCTATCGCTTCAGTCTTCAGCGTATGGTTAAAGACCTCGGCATTGGGGATAATGTTATTTTTTACAACAGATTTGTCAGCGATTCGGAGCTGCATGATTTTCTGTGCGCAACCGACCTTTATGTAACGCCTTATCTCCATCGCGAACAGCTTACAAGCGGAACGCTTGCCTTTGCAGTCGGTTCGGGCAAGGCGGTAGTATCAACGCCTTACTGGGCAGCCGAGGAACTTTTGGCCGAGGGCAGAGGCAAATTAGTCTCTTTCGGCGATTCTAAAAGCCTTGCCAAAGCAGTTACCGAAGTACTTCGAGACGAATCGCTTTTCCACTCTATGCGGAGAAAGGCCTACGATTACGGCAGGACCCGGACCTGGCCGAAACTGGGCGAGCCTTACTGGAAACTTTTTTCAAAGGCAAGGAGTTTTATTTCACTGTCTCCGGCCGCGGTTCAAACGATACAATCGACAACACTGCTCGAACTTCCCGAACCGCCGCTTGACCATATTAAACGGCTCACTGATGATACCGGCATTATCCAGCACGCCAAATTCACTATACCCGAGCGGGTAAATGGTTACTGCACCGACGATAATGCAAGGGCGCTTGTGGTTATGGCAAAATATTACAAGCAGTATTCTGAGCCTGAGGCATTGAGGCTTTTTGAAATATATTTATCATTTACCTGTCACGCTATCAAGCCGGACGGTACGGCTCATAATTTTATGGACTACAACAGAAACTGGCATCAGAGTGAACCCCTGAATGATGCTCTCGGCAGGAGTTTATGGGCGTTTGGTTCTGTGATTGCATCTCCGCCGGCACCTCTTTATCTTTCGATTATCAAGAAATTCTTTGATGATGCTGCAAAGCATATTCCGAGCCTTTCGGCAAGGGGCATGTCTTATTCAATACTTGGACTTGCCGATTATCTTCAGCAGTTCCCCGGTGCAAATGAAACAAAGAGACTGCTAACAATAGCTGCCGATTCTCTTGTTGAGCGTTACAAAAAGCATTCAGCTACCGGCTGGGACTGGTTCGATAAGGCTGTTACTTACGACAATGCTATTCTGCCTGCCGCGTTATTTGTTGCCTCTCTTACTCTGGGCGAAAAGAAGTATCTCAAAATCGCGGAAAAGACCTGCGCCTTTATCCTTGAAAACACATATAACGGCAGGCATTTCAGTTTTGTAGGTTCAAACGGCTGGTATCCGAAAGGAAAAACAAAGGCGAAGTTCGACCAGCAACCGATTGAAGTGGCAAGCACGGTTATAATGTTACGAAACGCTTATGAAGCGACTATGAACCCAGAATACCTCAAACTCCAGAGAAAGGCTTTTGATTGGTTCCTTGGTGAAAATGACCTTCAAGTGCCGGTTTATGACTTTCAGACCAAAGGCTGCTGCGACGGTCTGACCTCAGGTGGAGTAAATATCAACCAGGGGGCAGAAAGTATGGTAAGCTTTTTGCTGTCGTTGCTGAGTGTTGTCGAAAGTTTCACGGCTACACATAAAACCGTTGTTCCCGCGACTGGGCAGGAAACTCTCGACGACAAACTTCATAAACTTTCATTAAAGGATGTTCCCGCCGAGAAGAGCTCCAAGCCGGTTGAGGAAACGCTCTAAAACAGGAAGTTTTTCGATGCAGACGGCCACTTTCAACGCCAATTCAATACGCACGCGGGCCCAAATAATCATTAACTGGCTGTCGGAAAACAAGCCGGATGTTCTTTGCGTGCAGGAGACCAAGGTTCAGGATAAAGATTTCCCAATTGATACTTTTGCCGAGACAGGCTATGAGTTTGTCTTTAAAGGTGAGAAAAGTTATAACGGCGCGGCAATTTTTAGCAAAGGCAAACTTACTAATGTCAAGTTCGGTCTTGACAGTGAACCGAAAGATCCGGCAAGGATGATAAAAGCTGAAACCAACGGCACTATAATTGTCAATACCTATATTCCACAGGGCTATGAGATTGAATCTGAAAAATATCAATACAAACTCGACTGGCTTGAAAGGCTGCTGCGATATTTCAAAAAAAACTTCAAGCCGACAGATAAACTTTTATGGATGGGCGATCTCAACATTGCCCCTGAAGCAAAGGATGTTTATGACCCTGTTGCCCTTGCCGGGCATGTCTGCTTCAATCCGGAGATTACGGATTTGCTGAAAAAAATTACCGACTGGGGTTTTGTCGATCTTTTCCGATTACACAATGCGGCGCCGGGCAAGTTTACATTCTGGGATTATCGTCAGCCCAATGGTTTTAGAAGAAACCTCGGCTGGCGGCTCGACCATATAATGGGTACAGAGCCGATGGCGAAAAAATGTGTGGATTGTCTTATCGACAGTAAACCAAGAACTCTTACAAAACCGAGCGACCATACATTCGTCGTCGCCAAATTCAAGGATTGATTGTTTAGGCTGTCCTTTGCAGGCAGAATATCCCCTTAATCCGGTAGTTCCTTTGGTTCCTTACTTCCTCCTCGCCGATCTAAGCCGTCCCTGCGGTCTGGATATGGACGGCCGAATGAAAATTGCCGCTGATCCTGGCCGCTGCGCTTGTCGTCAGGCTCTTTCATCGGCATATCTTCATTATCTTCCATTTCCGGCAGATATTTAAGTGGTTCCGGCATAACCCCCTATCCTTATATTAATTAGGATATATAATCTCTTCCTAACGTATTACTTATTTAAATAATAAGAATAAAAAATATAAAAAGCACAAAATTTTTTAGTTTTTCTGGTTTTCACCCCCTGTTTTTGCGGTTTTTTCACACTCGGTGCATCATTTTGAAGATGTTTTCATCCTGGAAGACAATTTTCAGTTTCATTTCATCTGCTATTTTGTCCAGGCGTTTATGGACCTGCGGGATACTGATTGTCGCTTTGGCAATATCGACCGCCATCGTCATAACGAAGTAGTTTTCCATAATTTTCTGGTTAACGTCAATAATATTGATATTTGCACGGGCCATCGCGTTGGCAAGTTTGGCAATGATGCCCACACGGTCTTTTCCTATAACAGTTACAATACAGATTTTTGATTGTTTTTTGGAAGCCATAAAACTTTCCTTAAATCACCATTTTATCTGATGGAGTTTTTCCATATTTTTATAATCTGTCATATCAAACCCCAAAGCGGTAACAGTAATGAAGCCGGCAGTCAGTGCGAGCGTATCTGAGGGTATATTTTTATCCAGAGGATTTCCGCCTGTAAGCTGATAGAGGTCTCGTCCTGCATCGCTTTGCTGCTTGACAAAATGCTCCTCAAAACCCATCGTTGACTGCGGTACTACCTTGACTCCTTTAGGCTGGCCGTTTGAAAGCATGGGGATATTGATATTTATAACACCCGATAAATTTGCAGTTGGTATCTTATTTATAACCTCGATGCAGTATCTGGAAGCGGTTTTGAAGTCCATCTGTTCTTCGTGAGCACAGCTTATCGCAATTGCCGGTATTCGATAGAATGCCGCCTCTATAGCTGCTGCCACTGTGCCGGAATAATATACATTAATGCCCACATTGGCGCCGTTGTTAATCCCGCTGATGACAATATCCGGCCTTTTAGGGCATAACTCCATAATCGCAAGCTTAACGCAGTCTGCCGGCGAACCGCTTACAGCATAAGCGGTAAATTGACCTTCTACCTCGACCTTTTCGCAAGCCAACGGCTCAAAAACTGTGATGCTGTGTCCTGCACCGCTCATTCTATCGGCAGGGGCAACAACAGTTACATCGCCAAGGCTGGTCAGTTCGGCATAAGCTGCGGCTATGCCTGGCGCAAAAACCCCATCGTCATTTGTCAGAAGGATATTCATCCCGTTAGACCTCACTTACTTTTAAATTATTTGTACAATTTATATAAAACACGTCTTGCCTTTTCACAACTAAAATCCGTATGACATTAAAGAGGTCTAACGAGATTCATATTCTCAATAAACATAGTACCTGATAGTCTGGGATAATCAACAGTTAATGCAATTTATTGACGGTCCTTGATTTGAGAGTATAATCGAAAATATGATAAGAAAATTCGACCGGAAAAATGATTTGGTATTAACAAGGCAGCAGATGCGTGATTTTGACGCATGGGCAATAAATAAGGCCGGTGTGCCGGGCGTTGTGTTGATGGAAAATGCCGGCCGAGGCTGCGGGGAAATTGTAATTGGCGAGCTGAAAAAACTGGGCGGCACGAAAGCCTGTATTTTCTGCGGCACCGGCAACAACGGCGGTGACGGTTTTGTAATCGCAAGGCATTTGAAAAATGCCGGTTTCGAAGCAAAAATTGTTCTCTGCGGGCAAAGCTCGAAGATAAAAGGTGATGCCCAAATAAATTACAAAATCGCCTGCAAGATGGGCATTTTAATAGAGGAACTTGATGTTGCTTGCGGAGATATTGAAAGGAATATCGAAAGTTCGGCAGAAAATTGCGATTTGCTTGTAGATGCAATTTTTGGTACAGGTTTTTCGGGTAAACTTCGCAGCGGGTTCGACAGGGTCGTAAATGCAATAAATTCACTTAACAAACGAATTGTAGCTGTTGATATTCCGTCGGGGCTGGATTGTGATACGCCAGTTGCGGCTGGGACAGCAATAAAAGCAGCGATAACGGTTACATTCGCCGCAGCGAAGAAAGGTTTTACTAACACAGCATCATTAGAATACACAGGCGAAGTTTACATCGCATCGGTCGGTATCGAACCGGCAGCGCAAAATGCTTCATCTTGATTTAGTATGCGTTTAGCCTTGTGCCCGAGGCCGTGGATTCGTAGCCGATAAAGTTCAGGAATCTTCTTACGCCGAAAACCGGGATAAAGAGGTCTTTTGCCTGGCCTTTGGCTTCCTGATACTGCGCCGAGGCCTTCATAGAGGCTTCAGATTTATCCATAGCCATAGGGTCTGCTTCTATTTCATCAAGCGTCGGCTTTTTGTTTACCTGCGGCGGAGCGCCGAGTACGACAAAATCCGTATCAATTGTTACGACATTTTCAACTTTCCCGCCCCAGTTTTCAACAAGTTGTTTTATTTTTACGGCGCCGTCCGAGTCAACATTTCCATCGTCGTCGAAATCAAAGTCTCCTGCAACAACAAACCTGTTAACAACCTTGCTGTCCCAGATAAGGTTTATAATTACATCGCCCTGGGCAATAGGATTTTTCCTGCTGTTTATTCTTGCAACAGCGGTATTCTTATCAACATTAAAGACTTCAATCTCAGCCTTGCTTGAACCATCGGTCGGGATAGGCGCGTTTCTGTCATAAACGGAAAAAGTCAATCCCGCGTAAACCTTATCTTCCTGTCCGATATCTATAAATACGATGTTTGTTGCGGTATCAACGGTAATAACCTGTCCGTCCGGCTGATAGGCGGCAATATCTTCTTTCGGCCGGGGTTTCAATACATCGAGTCTGCTCAAAGTTTCCTGTAATCTGTTTTGTGTAATGCTCAGCTTGCTGAGGGTTTCTAACAGTTCCTGCCTGGTTTTCTTTTTGTCCTCAATGGCGTCATCTCTCTGCTTCATAAGCGTCTGCACTTGCTCAGTAGCTTTTTGCTTCATAAGTTCTTCGAGCTGGTCATAACTTTGCTGGACACTGTTCGCCTCTTCCTGCGCAGATCTGATTTGAGCCCTGAATTCTCCCCCCCCCTGCACAGAGGCTTGTCTGGCAATATCATATTCATCGTTCAACTGGTCAAGCTGCGATTGTAACTGGTCGGCAAGTTCCGTTTGCTGTGTCAGTTTGCTGTCGTAAATTTCTATCAGGCTGACAAGACCCGGGCCATTGGCATCGGTAGAAAGTGCCGTTCCCTTAGGCAATTTCATCAGAGCATCATTATATTTTTCGAGCATTTGGGACACTTTTACTTCTGCGCTCGTATCCTGCGGGTCAAGACCAACAAACATAGCATACAACTTGTCGATATATCCGAGGAGTTGGCTAAGCCTGCTTTCGTTTTTCTGTGCCTGGCCGACGAGTGCACCAATATTGCGCATCTGGCTTTGAGTCGCAAATTTGTCCTGCTCCTTCTGGCTGATGACGTACTGGTTTCGCCAGTCTTCAGACTTTAGATAAAATACAACTGTAAGAATCATAGTGATAACAAACAGACCGACAAACATAACAGCAGTATAAAGCATTGTGCTGCTTTGACTTTGACGAGCGACAGCCATCTATAATCTCCTGAAACGGATATTAAAACAATTAATTTCTACACCCATACACCCAAGGTATGGGACAATTATCGTATAAAACTGGTTTTCAGTCAACTAAAAATTACCTAAATCCTCAAAGTCTTTGTGGCATAAGCGGTTTTGGGGCTATATACTTACAGCAAAAGCGATATTTTTAGGTATTCTATTATGCCAAAAGAGCGATTACAGAAGATCCTTGCCGCCGCAGGGGTTGACTCCCGCAGGAACTGCGAACAGCTGATTCTTGACGGTCTGGTCAGGGTCAACAGGCAAATCGTCGATACTTTGCCTGCCTTTGCGGATATAGAAACCGATGTCATTACGGTTGACGGGCAAAAACTGCGGCCGGAGAAGAAAGTTTACTATCTGCTTAATAAGCCCAAAGGCGTTTTATGCACAAATCACGACCCTGGCGGCAGGAGAAAGGCGATAGACTTAGTCGATTGTCAAAGCCGGATTTTCTGCGTCGGCAGGCTCGACGCCGATACGACCGGGGCAATAATTTTAACCAATGATACTGCCATTTCCAACAAAGTGACACACCCCAGGCACCAGCTTGCCAAAACCTATGTGGTCTGTGTTAAAGGTAAAATCACAAAAGAAGCGGTTGAAAAGCTGAAAAAAGGCATCTGGCTCGCTGAAGGCAAAACAGGACCGATGAGACTGAAAATCCTAAAGGCTCACAATGCCGAGAGCCTGCTCGAAATAAAACTCCATCAGGGCCTTAACAGGCAGATTCGCAGAGCAATGGCCAAAATCGGCTATAATGTAACTTCGCTTAAAAGAACAAAAATCGGCAAAATCTCCCTCTACCATCTCGGCATCGGGAGATACAGAGAACTCACAAAAGTCGAAATAGATTACCTTAAGAAGATTTGATATCTTATTTTTAATCTGCCGCAAATAAAAACCCCCGTTCTT
>CAYTQR010000023.1:0-10068 GCA_964440045.1 uncultured Planctomycetaceae bacterium | reverse complement strand
GGCTTATAGTCTCTTTTCATTGGTTTTTCTATCAGGCCCATTTTTATAGCCTTTGCCGAGACTTTGATTCTGCAGACTTTGCCATCGATAATGGCACGGACCTTCTGGATGTTCGGCTTGAATTTTCTTTTCGTTATGCCGGTGGTCTTTACACCAACACCGCCAAGGTATTTAGCCTTGCCGCGATGGGAAATCGTATTGCCTGTCGTCGTTCTCTTGCCTAAAAAATGACATACTCGTGACATAAGCCTTTAGTTCCAATAAGATTAAGTTCTGTTAAACCCTTTAAAGCTGTGTAATTATAAGGATTTGATAACTATTTGCAAGGCCAAAAAAAAATATGTGTAACTTTTTTAATAATAAAAACTTATGTATGATTTTCTTTGGACAGCTTTCAGCCGGGACCCTTTAATTTTGAGCCTAAAATCCTGGTAACTACCTGCGGATTTGCCGTCCCCTTGCTCTTCTGCATTACCTGCCCCATCAAAAAGCCATGCGCCTTTTTGCTCTTTTTGCCGCCGCTTTCGGCATCTTCAACAGCCTGAGAATTTGCAGCTATTACCTCATCAACAATTTTTTCAAGTTCACCCGCATCGCTCGTCTGAAGAAGATTAAACTGTTTGGCTATCTGGTCGGGTTGGTCTTTGCTTTCGACCATTTTCTCAAAAATAGTGACAGCCGCTGTTGCGCTTATCCGGCCGGCATCGGTTATCTTCGCAAGGGCGGCAAGTCTTTGCGGCTCTATACCAAGGGCGGCAACGCTGCAGTTCTTCTCATTGGCAATCTTCATTCCCGTCTGCGTGATAAGATTGCAAACCCTTTTTGCATCTGCCCCGGCTTTTACAGTATTATCAAAATACTGGGCCATTACCTTATCCGTCGTCAAAACGCCGGCGTCATAATCGCTTAAACCATATTCGCGGACAAATCGGCTCTGCATTTGTAAGGGTAATTCGCAAAGTCCTGCCGTTATTTGGCCAAGCCATTTTTCATTTACCACCACCGGCACAAGGTCCGGGTCTGGGAAGTAACGATAATCATGTGCCTCTTCCTTTTCTCTCTGTAAAACGGTAACCCCCTTCACATCATCCCAGCCGAAGGTCTTCTTGTTGCCGCTCTGTAAACAATCGCCACCCTCAAGAAAATCATCGAACTGTCTTTGTGCCTCAAATGCCACGCTTTTTTCAAGAGCCTTGAAACTGTTAAGATTTTTAACCTCCGTTATCGGCGTTTTGTGTTCGCTGCCATCCTTTTTAATATGAAGATTAACATTCGGCTCGAACCGCATATGTCCTTTCTGCATATCCGCTTGTGAAACACCGAGAAACCGTACAATCCGCTGTAATTCTACCGCCAGAGATTTTACCTCCTCGGCACTGTTCATATCCGGCTCGGTTACAATCTCCAGCAAAGGAGTCCCTGCCCTGTTGAGGTCAACCTGTGAAAAACTGCCGGATGTATGAACGTTTTTACCCGCATCTTCTTCAAGGTGAACTCTTAAAATCCTGATTTTTTTCGTTTTTCCGCCTGATACAGGAATTTCTATAAAGCCATTCGAACCGATCGGCAAATCGTATTGGCTTATCTGATAATTCTTCGGCAAATCCGGGTAGTAATAGCTTTTCCTGTCCCACTTGGTAAATTCCGCGACTTTGCAGTTGAGAGCTGTCGCTGTAAGAATCGCAAATTCAACTGCCTGGTAGTTCATTACCGGCAAAGCGCCAGGCAGTCCGAGACAAACCGGGCAGACTTTACTGTTGGCTTGAGCCGCAAATGCAAGCTCACAGCCGCAGAACATCTTCGTCCGCGTAGCCATCTGTACGTGAATTTCGAGACCAACAATAATTTTATAATCACTATTTGTCATAGTTCGGGTTTTTTCTTATGAAAATCCGTTTGGCTTTCAAACATCCGGGCTGTTTGCAACAGTTTCTCTTCGCCAAAGGCAGGTGCGATTATCTGCAATCCTACGGGAAGATTATCTTTATCGAATCCGCACGGAATACTGATGGCAGGAACGCCTGCAAGATTAACAGCGATAGTATAGACATCGGATAAGTACATCTGCAGCGGGTCAGCAGTTTTTTCGCCGATTTTAAACGCAGTCGTCGGACTTGTCGGCATTATGATACAATCAGCTTTGCCGAACGCTGCGGTAAAATCGTTACGTATAAGGTTTCGCACCTTCAGCGCCTTTAGATAATAGGCATCATAATAGCCGCTGGACAGCGCGTATGTTCCGAGCATAATACGTCTCTTTACTTCTGTCCCAAACGCCTCGGCACGCGATTTAGTATAAACCTCGATATAATCGCCTGCATTTTTGGTTCTATGGCCGTAATGCACGCCGTCGTAGCGGGCAAGATTACTTGACGCCTCAGCAGTAGCGATTAAGTAATATGCAGCTATCGCGTATTCAAAGTGCGGCATTTCTATTTCAATGATTTCTGCACCGAGTTTTTTGTAAATCTCTATCGCATCTTTAACGCTTCGGACAACTTTGCTGTCAGCGCCTTTGAACAACTGCGGCACAACAGCAATTTTCAGATTTTTTACATCTTTTTCGATACCGCCCAGAAAATCACACAAAGGCGCAGTCTTTTTATCAACGCTTGTACTGTCTTTTTCGTCGTGGCCTGCGATAACATTCAGCATCAGTGCACAATCTTCGATATTTTTTGTCAAAGGCCCAATCTGGTCGAGACTCGAACCGTAAGCGACAAGTCCGTATCGTGAGACTCTGCCGTAAGTCGGTTTAAGTCCTGCAACTCCGCAAAAACTGGCCGGCTGTCTGATAGAACCGCCCGTATCGGAGCCAAGTGCAGCAAAACACATCTGCGCCGCCATCGCAGCAGCCGAGCCGCCGCTGCTCCCGCCCGGCACCCTGCTTTTGTCCCAGGGATTAACCGTTTTTTTCAGGCCGGAGTTTTCAGTACTCGAGCCCATCGCAAATTCATCAAGATTTGTCTTACCGATTATGACCGCATCGGCGGCCAAGAGTTTTTCTATTACTGTCGCATTGTAAGGCGAATGGAAATTTTCAAGGATTTTTGACCCACAGGTAGTTGTGCCAAATATTGTGCACATATTATCTTTAACCGCTATCGGCACACCTGCAAGAACACCGACAGATTGACCTTTAGCAATTTTTTCATCGATTTTTTCCGCCCTCGCCAGGGCATCCTGTTTGAAGGTGTTTAAAAACGCACCGATTTGGGTATCGTGTTTTTCTATTCTTTCAAAAACCGCAGAAACAGCATCACTGCTTTTCACCTGGCCTTTGGCGATTGAGTCCCGCAGTTGCTTGCAAGTAAGATTTAAGATTTTTTCGCTCATATTCGTTAAAACCCGCCCGACTCTTCAAGGATTTTGGGGACCATGAAAAACTGTCCATCATTTTCCGGAGCATTGGCAAGGGTCTTGTCAGTTCCCAATGATGGTTCTACTTCATCTTTTCTGAGACAATTATTTATCGGCAGACAATGTGCCAAAGGCTCGACCTTGCTCGTATCAAGCTGGTCGAGTTTCTTCACATATTCGAGAATAGCGCCGAGCTGAGTAGTAAATTGTGCGATTTCGGCCTCGGTCAAGTCCAGCCTGCCCAATTTGGCGACCTGTTTTACCTGTTCTATATCAATTTTGTTTTGAGCCATAGTTTAAGCCGAAAATAATATTGTTTGATTTGTCCATACCCTAACCAATTTGGGCTGAGTTTTCAAGTATTGACAATCTGTATTTATTAAAGTATTTTTCACGGAAATTAACCGAAGACGGAAAGCAATTTATGATAAAGGAAGTCAAACTGCCGCAACTGGGCCAGTCGATGCAAGAAGGCGCTATTTTAGAATGTCTGGTCAAAGTCGATCAGCATGTCAAAAAAGGTGATTACCTGTTCGAAATCGAAACCGATAAAGTTACACTCGAACTGGAATCACCCGAAGAAGGTTACGTAAAGGGCATTTTAGCTAAGCCGGGTCAGATTGTACTGGTTGGCCAGGTTCTTTTAGTGCTCGGCGACGAAAACGAGCAAATCGATATCGATGCCGTCCTCAGTCAAAATAACCAATTAAAAATAGCCGCCTCAGCGGTTATAAAAACTTCGAGTGACGAAATAACCCAGACCGATTTAAACGCTGCCGCGCAAGACCGGAGCCAGTACAAGCTCGGCCGGAAAGTACAGCTGGGCAGATTAGCTAAAATAACCGCGGAAAAAATGGTCCAGTCAAAATCCCAAAAACCGTGCTTTTATCTAAATATTTCCGTCGATGCCGCCGGACTGGCTGGGCATCAGGAAAAACTGAATAAAAAAAACAAGGTTAAAATAACCTTAGACGATTTTCTAATTCGGGCGTTGTCGCTCGGCTTTGAGAGATGGCCGATTATGACAGGCAAACTCGATGGTGATGATATCCTGCTTGCCGATTCTATTGGTATAGGTCTTGCCGTAACCACACAAGCGGGTATGGTCGGACCAGTTATAAAAAACGTCGACAAAAAGAACCTCACCGAGATTGCGGAATACCGCACCGCTCTTATCGAACGCGCCAATACCGGAAAGCTGACGCTCGAAGACCTCGAAGGCGGATGTATTACCATAAGTAATCTCGGTCCGCTGGGTATTGATTCGTTTATACCCATTGTTGTGCCGGGCCAATGCAGTATCCTCGGCGTTGGAAAAATAACGGATGCCTGTGTGCCGGGCGACGGCGATGTGTCGACTGGGAAACTTATGAAAATGACGCTGGCGGTCGATCACAGGATAGCAAACGGTGCAGAAGCGGCGCAGTTTTTAGGTCTCGTTGGAAAACTGCTCGAAGAACCGGAAAAACTTGTATAGCCACCAAGACACTAAGGCACAAAGCAAAATAAAGAAAATGGGTGGCTGTGGGGCTGTTGAAAAAGTCCGTGTTTTCTTTTCATTTTTGAAATCCAAAATTGCAGTCCGGAGTTAATCTCCCGGATTTTTTGCTTCGAGGCGATACTTGTGCTGTCTTTCGTAATCAGCAATCTGGTTTTCATATTCCCTGCAGGTAAATGAGAAAAATTCGAGGAACTTTTCAACGTCACGGCTGAAAAGCAATTTACCCTTTAATGCCTCAAAACGGTAAACAGCCTCGGCATTATTTAAAATTCCGATATCACCCTCAGCTTGCGGAACTACAGAAGCAACGGTATCATAAAGGCGTTGATAGAGACTAAAATTGGCTTTTCCATTAGTATAGACGGCTATATCAATATCACTGCTTTTTTCGACGAAACCATTCTGTGCCGAGCCGTGCAGAAGTGCAAAAACTACTTCGGGGCATTTTTCGCTGAGTGAATCTGATAATTTATCGATGTCAAATTTCATGCCCTGTCAATCTCATCCCGAAACGTTCTGAACGAATCAAGCTGATTTTTTGCAATATTGAAAACTATCTCAGGGTCGATTTCTTCATATTGATGAACAATAAGGTTGCGGAATTTAATCATATTGCCATAGGACTGAGCGGATTTGATTACACCGAGCTTTTCCAGTTTCTCAAGGGCTTCTGCAGAAGTAGCTGCCGGCCCCGCACTTTCAATCGCAATAATACGTTCCGCAATATCAATAACGATTTCGACCATAACCTGCAAAGAACGTTCAGTCATACATCGAAACGCCCAGTCGTTTTTAAAAACCGCAAAATTTACATCTTTGAGATGTTTTTGCAATTCAAGCAAATGTTTGTCAAGAAGGGTAAATTTTCTTTGGATAACCCCATTATACTTCATAATAATATCCTTACAGTGTCATTACGTTTAAAGTCACTCACTGCCATTTATAATTATTATATGCCAAAAATCACCATTTGCCAATAAGTAATAGCGAAATAATGGCAATACAGTCAGCCGGTTGCCCCGTTAGAGACAGGCCGTCCGAGACGGCCATCAGGCATCACATATGCCTTGTCTCTAACCGGGCTTGTCAAAAGTTGTTTTTTGGCTTATATTTATGATTATATGCAAATTAATGTTGCGATAATAACTGTAGGTAACGAGCTTTTAAACGGTTATGCCGTAGATACTAACAGCAGTTGGCTTTGCAGCAGACTGCTGTTAGTATCAATACCTGTGGTTTACAATTGTTCTGTTGGCGACGATGTTGAGGAGATTAAAAACGCGATCGAATACGCAGCCGGCAAGGCGGATGTTATTTTAATCACGGGCGGTCTCGGCCCGACCGATGACGACCTGACAAGGGATGCAATTGCCCAATTTCTGGGCGTTAAACTCGAATATCACGGTGAAATTGAGGAGAAAATAAAGAAATTTTTTGCAGCCAGAAACTATCCAATGCCCGAAAAGAGCAAAATCCAGGCATATCTTCCCGCAGGGGCAAGCGAAATTGAAAATAATCTGGGTACTGCACCGGGAATATTTTGTGAAAACGATAAAAAAATAATTGCAGCAATGCCGGGCGTACCTTCCGAGATGCAGCAGATGTTTGAAAAATTCGTTTTGCCAAAGTTGGAGGAAATTCCCCAAAGTGATTATTTAGTTGTAAGAAAAATCAGGTGTATCGGCGCCGGCGAATCGACTATTGCCGAGATGTTAGGTGATTTGATGAACCGGGATAGAAATCCGCAGATAAACTGTACTGTAAATCGCGGAATTATCACGCTGCATATTATCGCACGGGCAAAGGACAAAAATAGCGCTGAAATAATGGCAGCAGAGGACGTTGAAAAACTTTGCGGTATTCTTGGCAGGCTTGTTTATGGTTTTGACGAGCAGAGTCTTGCTGAAGTTGTGGGGCAGAAACTTTTGGAGAAAAAAAAGACCCTTGCCATAGCCGAATCCTGTACAGGCGGCCTTATAGCTAAAATGATTACGGATGTGTCGGGGGCGAGCGGGTATTTTACTCACGGCTGGGTTACATATAGCAATGAGGCAAAGATATCGGAACTTGGGTTAGAAAAAGGGTTAATTGAACGGTTCGGCGCGGTCAGTGGCGAGGTTGCAGAGGCTATGGCCGTAGTGGCCAGGAAAAAATCGGGTGCGGATTTTGCTATAGCTGTTACCGGAATTGCCGGCCCGGCAGGCGGAACCGAACAAAAACCCGTAGGATTGGTATATATTTCCATAGCGTCTGCCCAAGGCATCGATACGCAGCGATTTTTATTTGGGCCGAGAAATAGAGATTTTATCAGACTAAGAACTTGCCAAAATACCCTAAATTTACTCAGATTGAAATTGGGAGGTTGAATCATTTAGCCGATATTGTTATAATTGCTACCTACAGCATTATGAAAATATATCCAAATAGGCTTTATGGCGAAAAAACGAAGAAAATTAGGCGAAATACTTTATAAAAGTGGTTTGGTTGGCAAAGAAGAGCTTGTTAAAGCGCTAAAGACCGGCCGGGATAAAAAGCAAAGTATTGGCCAGACTCTGATTGAGTTGGGGCTGGTCTCTGAGGATAATGTCAGCAAAGCGGTTGCCCACCAGTTTGGTCTTGAATATGTAAACCTTGACAAGCATCCGATTTCGCAGAGTACACTAAAGCTCATTCCTGAGGAGATTGTTCAGAAATACAACGTTTTGCCAATGAGCAAAGAGAACGGCAGGTTAAAACTCATAATCAGCAACCCTCAGGATTTGGATACACTGGATATTTTGCGGTTTCGTCTTAATAGTGAGATAGATACTTGTATTGCCAGCCCCACTAAGATTCGCGCTTTTATTGACCGCAGTCTTGACGATGTGAGAAGCAGCATCGATGCAACGGCAGCAGAACTTGCTGAAGAAGGACATACACTTGAAGCCGAAATCCAGCGGGCAGAGGAGGCAGATGGAGATGATGAAGGACCAGTTATTCGGCTGGTGAATCTGCTTATTGATGAGGCGGTTCGCCTGCGAGCAAGTGATATTCATATTGAGCCGATGGCTGACCGCATAAGGGTTCGCTATCGTGTTGACGGTGTCTGCGCTGAGCGGGACAATATCCCAAAGCATATGCAGGCCTCTGTAATGACTCGTGTGAAAATTTTAGCCGGTATGGATATATCTGAAAGACGTTTGCCGCAGGATGGTAGAATACAAAGAGAAATCGACGACAGTAAAATTGACTTTCGTGTTTCGGCGCTTCCGGGTTATCACGGCGAAAGCGTAGTGCTTCGTATTCTCAAGCCCGAATCGATTAATATAGGTATTCGGGCGCTTGGTTTGGGCGAAGAAGATTATCAACAATTCATGAAAATTATTAAAAGGCCGAACGGTATTTTTCTCGTTACAGGGCCTACCGGAAGCGGTAAAAGTACGACGCTTTATTCGGCATTGAAAGAGCTTAACAGACCCGACAAAAAAATTATTACCGCTGAAGACCCGGTTGAATATAATGTTACCGGCATTAATCAGTGTCAGATCAAGGAGGATATTGAACTGACTTTTGCCAAGATTCTGCGAGCTATGCTGCGACAGGCCCCGAATGTGATTCTTGTGGGTGAAATCCGTGATGGTGAAGTTGCAGATATAGCGATACAAGCCGCACTAACGGGGCATTTGGTCTTTAGCACTCTGCATACAAATGATGCCCCCAGCGCTATTACTCGTCTGATTGATATGGGCGTAAAGCCTTTCCTCGTTGCCAGCTCAATTCAGGCTATAATGGCTCAGCGTCTTGTAAGAACAATTTGTGACGGTTGTAAGGTTGTAGATGAACATCCCGACCCGCAATACCTTCGATTGTTGGATATCAAACCGGAAGACTTCAAAAATAATTCGATTTATAAGGGCGCCGGCTGCAGTAAATGCCATAATACCGGCTACAAAGGTAGAAGAGGTATCTTTGAAATATTGGAAATGACTACTGAATTGAGGGAGCTTGCATTTGCCAGGTCTTCGGCGACAGTGCTTCGCAAGGCTGCAAAGGCCGGAGGTATGAAAGGTTTGCTTGAAGACGGCAAGGAAAAAATATTTAAGGGTATAACTACTCCTGAGGAAGTGGCAAAGCACTCCCAGTCGGAAGGTATTATGCTTGAGTGATATAATTTGGCAGGAATTTGAATATGGCTACGGTACATATAGACAGACTTCTTGAAGCGTGTATAAAAATGGGTGCTTCTGACCTTCATCTTACGGTTGGCAGGCCGCCGGTATTAAGAGTTGGCGGCAGATTAAGGCCACTTGAGACCAAAATACTTGAACCCGAAGATACTATCTCGCTTATGAAGAGTATCACACCGGACAAAAAACAAAGTGAACTGCAGGAAGTGGGCGGCACAGATTTTGGATTTGCATTCGGGGACGTGGGACGGTTCAGAACGGCTGTTTTTAAACAGAAAGGCAATATTGCTATTGTCTTAAGGCTCATACCTACGGCATTGTTGAGTTTTGACGATATAGGGTTGCCGAAGATTTGTGCGGCCCTTTGCCGCAGACCGAGGGGTCTTTTTCTTGTAACAGGGCCGACCGGCTGCGGAAAAACCACGACACTTGCGGCTATGATTAACTATGTAAATGAATCGCTTGACCGGCACATAATTACGATTGAAGAACCGATTGAGTATTATCACCCGCATAAAAAATCAATAATAAACCAACGCGAAGTCCGTGTTGATGTGCCGACTTTTGGCGAAGCTATAAGGAGATCCCTTCGGCAGGACCCGGATGTTATTTTTGTTGGTGAGTTACGGGACCTTGAGACGATGCAAAACGCTATTGCCGCGGCTGAAACGGGACATCTTGTGTTCAGCACAGTTCATACCACAGGCTGTCAGGGCACAATCAACCGAATTATCAATGTTTTTCCGGTTGACCAGCAGGAGCAGGTACGCAGTCAGTTGAGTACGAATCTTATAGCGGTTCTAAGCCAGGTGCTCTGCCCTTTGAAGCAGGGCAGGGGCAGGATTGCGGCTTATGAATTTATGGTTGTAACACCTGCGATTAGCAATCTTATCCGTGAGAATAAAACCTATAGGATTAACTCGAGTATCCAAACCGGAAAAAAGCTTGGTATGCAGCTGTTGGATGACCATTTGTGGGATCTCTATGACACAAACAAGATTAATCTTGAGGAGATGCTTGATAAGGCTAACGCGCCTGCTA